>JAEEPS010000010.1 GCA_016284875.1 Salinivirgaceae bacterium | reverse complement strand
TCGAAGAACGGAGAGATTAGGCTCGATGAAGTTCTAACAACCTTCCCTGAGTGGAAAGGTGCTAATACCTAACCCTGACGGAATAGTCCCGATGGGAATTATAACAAATTGAAAATGAAAGAGAATAACGACAGCCGTATCAATTTCTACTTTGAGGCGTCAACAAAATCGTCGATGCGCCAGCAGGTGCGCATTTGATTTTTCCCCCAGAAACACGGCACACGGCGTGCCAATATTGCAGTCGACTTTAACCGATTGTTTGTCAGTAATTTTGCTAATTATTTAAATCAATACAGAATATGATTATCCAAGATAAATACCTGTCGCACGACGGCGGCAAAAGCGTGAAATACTACCACTACAGCGAGGGCCTCGACCTTGAGTGCGGCGAGCACCTTGAAGAGTTGGACATTGCCTACGTGACCTACGGCACCATGAATGCCGACCAGAGCAACGTGGTGTGGATGTGCCACGCCTACACTGCCAACGCCGACCCCGTTGACTGGTGGCCAGGAATGGTGGGCGAGGGCAAATTCTTCGACCCTTCCAAATATTTCATCGTCTGCGCCAACATCCTTGGCTCGTGCTACGGCACCACTGGGCCGCTCAGCATCAACCCAAAGACTGGCAAACCCTACTACCGCAGTTTCCCGCTCATCACCGTCCGCGACCAGGTGAAATGCCATGAGATTCTGCGCAAACATCTCGGCATCAATTCAATAGAGATAATCCTTGGCTGTTCGATTGGCGGACACCAGGCCATTGAGTGGGCCATCAGCAATCCGCCTCTCATCAAAAACGCGTTTTTTGTGGCCACCACGGCGGTCAACACTCCGTGGGTGTCGGCATTCAACGAGGCGCAGCGCATGGCCATCGAAGCCGACCAAACCTTCTACGACGACAACCCGAACGGCGGCGAACTGGGCCTGAAATCGGCTCGTGCAATGGCACTCATCAGTTACCGCAACCGCGAGACGTTCAACCGCACACAGGCCGAAGACCCCAACGACCTTGACAAACTGGACCATTTCCGCGTGAGTTCGTATCAGGTGCACCAGGGCAACAAACTTGCCGACCGTTTCAACGCCTACTCCTACTACACGCTCTCGAAGGCACTCGACTCGCACAATGTGGGCCGCGGCCGCGACGGCTTCCAGGCGGCTCTGGGGCGCATCACGGCGCACACTCTCGTTATCGGCATCGACACTGATATTCTGTTCCCTGTTGAGGACCAGTTGATTATCCACAAGGGCATCAAGGGCAGCGTGCTGCGTATTCTGGCATCGGTCTACGGCCACGACGGCTTCCTGCTCGAGTATGAGAAGCAGGCCAAAATCTACACGCAGTTCCTGAACGGCGAACTTTGAGTTAGTTAGATATTTAGTTTTGAGTGATTTAAAGAGTAATGATGGTGGTTCGTCATTACTCTTTTCTTTTTGGCGAAGGCATAAAAAAAACAGCTCTCAGTTGGGGTTCTGAAAGCTGTCAGTTACTCGGTAAGTAACGGGCTTCAGTTGGTGGTGACTAATCTGTTGAACGATGCAAATATATAGCGGCTTTTTAAGGTGACATGGCAGAATAAAAATATGGCGGCGATGAATTCAAATTTGGTTGGATTGTGTTCAAATTTGGTAATTTTAATTCTCCGCGCTTCATCATGCGGAGATATTTTTTCCGTTTGTTGGGCATTTTTCCAAAAATCAGCGTTTGGAATCCGAAAAAATATAAATTTGCATATATAACACACTTTTTCACAACTATGCGGAAAATAGTACTTGCCATCTTCACCCTGATTTGCTCAACAAGCATAATCTGCTGCCGTCAGGCAAGCGCGGGCGACAATTCGAACACTATGAAATCAGCTGATATTATCAAAAAAATGAAAGACAAGTCGGAACTCATCATTCACGACAAGCGCATTGAGGGTAATTTGAACCTCACCGAAGCAGGAACGGGGGCTCTGGCTCTTGAAATGGCTCCAGCCTATGTCAACTGCGAGTTGGTGTTTGTCAACTGCGAGTTTGCCGACACCGTCAGAGCCAACGACACTCGGCGAAATGGCGTGCAGATTGTTTATTGCGTGTTTTCACGAAACGTGACTTTCCGCAACTGCAAGTTTGCAAAAAGCGTTGATTTTCAGCAGGCAGAGTTCCTCGGGCGGTTCGATTTCTTCGATTGCACGGTTGAGGGCGAAACCAATTTCAGCGGCATCAACTCAACGGCTGGCTCATCGTTCACAGGAACAGGATTCAACGGCGACGCTCTTTTTGTGAGCGCAACGCTCAACCGCCGCACATCGTTCGCCAAAGCCAATTTCAAGGAAACGGCAAACTTCCAGTACTGCCACATTGGTGACATTGCTACGTTCACCGATGCTGTTATTGGCGGTTACACCGATTTTTCGAACACCCGCGCCGACGCGTTGTGCGATTTCACCAACTCGCAATTCGGCGGTAGGGTTAACTTTCAGAATTCCACATTCTTAGGACTGCTGAAAATGTCGAAATGCGTATTCACGAACTCGGCCAGTTTCAGCGGAAACAAATTCCTGGGCGGTCTGAACCTTGTCAACGCACGGTTCGAAAAGCATCTTGAGATGGTGAACAACATTTTCGCCACTGAGCCCAAAACCAACGGCGCGGCCATCAACCACGACGATGCCGACCTTTCGGGCAACAAAGGCATGGAATCTATTAACTTAAACTTTGAATAAAATGAAGAAAATCATCATTCCCGTAGCACTAACATTGTCGCTGCTGACAGCGGGCGTCACATTTGTGTCGTGCGATGAAGAGTCGCTGAACGAATTTTTGAACGCGCTGCTCGCCGACGACGGAACAACCCTCAAAACCGACGGAGGCTCATGGCTTGGCTGGCTCTTCTTCGATGAGCACACCGAAACCATTGAGGACGACATCGACCTGAACGACATCGACAACAACCTCTCGTCGGACATGCCGTCGAAAGTTGACCTCTCGGCCAATCTGCCGCGCATTGGCGACCAGGGACAGTACGGCACCTGCGTGGCCTGGGCCACCGCCTACAACTGCCGCACATGGCTCTATGCAAAATCGAAAGGCCTAACAACCTCACAACTAAACAGTTCGAATACATTCTCGGCTGCCGACGTGTTTATGGCCATCGACAATAAATACAAAGGCTCGGGGTGCGGCGGAACCAATTTCCGCTATGCTTTCGACGTGATGCAGAAGCGCGGTGTGGCCACCGAAGCGGCTGTGCCCTACTCGCAACTCGACTGCTCGTGCTCGCCATCGGCTTCGGCCACCAGCAACGCATCGGGCTATAAGATAAAGGCTTACCGCGAAATCGACATCACAAACGTGGAAACCATCAAACGCTATTTGAGCAACGGCCGCCTTGTGGTTTTCGGTGCGAAACTGGGCGATGAGTTCATGTATGCCAACGACAACTCGGTGCTCACCAACCAAACATCGTTCAAATCAACTGGTCAGCACGGCTATCACGCGCTTGTGTGCTCGGGCTACGACGACAACAAGGGCGCCAACGGTGCCTTCCGCGTGGTGAACTCGTGGGGAACAAGTTGGGGCGACGACGGCTATATCTGGGTTGACTACAAATTCTTCTGCGGCGGCAAGTTCGCCTACACCGGTTTTGTGGCCTACGGCGATGACGAGCAGATTGTTGTGGGCTCGTCGAACACGGTGGTCAACACATCGTCGGGCTACGACCTTGTGCCTGCAACCCTTGCCGATTTGGACTACGATGATCCTGACGACGCCGACTCGAACGACCCGACCTGGCGCACATCAATCTACAACGTTTACAATGCTGGTGAATCGACATTGAAATGCGACAAACCATGGGCCATCTGCTACGTGCTATACGATGCCTACAACGCCAACAACTATCAGGTTCTGCTTGTGGATTTGTACACTGATGAATACGGCACGTTCACCGATGAAAACGGCAAAAAGTTGAATTATAACTTCAACTGGGACCCTGTGACGGCAAAACAAGTACTCGGCGTGTCGGCGCAAGGCTACTGCTGGAGCAACGTGAGCGTGAAGGGCGGCGAGAGCGTTTCGCACGCCGTTTATGGCGACAACGAGCCGTTTGAGTGGTCATACAAAATGCCCGACGTGTCGGGTTCCTACTATCTTGTGCTGATTTCCGACGCATTCAGCGGCGTTGACGAGTCGAACGAGGACAATAACTACTATTATCTGACAACTGCCGACGGCGGCCCGCTGAAGATTGAAAAGGGCGTCATCAAGAGCAATATCGACAACAACAAGACGCTTGCATCGCGATTCAGAAGGGTTCGCAAAAACGAGCCTTCGCCAATGCAATCGGCCATCAACGAGGAATCGGCCAACACTTACACCACCGAAGAGATTTCGGCTCTGCTCAACGGCGAGCGCCGCTCGGGCCGTCTGGCTAAAAAGATGATGGAATGGCAGAACAGCGCCGACGCACAAAAAGTTCTTGCAAAAGCAAAAAAGAATTACTCATCAAAATCAATAAAATAAAAACTTAAAACTATGAGACTGAAACGAATAACTACAGTTTTGGCAGTATTTGTATCGCTTGCAATGCTGACATCGTGCATGACAACAACAAGCACATCGAGCACTCACAAGAGCAGCAGCACATCGACGGTGAAATCGAGTTCGTCGAGCAGCAGCACATCGGGCTCTAAATCGGCTGGACAAGCCACTTCGAGCGGCACAACCGCAAAACCGAAAAAGAGTTCGGGAAGCAGATAACAATACGCTTTACGCCAACAAAAAAGCACAGCGTTCAACAACGTTGTGCTTTTTTTATGTTTGATTCAGTGATTCAATCCGTCAGATTACCAATACGCTATCGCCGCGGATAAGTTTGTAGAGGTCCATGGCGTAAAGATCGGTCATGCCAGAAATAAAGTCGAGAATGGCGCGGCACTTGTCGTATGTGCTGTGATTGTCGGTTTTGTACTGCTCAGGAATGAGCTGCAGGAGTTTGCGCGAATAGTTGGTGTCAGGTTTCAGAATGGCCTGCAAAAACTCCTCCACAAGCGTTTTAAGCACGTTGTAGCCCGTTATCTCAACCTTCACCACCGAACGGTTGTTGTAGATTTTGCGAACTGACAAGTCGCTGCTCTCCTCGTATTCGGTCTCGATATTTTTTGGCAGATTTTTCACAAGTGAGCCGCTGAAAGTTCCATTCATAATCTCGTTGCGATTATCGAGGAACACTTTCGATGTGCGCCCTATGAGCTCGTTTATGGACATGGCCCGAAGGAAAGCAACCAACTCATTGGTGTCGGTCACAATGCCTTTCACGCTATCGAGTTTCTGTTTGAATTTCAGCAGGCTTTCGCCTTCAAAGAAACTCGACAGGCGCTCGCGTGTTTCATCGAAAGAGAGGATTCCCAACTTGTGGGCGTCTTCAATGTCCATTATCATGTAGGCAATGTCGTCGGCAGCCTCCATCAGGTAGGCAAGCGGACTGCGGGCATAGATGCCGCGCTCGGCGTCGAGGCAAGCAAGACCTGTCTCCTCAACAATAGAAAGAAACGCTTCGCGCTCGCTCTGGAAGTAGCCGTATTTATTTTTATGATTTTGGCGCTGAGTGGAATCGAACGGATATTTAATCATGGCGGCCATTGAAGCATAGGTAAGCTTCATGCCTCCTGGCCGGCGCCCTTTGAACTGATGCGTAAGCAGACGCAGCAGATTGGCATTGCCTTCGAAACTGGTCAGGTCGCCCCACTCGGCCTCGGTCATTTCGGACTGCAAACTGCGGCCATCGCCGTTTTCAAAAAAGTTTGATATGGCGCTCTCGCCCGAATGACCGAAAGGCGGATTGCCAAGGTCGTGCGCCAAACCAGCCACCGACACAATGGTGCCCAACTCACCAATAAGCGGACGGACATCAGGCTCCACATCAGGTGCGATGCTCCGAGCAACAATATCTCCCAACGAACGACCAATACTGGCCACTTCAAGGCTATGAGTCAGGCGGTTATGCACAAAAACGCTTCCCGGCAACGGGAAAACTTGAGTTTTGTTCTGCAATCGGCGGAAAGCCGAACTGAAAATCAGACGGTCGTAGTCGCGCTGAAAATGGGTGCGGATAATTTCAAGGTTTATTTCCTTTGAATCAGCCTCTACGCCGAAGCGGCGCGTCGATAGCAGTTGTTTCCAATCCATCATATCTGTGCCCTTTCATCATTTCTTTGAACCCAACTCAAGTTCAGATTGAAGATTTTTCCACTCGAAAATGAGCATCCAAATCATTCCGCAGGTGATGGCCGAATCGGCAATGTTGAACACAGGGCGGAAAAAGATGAACTCCTCAGTGGCGTTGATTGGCGACCATTCTGGCCAATGTCCTTGAATGATAGGAAAATAGAGCATGTCGACTACCCTTCCTTGCAAGAAACTTGAGTAGCCCGAGCCGAACGGCACAAACGAAGCAATGTTGTTCCAACTTTGGTCGAAAATCAGGCCGTAGAAGGCACAATCGATGATGTTGCCAGCCGCTCCTGCCAAAATCAAAGACACGCACACAAAGTAACCCATTGATATGTCGCGCTTTGCGAGTTTGAACAAATAGTAACCGAGCAGCCCCACTGCAATTATTCGGAAAATGCTGAGCAAGTATTTCCCGACGCGTCCGAAAAACTCCATACCGAAAGCCATGCCGTTGTTCTCAGTGAAATGGATGATGAACCAGTTTCCTGCAACGTGAATCTCCTCGCCGATGGCCATGTGAGTCTTAATCCAGATTTTCAACAATTGATCGGCTATCAGAACGGCGGCAATGATGATGATGGCAAGTTTTCCTCTGCTCATTTCTGTCAAAATTGAAAAAGGCCACAAGAGTCTGTTGCTTGCACTGACTTTTGCGGCCTCGATTAGTTGGCTTTTTATTTCTTGCTGCTGCTGTTTTTGGCCTCAACGCTCAATGTGGCGTGCGGAACAGCGCGCAGACGCTCTTTCGGTATCAACTGACCTGTCTCGCGGCAGATACCATAGGTTTTGTTCTCGATTCGTACAAGCGCGGCTTTAAGGTGCTGTATGAATTTCTCCTGATGCTGGGCCAGACGGCCTGTCTCCTCACGCGAGAGTACGCTGGCACCCTCCTCCAGAACCTTGAAGGTTGGCGATGTGTCGAGAGTATCGTTGCCGTCAGAGTGTGCAAGTGTCTGACACAGTGTCTCGTATTCTTCTTGCGCCTTCGCAAGTTTCTCAAGTATCAACTGTTTGAATTCCGCCAGTTCCTCGTCGGAATATCTGACTTTGGTTTGTTCTTCGCTCATAGTGGTATGGTATTTATTGGGCGCTAAAGGTAGTTTTGTTGAATATGTGCCAACTAACACAATGCTCTTTTTTTACAACTAATTATTAACAAAACGATACCACAAATAACTATTCGCGTTTGTCGAGACGCTCGTTGAGTTCGTGCAGTTGCTGTTCAAGGCGGCTGAGTTGGGCTTTGATGTCGTCGTTGTTGTCTGATACCATCTCATCAACAAAGATGGAATTGATGAGCGACAGACCGATGATGCCACCCAAAACCAACAGCATGCAGAAAAACAACTTGGCAACTCCGCCCCAGAACGGAGAAGAGACGGCGGCAATGGCATCGGGCACCTCATACCAGCCCTCAACAGTGCACATTCTGAAAATGGTATAGACCGACTCCCAAACCGAGCCGAAATATTGTGGCGCTTGTTCTTTAAGCACCGATGTGCAAAGAAGCGCGACAATGATTATCAGCAGCATGAACGAACACATGATGCCGATAGACTTGCGTATGGCATCGCGGAAATGCGCCACAATGACTGAGAAATCGGGGAAGAAACGAAATGTGCGGAAAAATTTCATGATACGGAGCACCCTCAACGTCTGCAAAGCCTCGAATCCGCCCAAAACAGGCACTAGCAACTCCAACACCGACGGCAGCGAAACCAAAACAACGCAGAAATCGAGCCTGTTCCAGCCTTCGGCCCAATAGTTCTTCCAACTATACATACTGATTTTGGTGGCAGCCTCAACAACGAAAAACAGCGTGCAGACAATGTCGAGCACATCAAGCGCGGGAGCGTTGAAACCACACTCCTGCAAGAAAATTATCACGGCATTGGCAATGATAACCGCCATCACCGTCCGCTCATTAGTGAATAATCGTTTCAGCATATCAATCTTGTTAGTCGTGCTAAAATAGGAGTTTTTAATTAAGAAACTTCAATAAAAAACGAAGCCGGATCAAATTGACCCGGCTCACGTTTTTAGTATTTAACAACTTTCTGTTGCAAGACCTTAGTATCGGTTACGAATCGCAGAACGTACATTCCGCTTGGCAAATCGCTGATGTCGATTGTGGCGTCATAACTCTCAACATCAACAATACGTATCATCTTGCCTGCCTGCGACAGCAACTCAATTCTGCCACCGGCCATCGAGCCTGTTACGCTGACGCGGAACAAACCGTCTGTCGGGTTAGGCACAATAGTCAGATTCTCAATCTCACTGCCAGTGTAAAGCACTGCCACAACCTTGTCGGCAAATTCACGCTTGCCATCGAAATCAACCTGCGACAGGCGATAGTAGAGTTGTCCCTGTTCCGGAGCATTATCGGTAAACTCATAGTTGAGCAGACTGCTCGAATTACCAGCGCCATCAACATAGCCGATAGTCACGAAGTTGACACCATCAATCGAGCGCTCAATCTCGAAGTAGTTGTTATTATTCTCCGAAGCAGTGGCCCACTCAAGCACAACGCTGTTGCCATCTTGGCGGCCTGCAAAGGTGGTGAAGGTGACGGGGAGAGGGTTATCCTCTTTTACGGTTGAGCCAAATGTGAATGGACTGTACGATGATACTTTTCCGGTTAATATCCAACCTTTACTGCCATCACCGTCAGAACCTTCGCATTTTACAGTTTCCCATTTGCCTAAAATGCTATTGTAATGGGCCACGACTAACGTTTTTAAGTTGGTAATATAGTCATCTTCTTTGTTCTCCCAGTAAAGTTTGATTTTACTGTCTGACGTTCCGAAAATATCCCAACTTTCCAGGTTGCTTACACGCTCAAGTCCGCTGTTGCGTTTTGATTCTGGTATTTCTTCCGCATCATCAGGTGCAACTGAATTGTATTTTGCAGTGAAATAAGTATCATCAGAAGCATCGATTGGAGTAATGCCAACTTTTGCGCGATTACCATTGTGTCCTGTCGGGAATGTGAACACAGAACTACCGTATTTTTTCATCGATCCTTCAACATAGGCTGAAGCCGAAGCGTCGTTGCAAGTGGTGCTTGCTGCTGTTCCGAATACAATCTCCTTATCACTGGCAATTGTTACTGTTCCGTTTTGGAGAGCAAGATTTCCGTCTATTTTTATGTCTTCATTGACAGAAACGCCTTTTGCATTGTCTATCTCGACATTAGAATAATTGCCTTTCCCGTTGATTGATTGCGAGTTGCTGCCAGCCAGTCTTATGCTGCCATTGATGGTTCCTGTGTTGGTAATGTCCCCATTTACTGTGTTGGTGTTGATGAAGTTCACTGTACCAATATTATTGAGATTGGCAAACGTGTTGGCTCCAGAAACCGAGTGTGTTCCGCTAGAGAACGCCACCGTTCCGTCCGTGGCAGTGAACGATCCTTCATTCTCTATATTACCAGCCACAGTCAGTGTGTTGCCCGATACAGTAACACTTGCACCACTACCGATAATAATGTCTTTGGCGTTGGCAGCGGCAGACACTTCCGGCATATTAGTTGCGCCTTCCAATATACGTACATTTTTGGCAGTTGTCGGTGTTGAGCCCGACCACCAGTTATCTGGTTCATTCCAATCCTCTGACGTTTCTCCATTCCACAGGTAATCTTGAGATACTGTTTTTACAATGTCATAATCAGCATGGCATTCCAATTTTGTATCAGTCTCCGTTACAGTCAGTATACCTCTTATCTCTTCGGCATCAGCGGCAACATCTACGGTAGTAGTGTTTACTCCTGATGGGTCTGTAACCTTTGTTGTTCCAATAGAATTACTTCCGCTTATATTGGTAAACTTATAGTTGATTTTACTGAAAGATGTTGTGGTTTGTTGCCACTTTATATCGGCAGGTTTGCCAACATACAAATCATCAATTTCTTCGACGGCGAAGCCTGGATTGGCAAATACTGATATTGGATAATTGATGGACGGAGCGGCACAGCCTTCGTTTTGGGCTTTAACCTTAACAGTGGTACTTGCTGTAAGTGCGTCCAATTCAATGAACTGGTCGTTGCCATTACCATTAATCGAGCCATAAATCACGCTCTCATCCGAAGCGTTGCACACCACGTATTGTAAAGCACTATTTGACGCTATAATGGATACTTGGCCGCGTGTGTTGTAGCAGACTTCTTGGGGAACAACAACTTCTCCTAATGTGGCGGCTTCATTTATATATATCGTTTCTTTGGTTGTAGTCGTACTGGCAAAAGTATTTTTCTCGGTAACTTTTATTACCCCAGTTCCGCTGCTTCCCCATTCAACTGTACACTCATTCGCGTTTCTTGATTTGATTGAGCCACCGCTCTCAACTTCCCATGTATAAGTATGACCAGACACATACGTTGTTGAATATGTCCTAATGTCGCCTTCACAAACGGCCAAGTCACCGATAATTTTGGGAGCCGGTTTCTCTTGTACGTTTACGGTCATTGTTTTGCTTGCCGAACATGTCCCGCCGGCATCTGTTGTGTACGTGTTTGTTACTTTCAGCCGGTATTCACCATTGTCAGTACCCACTGCAGAATTATTCGCACAAAATGTGATTGTCGTTGTTGAGGCAGATAATGAGTTATTTGGCGATATTTGTACAGATTTAGTTCCTGAAGTGATTTTTGTATTTCCAGAATACCACTCCCACAAGAATGACTTATCAAAAGCAGATGTTGCGACAGAATACTCTCTTGCGTCTGTACGTCCGACTCTGTCATCGCCAGTAATTACAGGAGTAGCATTGTACCAAACGGTTACGTAGACCACATCGCTGTATACGTCACCAGTGCCACTTGGGTCACTCACGCTAACAAGACTGATTACGTACGGTGTGTCTTTATAACCACCCAATTCGCTTCCGCTCAGAGTGATATTGCAAGTGTTGCCGGTTATGTCGCTGATGGCGATTGGGGCACCGCCATCAATGCTATACTGCAATGTGTATTTTGGCGTGCCGGAAAGTACCACGGGTATTACGACGTTTTCTTCGTTTCCGTCGCAGATATAGTAATGATCCTTAACCCTGGTGTCTATCTTGGCAGTAGTACCCAAATAACCGAATGTGTAATGTTTGCTGTCAACAGTTTGTGCTTCTGTTGTTGTAATTGTGCCAGACGACACACTGCCCGAAGCGCCTCCGTTTTTAATTTCAACCCACTTGTCATCTGTTGGGAAACTTACCATTGTGAGTTTCTTCAGTTTAGCAGTGGTGTTTATATACGGGAACGATTTGTTGTCGTAACGCAACTTAATGTTGGCTTTCGCCGATGCTGTTGGCGGATAAATGTTCCAATACTCATTGCTGCTTACCTCAGTGATAGGTTCTGTCAGATATGTTTTTTCTCTATAGTATCCGTCGGTTGCAGGATCGCGATTAACATATTCAACCTTCCAAATACCGGCAGTGTTTGCGTCGCTTATATAAGTTGAAGCGAATCGTTTGTCGTTGCCTATCGGAAATGTGAAGTCGCCATTGACATTTAATTGCTTACCTAGCGGGCCATCGACAAAGGCATCGGCATTGCCACCATTGACTTTAGTTGTGGGCTCAGAAAGGACCAGGCAGTTTTCGAACGTTGTGTAAACGTGTCCTTTGGTTAGCGTCAGCGCCTTGCTTACTTTGAATTCTTTGTTGATAGGTGTGTTCTGATCGCAATCGCCGACAATAATGCTATCGCTTTTTGCTCCTGTGCTGTTAATAACCAAATATGGGAACACCGTTTCATTATTGTTTATGTTGATGCGCTGGGTTGAATCGCCATTAAACTCAACTATCGAACTTCCTGCAATGAAACCCGTTGTTGGATTATTGTCAATCCAATCGCCTTTAATAATGATTTTGGTATTGTTGGCAGTGTTGTCGAGTGTCGATGTGGCACCTATTGTCAGTGAGCCGTTTATCACCTCTGCAGTTCCTGCCGGCAGTTTTTTTGCGCCTGAGCCTGAAAGCACTACATTAGGCAATGGCCGTGATGCGTTACCCGGACTTGCAGGAAGAGTTCCGTACGTATCACCGCTAAATTCGACAACGCTCTCTGGATAGAGCAGGAATTTGTCAAAGTTTCCGGCGGGGAACATATAGTCATGTGTTGAAGTTGCCTCCATAATAAGAATACCTGCTCCATATACACGACCAAAGTCGTTGCCGATGGTTTGTTTCAAATCAAGCTTGCTGCTTGCGCCGTCAAAGTACAAGCAATACGATTTTGTATTGTTCGCATCAACAGTTACTCTATGGCCGCTGCTGATATGCACAGGGTTTTCTTTGACTGTGCCTGTAAATGGCACCCAATTACCAAATTCATCTTTAATTTGCCATGTTGATTCCTCATGCCAAGGACCATTTTGTTTTGAGTATAGAATAGGCAAGGCCGTATAGATGGTACTATGAGTGACACCCGCTGTATATTCACCTTCAATATGTCCAAAGGGTGGAAAACTTATTGTGTTGGCTGATGCGTCAACAACAGCACCCGGACGCAAATCAATCCATTCATAATCACCGAGAGTCCGCAAATATTCGGGCAGCATTTCACTTTCTTCATAACCGTTTGCGGTAAAGTGCGTCTCGGTATCATCAGGATAAGTGTAGGTTTGTTCTACAGTGAAGTATGGATTAGTGTCACTCTTTTCATCGTTCTCCTCATCAAAGCCGTCGGTAGTTACTGCCCAGAAATAGTTCAGATAGCAGTCCGGGTCTATTGATAGGTTCTTATTCAGATAGTTAATGGTCTTTATCGTTATTGCGGTTTCTTTCGACGAAGTGTTTTTAGAAAATTTGTATCTGGCGGGAGTGTAGTATCCGTCGATACCTATCGGGAAAGTGAAGTCTGATGTTCCAGATGGAATAATCTTCTTTACACCTTTGTCCTCTTGGGCGCCATTCAGCAAAATCATGCTTGAGGCACTTAAATCACCCGCAACCGTCGCATTTTCACCCAATGTCAAAAGATAGATATCTGCATACAATATTGCGTTGAGTGTCAGTTTGTTGTTGACGCGAACGTCGTTATACATGAACACTTTGTGCGGGTTGTCTATGGTTACAGAGCCTAATGTACCTGTTCCAATACCGATAATATATTGTTCGGTTTCGGCACCGCAGAAATCGATACCGCCAGTTGCTTCGCTACTCTCAAATGTGCCGTAGTTATCCAGATTGCCAACCAAATAAATAGTGCTTCCGTTGTCAGATACTTTTCCGTTGGCAAGAACAAGATTCTTGTTTACAAACATATTCGAGGTGTTGCCAACAAGGTTGAACCGACCATTTATCTCAACATTTGCGAAATTGGTCTTGTTGCCGCTTGCTCCCCTAAACGCCACGTTTGTACCCGTGAAGTATGTGGTTTGGGTTATGCTTCCTGGCAGGAATCCGCCTTTGTCTATGCCGCTAGCAGATGATGAATTACTATTGACCATCGCCTGTCTGATAGTCAGATCGAACCCTCGCGAGTTGAATATGGCATTGTCTTCGATAACTATAGAATCTGCGGTTATCGGGTGTGAATAAACATCAAGTTGGCTGCCGTTTTTAACTGTTATTTTGTGCAATGATGCAGCCGATAGTATTTTTTGCTCCGCATCGCCGTTAATGACAATCTCACCTCCGGTGCAACTTGTTGTTGTCGGACGAATAAGAAGGTCACCAAAGGTCTCGTTTCCTCCGCTTGCCAGCAATGTCAGTTTGCCTCCAGTTGTAGTAAACTCGCAGCCGTCGTTCATGATTTCAAGTGCGGCATTACCATCAGGAGCGGTAGTGGCATTACGATTGCGGCCTTTTATAACGACCTCGCCGCCGCTCTGCCTGTAGAATAGCGTGCCATAACGAGTACCTGTTGTGCGGCGAACAATGCCATTTACATTTATTTGGCCGCCACTGACAGTTATAGTCGGTGTACTGGTTGCCGAGTATATGATGCTGTTTGACTTGTCGTTTGCCGCATTACCAATGTTAAGAATACCGCCTTGCACATCAATTGAGCCATTGAGTATCACTCCAAAATCAGCATTGCTGTTGGCAACATTTACAGTACCAGACTTTACTGACAAGCAAGTGGGAGTTTCAATAGTCAAATCGCACTCACGGGTAAGTTCAATTTCATTTTCATCACTCGGGAAATCAACCTGGAATGTGCCATGTTTTAGTGTAAGGAATGCCTCATCTTCATCGTGTGCCGATGATAAGTGGGGATTTTGTGCAATAAGCATCGCCGAAGCGTCGGTACCTTTATCGCAAGTAAGGGTGTAGAATCGCACAGTTCCTGTTCCTGTGATGCGAGATGTGTCGGTGCCGAAGAAGGTTGTGGCAATTTTATAATTATTTGCACCTCTTTTATAATAGGCATCATATGTGCCGTTTACATTTAAATTGCCTGCAATGTCAATTGTGTGTATTACATTTCCCGTACTAGCACCATCTGTGTATAACTTTCCATTATTAGCAATGTTTATGTCACCATATATAATGTAGTGTTGTGGTACAATTAGGCTATTATCACGTATATATAGTTCGCCATTTGTAACGTTCAAATTACCATAAACAGTAATTGTGTGTGTGTATATATGCATAGAATGTGCGTAGCCGTTTATATCGAAATCTCTATATATGGTTAAATCCAAATTATTAGGGATACGTATTCTATGGTTAAAACTGTTTCCTCCTACTATCAAGTTGCTATAATTGGTTAAAATCAAACCACTTTCTGATACAGAAGGAATATAGAAGGTATTGCTGTTATTACCATAATAATGAACTGTGCCACCATGCTCACCAAGAAATTTTACAAAGTCACCGGAAGGAAACCTAGCGGCTTTTACTCCGTCATATATAACAGGACCTTCATTTCCTGTAGAACTAATCTTCAACGTTCCGGCTCCTTCTTCTGCTGTCTCATCAACAACAACAAGCGAGAAGGTGTGGTTTATATAGACTCCCAGATCCAGTGTTGAACCAGGTTCAATACGCAGACTAGCACATGATTGCCTATTCTCTGTCATTGTTATGGTATGGTTGTGAATTGCAGAACCAATGTACACGGCTGTTGTAGAAGTTGGAATGGGTGCATCGGTTGCGGTAATTGACGCTCCATCGGTAAAATCATTAGTCGTTAGGTCAAATGGCTTAAATACGCTTTCAGTCTCATTATACCTATAATATGTCTCACCTATGTTGAAACTTGGCTCACCATTAACTGAATCGGCCGACCAACTGAGAGCGTCAGACCATCCGCCTTCGTTGCCATGGCTAGTAACCCAATTTGATGAGTACATCTTAACTATGTCGATAAACGAATTATCAGGATCACCACAGGTGTAATCGCCATTGGCCGACTCGGTGATCATTTCAAATGCGTTCTGTGTCAGTTTCATACCAGACGTTGAGCCTTTCTGCCATTCGGCATTGTAATAACGTGCTGGTACGTAGGTTGTTGTGACTCCATTAACAAAGTTGTAGTTTCCAAAAACATATGATTGGTTGACATCGTTGGAGCCCACTCCGCTGAAACCCGTTTCTGTTGTTGCCCAATAATATTTTAGTGCATTTGTGGTGTTTCCCATAAGTGGGTGGGCATTATTCACAGGGCGTATTGTTACCACTCCATACTCATCAGCGTCTCTATAAGTTATTGTTGCGGGTGTATAGTAAAAATAATTCCCATTTCGCGTTCCGATTGGGAAAGTGAATGTTTTTGAATCTTCACTGTACACTCTGGCCACACCTCCGCTTGAAGCCAAATTACTGGTGTATATATACTTGTCTTCGCCATAATCCCTGCCATTAGCTTCATCGGTGAATATGTTCGCACCGCTGCCGAATGTCAGTTTGCTGGTTCCCATCACAAACACGCGTCCTGAGTTGTTGGCGGTGCTGTTGAGCAGACGCAAATCGCCGGTTATGGTAAGATTTGGCGCATCTATTTGCAGAACACCACTGGCAAGTTGCACATTCACATTGTTGAGCGAGCCATGCCCGTTACCAGTTATAGTAGGTTTGTCACCATTAAACAATATTTTGCCTGCTCCTGAGGCTGGTTTCAAATGTGTACCGCTTATTTCGGCGTTTTTTCTAATTGTATAAGTGTTAGTGGCTCCGTCGCGCATTATGGCACCGTCACCCAATGTGAACAGACCGTTAACAACAATATCACTGTTTATCTGCACATCGGCACCTGCGGCAATTGTTAGATTATTATAACCTTGACCATTGTTGTTTGATCCACTTTTAACTTTATCTGTAGTTGTGGATGTAAACTGCTGAATGTGCGAACCGTCACCATTGAATATAACCTCGTTCTCTTTAAGATATACTTTTGCTGTTGGGGCTATTGTCAAGTTCCCTCCTATAAGCAAATCTTTACCATTGGCATTGAATGTTACGTTGTCGCCTATTGTGAGGTTGTTCAGAATTTGTATTTCAGACATCGGTATCGATATAGGAATATTGCCTCTATTCACCGTGCCGTTGTAATCGTTGAACATGAATTGATAGTTGTCAGTACTACTTGTCAGATTATTAGGATTTAATAATGTCAAGTTATAAAGCGGAATGCTGCAAGATATGCCGTGGCTTTTCTTTCTGCTGAGGTCTTTATTTATTATTATTATCTCACCTCCGGTTATCTTGCTGTTCTCAGGGTTGCAGTTCACTGCAAATACATCGCCGTCACCTTCATTATTACTTTTAGTAGAACCAGATACTGTTAGTGTTCCGCCTGTCATTTTAAACGTGTACGTATCGAACGGCATATAGAACATTGCATATCCGTCTTTAACTTCGCCACTTCCATCAAATATAACTTCACCTCCAGTTTGAACAAATGTGGTTTTACCGCTGCTAACGTACTGCGATGGACGGAATTGCGAACCTTTCAGTTTACCGCCGTTAACATAAATTTCTGAAGTATTGCGGAACACGGCTCCCGCACTTTTGCTGCAGTCAAAGGTTCCCGCGTCAATAATCAGTTTTCCGGCAGGCATAAGACAAGCATTGCTACTCGCAATTCGGCAAGCATCAACTATAACGTTGCTGCCATTCAGATGCAAGCATCCGTTAAGCGGAATAAAGAAGTTGTCATTTCCTCCTTCCGACAATGAGTATATGTGCAAATTGCCTGTGAGTTCCAAAGTACCGTTTTTCAGCCATAGCGGCTTGTATATGGCAACCGGGTTGTCTGGGGTATTATCACCATAATCCGTATAGAAATCTGTGGCTTTGCCCAAAAGACCGAAGTTGCTTTCCGCGCTTGAGTATAGTGTTACACGGTAAGTTTCATCGGTTCCTTTGTCAATTATAAGTTGGCTGAGATTTGTGGTACTATAGCAGAAGAAGTTTACATCGTGCTCGCCAACAAAGCGAATCACACCTCGGCCTTTATTGCCTTCATCCTGCTGAGGCTCACTCGAGGATTTATATGTGTCAATTGTGCGCTTAGTCATCAGCACTTCGCCATGGTTCTCAAAGTTGCCGCCCACGACCAATGTGTCGGCGTGACTTTTGTCGCCACCGCTCTCGTATATATATATACCGCCATCGCTCTCAATCTTAATGTCACCACCTACGGTTATCGACTGATTTGTTTTTGTATATTTCAGCGAGCCTTTCTTAAGTGTAAGATTGCCGTGTATTTTCAAGTTTTGGGTTATGGTGCGAGTAACTTTCGTTTTGTAATCGAATATAAGGTTATTATATTCATACTGGTTTGGTATATCGTTGCTAGTGTGGTTGCCATAAAACTCCGTTGTTCCACCATCAGGCGACACAAACAATTTATAGTTGCCGCTAGTTGGAAAATCGCCCTCAATGCGCAACATACCTTGCCCATACACATTTTTTAATCTATGGTCTTGTGCATTGTTTCCCATGTTTAACGTTGCACCAGCGCTTATCTTAACAGAGCGAGCATTCATTGTTGCTCCGCTTGCTTCAACAGTGTGACCATTAAGTATCACAACATTATATGAGTTGTCAGGCCTTGCTTGTCCGACTTCTGTTTTGCCGGTCGGGTCGGTGGTCCACATTGTGGCATCGCCCCAATCTCCGCTGCGATGTGAGTATAGGGTTATTATTTCGGCGGGTTCGGCGGCTGTCCAAATGCCAGAAATGCTTGATGGGTTATCTACTGTTATTGTGTAACTGCCACCGTTTATGGTTGCACCTGTTGCAACTCGTGTTCCGTCGTGATAAACATAAAGCATATCATCAGCGGCATAGCCAAGACCATCATCGGAATCATCATACTTGAATTGAATCCTGGCATTTGATGACAACGATACACCGGTAGCGCTGATTTGCCAATAGCGCTCAAGGTCTGTTGATTTGCCGGAATAGGCGGTGTCGGCGACTTGCACGGCTATAAACGAACCTGCTTGCCGGGTTATTCCACTTGCCAACGTGACAGGACTGTACTCATACTCCTTGGTTTTGGCATTGTATGTTCCTATAGGTAATGTCAGGCTGCTGCTGTTGGCTGTGTTAGTTGTATATTTCAAAATGCTTCCTTCTGTGCCTGCCACAAACATGTGGCTATCGCCGTAGGCTTGACTAGATGTGATTGTAGCAACATCCATTGTGTGCCCGTCAAGTATAATCCTCGATTTGTTATTCCAAGTAAGTGTGCCGGAAGCCGTAACATCCCCGCAAAGAGTGATATTTGAACCATTATTAGTGTTGACTGTAATGTTATTAAACAATCCAGGCAACATATATGTGCAGGAATTAGCATAGGTGACTGTTTTCAAACTTTTGAAGTTGCCGCCAACACATGTGGTGACGCTGCGAATGGAAGCATTGTCACTGGTGAATTCTACGATTCCTGTGCCATTACCGAAATATGAATTACCAGTAAATGTTATTTGGTTGCTGCTGAGAGTTAGAGTTTTTCCTTCGGCAACAGCAATGTTGCCATCAAGGGTAACACTTTGGTTTAGTGTAATATTACCATTAATGGTGAGAATTTTGCCAGTCGCTACAACTATTCGGGCAACATCAAGTGTACCGTTGCCGATAATTGTGGCATTCTCATTTACAAATAGAGTTTTTAAACCATTCTTTTCACCGTTGATTTTAGTTGTTTTGTTTATTGTTAATGTTTTGTTGTTTTCTATGTCTAAGGTTCCACCATTCATCGTCAAATAGTTACAACTACTGTTGTAATTGGTTACGTATTCTCCTCCGGAGTTTATTGTAACATTATTAAGTGTCAAATTGTTATTCCTGTTTATTGTTACTTTCTTATTTACAATAAGATCTAAATTGCTGATTTTATTGCCATGTTCACCATGGTCGTTGGGATTTATATCTATATCTACATTAGCTATTAATTTGTGATTATTTCCAGTAACAGCGCGATGAATTACTAGTTTTCCTCCACCATTAATAGTTTGATCTGCATTTAACTGAAAAGTTTTTTCCACCCATAATGTTTTCCCCTCCTTAATGGTTAATGAACCTGCACTGTATATATAACAAGGGTCTTGTTTATTACCACCAGTAACATATAAGTCCGAATTCAACGTTAAATCGGCACCAGTATTTAATGTTAGTTTTTGTATATCGAAAATGAGAGATACCGTTGTGTATGTTTTAGTTCGGTTATCGTAGATATAATTGCTTATATCTCCCATCGTTATTTTTTTATTTACAACTACTATACCTCGACCAAAATTTCCGTCTGGACTATTATTAAATAATGCTTGTCCTGGAAAATACCCTCCGTCAGATCTGTCTGGAGTCCAGTTTGCAGCATTTGCCCAATCTTCTCCAGTTCCATTTGATGTATATGTTATGTTGGTCTTACTTACTAAAGGAAGAAAATCCTCTCCCCATGCCTCATTGTTCACACCAAAAACAAGAGCCAACGCCAAAAGGCCAAAAACTCTGATTTTAGCCATTGTTGCCATATTTGAAACATTACTTTTCATAATCCTGCCCTCCTCAATTTTAACCCATAAAATTACTTAACAAAATTTTCCGCGTGTGTTAATACGAATAATATATGTTTTTGTTTCTTATTTTTTTGATAATTAAACACAAAAGTATGGTAAAAGACCATTATTGCTGCGCTAATCAGACATTATTTTGGATGATGTGCACAAATTTTGACATTAAACGGGTGCAAACAATTGTTACATATAGTAGTTGGCCATACGGATATCATTTCCTTCCATATGTACATCAACCTAAACAAAACACGAAAGCCGAACCATTTTTGGTTCGGCTTTCGTTATCCCTTCCGATGTCAGTTTAGTATTTAACTACTTTCTTCTGCAAGACCTTAGTATCGGTTACGAACCGCAGAACGTACATTCCACTTGGCAAGTCGCTGATGTCGATTGTGGCATCATAACTCTCAACATCAACAATCCGTATCATCTTGCCCGCCTGCGACAGCAACTCAATTCTGCCACCGGCCATCGAACCCGTTACGCTGACGCAGAACAAACCGTCTGTCGGGTTGGGCACAATGGTCAGATTTTCAATCTCACTGCCCGCGTAAAGCACAGCCACAACCTTGTCGGCAAATTCACGGTTGCCATCGAAATCAACTTGCGACAGACGATAGTAAACCTGACCCTGCTCCGGTGCATTATCAGTAAACTCATAGTTGAGCAGACTGCTCGAATTGCCAGCACCATCAACATAGCCGATAGTCACGAAGTTGACACCATCGATTGAGCGCTCAATCTCGAAGTAGTTGTTATTATTCTCCGATGCTGTGGCCCACTCAAGCACAACGCTGTTGCCCTCCTGACGGCCAGTGAAGGCGATGAAGGTTACAGGAAGAGGATTGATGGTTATGTCCTTGTTCGTTGCTCCAAAAGTATATTCGCTATAACTGTCGGCATGCACTATTATTTTGTTATCATGAACACCATCCTCTATAGGACTAACCATTATCCATGGAGAAGTTTCATCTGACCTATGCGCTACAACCAATGTACTTTTCCAGTTAACATTTTCTTCTGCCTTCTCTGTAAGGCCGATTCCACTTGCTTTTGCATCAGCCCAATGGAATGCTATTCTGGCTGGTTGAACTCCACCTCCTGCTTTTACTCCTGTGATATTCCACGATTCCTTACCACTCACACGTTCCAACCCATCACCTAAATTCTCGGTTATAGGATCTTTAACTGACTCGTTGCATTTATAATCAACCGTGAAAGTGGCACCTGAAGCATCTGGCAAAACATCCAACTGTGCCAGACGTTTTTCTCCACCAACCAAGAAATGGAATTCATTATTATTATCAATCCATGTCTTCTGAACTTTACCCTTAACCCAACCACTGCTGGCCTCATCCATATTTCCTGATGTGCTGAAATTGATTTGATTATTAGCAGTTACAATACCGCTACTCAATGTCATTGTGCCATTGATGGTTGGTGTGCCATCCACTGTAACACCTTTGCTGTTAGCAATAGTAATATTTGTAAACGAGCCATCACCGGCAACAGACTGTGCACTCACCTCACCAGACAACTGAACCGCACCATTACCGACAAAGTCACCGTTATTGGTGATGTCTCCCAAAATTTTGATGCCGCTCTCAGTTGTCACCATTCCTTCATTCGAAATATTGGTGAATGAGCCGCTGCCGGAAACGGTGTGCTCGGCGCCGCTGAACAATACTTTACCGCCTTCTCCGACGAATTTGCCAGCGTTGGTTACGTTGCCATTGACGGTAAGTGTGTTGTTCATGGTTACTACAACTCCAGACTCCATCTTAATGTTGGCAACGGCAGCATCTACACCAACTGTCGGCATGACTATATCCTTGCTGTCATCATCAGTTTTGGATATCTGCTTACCAGTGCGGATAACAGCATTTTTACTTCCATCAGGAGCGCTTCCTGACCACCAGTTGGCATCGGCCGACCAATCGTTTGTTGTTCCACGCCAGAGGTAATCGCCACTGACAGGCTGGTCGATTTTGTAGGTGCTCTCGCACGTTACACCATCAACGGTGGCATCCCGGATTGTCAACTTACCATTGATACTGCTTTCTAAAGGAATACCAATTTTTATTGTACGATCGTTGCCAATGCCTTTAGATCCTCCAATGGTGCCTGTATATGTGGTTTCGCCATCGTACGTGACCCCACCGTCATAAGCGAAACTATAAGAATCAGGATGAACTTCGCTTGTCTGTTTTACAGTAACCTTTGACAGATTTCCAATATACAAATCCTCGACGGGTATTGTGAATGGCTTTTCAATTGCGGGATTCTCACGAACCGTCTCTGTCTCTAGATCCGAATAATGCTTGCAACCGCCACTCATTGCTAATACTTTGAACTTGAAAGGTCCATCAGTAAAATTCAATGCTCTCGGCGTTCCTAATTTAACTGTGCCATCTGAACCAGAGAATTTTTCTGTCAAAGCAACTCCTTCCTCATCGCAAAGCATGAAACTCTGCGAACCAGTAGTTCCGGATATTACTATATTACCATAATTACCGTCACATACAATATCAGGTGTAATAGTTCCTATTACAAAATCATTCTCCAATTCTATCTCCTTCTCATTATAACCCACTACATAGGGTGTTTCAGGATTATTTGTCGGTTTTTTCTCTGTAACCTTGACTTTGGCAGTTCTCTTGTCACTAGCAATCCATTTGATTATAAATTCATTTCTAACACTACTTATTACTTCTACCAACCCGTCTGGTTCTACGCTCCATTCATATTCATTTTCTCCGTTCGCTTCTGTGCGATAAAGATACTCGGTTACACCATCCTTGCAAGCCGCAAGTTTACCATCCGTTGTAACAGAATGAATATCTGGCTGTGGCGGAACTTTAACCGCAATGGGTTTTACTACATAGTTACTGCAAGTACCAAAATCTCCTGTTTTATAGTTATTGGTAACTTTCAGATTAACCCCATAGTCAGTATCACCATTATCGGGGAAAGTAACTTTTTCTTCGGATTTAGTTTCACCAGCCCCAAGGGTAACATCTTTATCACCAGTAGCACTCCATTCATACGGATTTACAAGGTTATTGTCATCCCAATAACTTGTTGCCACACTATATGTGCGTGTCTCGCCCATTCCTACTGCTCCTGCGCCGGTGATCACAGGCACGGCATTATATTTCACTCTAATTGAAAAGTTATTATCTTCGTTGATATTACCTTTAACACCGCCTTCCCAAACCTTTGTAAGTCTTATTGTATATGGTTTGATTGGCTTCCCTTCTGCCGTTTCATCACAAATGAATCCTCCAGAGCGACCAAAGAATCTGCCAAGTTCATTTCCTTTGAAACGCAAAGCGGCTCCATCAGCAAGTTCAACTGTTGAGGTGTATATTTTTCCATCCGATGTCACTTCGTATTCAACCTTATATGGACCACCCATACCAGTAAAGGTGATTGGTATTTCGGCCACATCATCATCTCCATCACAAATATTAACTATACCATCATTAGTCACTTTTGCTGTTGTGCCTACATAGCCGAGTGAGTAGCACTGATACCCTTTAATTGTGACATTTTCACTTGTTGTTACCGTTGCTGGCAAAGTCGAACCTGTATGGGTGCTGTTTATCTTCTCCCACTTATCACGCTTGCTGACATCAGCATCATCAACATTAACCAAACCAATAACCATTGTGCGGTCGAGCATATCGCTGCTGTAGTTGGTCATTGTCTCTTCGTCGGCACGGAGACCCAATTTTGCTGTTGCATTTTCAGCATCAATATCAAAAGTCCAATATTCGCTATGGCTCACCGCTGTCAACGGCGGAAGTGAATCGTGGTCTATGGTGGCGTAATGGTAAGTAACTTTCCAGTCGCCGCCCACCGACACATTACTAATCACTGTGGGAGCATATATTTTATCTTCTCCAACTATGTTGCCGACAGGGAATGTGAAATTGTCGTTCTCGGCCATTGTTCTGGCCAACGGACCATTGACAAACCTCTCGTTGCCTGCTCCAGTTACTGATGATGAAGAAGCAAGCACAATATGGCTGTTGTCGGCAGTGGTTACACAACCATTGGTTAGAATAAGTTCACGACCAATACCTATAGGTGTGTTGTCCGGCACATCGCTACCTTCTGTTGCTTTTTCAATTATCACTCCTTCGGGGTTATTAACCTGAAACTTCCAGAACTGGGTGGCATTGTTCGACAATTTGATATGCTGCTCGCTTGTGCCGTAGAACTCAACAAGTGACTTAGCATCAACTTTTCCTGCATTGAAACCAGACGTTGTTCCTGTATTCTCGTCAATCCAGTCTCCTTTAATGTGAATCGGGGTGTTGTTGAACTCCAGTTTTGTACCATTTTCAATTGTCAAACTGCCATTAATAAACTCTCCTGTCTCTTTAGTAAGAGTCTTGACTCCTGTGCCTGAAAGTACAACATTTTGCATTGGCTGCGAACTGTGACCCACAACCGAGTTAGGCAATTTGGCATCTATACTTCCTGTGAATTCAATGATGCTCTTGGGGTCTTTGAGGAACTCCTCGAAATCGCCTGCCGGCATCTTGTACTCTCTTCCACCATCGCCAGGAATAGGCAACATCACCAACCTGCCAACACCATCGACATGGCCGAAATCGCTACCTGATGTCTCACCAATGTCGAGAATACCTAAATCATCATTTGGTGAACCATCTTTATTTGTCCTATCAAAATAGAGACAATATGCCTTTACCGGCTCTACTCCAGTAATATTAACTCTGTGCCCTGGCCGAATATGTATCGGGTTGCCGTTGGGTTCTCCAGTAAATTCTGTCCATTTGTCATCCCCTACTTTATCTTTATCCCAATACTCCCAAGTACGACCATCATCGTCTGGATTATTCCAATTACCTACAGTTTTTCTAGAGTAAAGCACAGGTTTCTCTGTGTATGTTCTGTCGGCGACACGACCTGCCGTATAGTCACCGCCAATATGGCCGAATTGATTGAATATTATATTGTTACCAGAAACTATTGCTGTATCATCTTTTGTAAGATTAACCCATTCGTACTCCAACGGTCCGCCATAGTACATATATTCGGGCAGCAATGGTCTGGTGTCGTCACCCTCAACATCACAATCGTATGTGTAAGTCTGTTTGAGTGAATAATCGCTGCTTCTCGACGGTCTGTACTCACTTACTCCGTCATCGTTGAATCCCTCAGTTTTGACAACCCAATAGTAACTGATCCACGTTGTTGGGTCTTCCGAAATATTATTGTGACGGAAGTTCATGGCCTTGACACTGATGCTTGCTCCGTTATATCTGTTGTAAGCAAAGTCATATTCAACTGGGGTGTAACGCAGCACACCATCTTTGTCTTTTATACCAATTGGTATTGTGTATATGAAATGTGTTCCATCGTCTTTCCGTTTCACATACTGCATCACGCCTTTGTCCTCATGCTCGCCGTTAAGGCGTATCATTCGGCTTGCGCTCAATGCGCCGCCCGACGCAGAAATAGTCGCGTTTTCATCGAGAATCACACGGCTACGATTGATGTAAAGCGATGAGCCGAGAACAATTCCGTTAGTAATGTGGACGTCCTTATCAAGCCAAACCTCATCGGCATTGTTCACCAATATTTTACCAATCTGACCCATCTCGCTGCCTTCTGTGCCTTTAATCCACTGCTTGTCAGCAGTGCCGCAGAAATTGATGCCGCCTGAGCCGCTGAAAGTGCCGTTGTAGAGCAAATCACCCGAAAGGTGAATGGTATTGCCGTTATCAGAAACAGTACCTGCCGTTTGGGTAAGATTGCCTCCCACTCTGATACTTGCTTTTCCTGCCACCAAATTCACATCATCAGTTATTTCCAACTGCGCAAATTGTGTTTGAATGCCTGACACGCCTTCAATTGATGCACCATGACCAATGAACCGCGTGAGTTGGCTTATGCTTCCTGGCACAAAACCTTTGCTGATGGTTGCGGAGCCTCCATCGGTAACAGAATTATGGTTAATGAACGCACCACGAATGGCAAGTTCATGCTCAATGGCATTGTAAATGCCTGTTTCCTCAATAGTGAGTTTGTTGACATTGATATCGTCATAGGCATTGAGTACTGCTCCATTGTCCACTTTCAAGTCATGCAAGGCCACGTTTGTCATCAGTATCTGCTCACCGCCACCAATAATGATTTCACCTCCTGTGCAAAGTGAAGCAGTTGGCTTGATGTAAATATCGCCACACTCATTACCACCGCCTTTCATTAAGGTTATCTTTCCACCGCTCATGTTAAACTCACCATTGTCGCGAATCTCAAAAGCGGCAAATTTTGAAATCCATAATGGATCGGACGTTCCTCGCAGCTTTCCATTAATTATTACTTCGCCACCGCTTTGCTCCCAAATAAGCGAGCCCACTTTTCCGTCTTTTCTCCTACTTATCTGGCCATTAACAACCAACCTGCCTGTTCCCTTTATGGTAATTGAAGGCTTGCCTTCAGAGGCTATTAATATGCTGTTGCACTGGTTTACAGTTTCTCTACCAACAAACAGGCATCCTCCCTCGATTAAAATATGACCATTCAAACTGATGCTTTTACGCTGGGTTGTATCAGCCACTTTTACATTACCTGAAATTACCGACAAACGTGCATCGATTGGAATATCCAAATCACTATTCTTTGTCAATGATACATCACCACTTTTAATATCCACCTCGAATGTTCCTTTGGTTAATACCAAAAGTTTTTGTGCGTCGCTTGATTTAACATTTTTGTTTCTTAAAACAAGTCTTGTGTCCAAATCGGCTTTGTTGCAAGTCAGCGTGTTGAATTTTATAATATCGGCTGTGCCACTGATTATTGATGAGTCGGCTCCGATAAACTCTGTATCGAATTTATTTACATATTCAACAACATTTGGTGCGCTTTCCTTCTCGTAGTAAGCATTAAACGTTCCATCAACTGTCAAATCGCCATAAATGGTGAGTTTGTTAGTCTTTGCGTTGGTGGCTGTTCCTTTAGCCTCCAATACCGCACCCTTAAACACGTTAACATCTCCAAGCACCTTGTATGTCTGTGTCTGACCATCAACATCCCATAACATCAAATCTCCTTTCTTAATGTTTAGACTGTCACCAACGGTTACTGTTCTTCCATTTGCTTCTGTAGAACGTACCCAACCATTGACTGTGAAATTTTTATAGACAGTAACATTCTGATTAGGCATTTTCATTGGAGCATCTGCTGTTCCACCGCTCACAACCAGATTGCAGTAATTGGCAAGGTTTTTAATCGTATAGCCGTCGCCTTTGCTATAATATTCAACCGTGCCGCCATGCTCACCAAGAAAACTGCCAAAATCACCACCTGGGAAATAATTGGTTTTTCCTATACACAACGTTCCTGCGCCCTTTGCCTCATCAACCTCAACAATGGTGAATGTGCCATTATAAATATCCATATCAAGAGTTGAACCCGGAGCAATGCTCAAACTAGCTATCCTTGGCAAATTTCCCCTCAATTTAATTGTGTCGTGATTGTTATCATCACCAATCTGGGCGGCATCAGTTGTCAATTGCGGATAAGCACCTGGGGCTGTATTTGGCGTACCTCCAACGCCCTCGGTTGACCAGCATTGTGGATCATTCCAATAAAAATCAGCACCTTTTGTAACATAACTTGATGTGTAGTAAATTGTACCACTCTCAAACGATGTGGCTTCACCGCATGAGTAATAACCATCGGCGGTTATGTCGTTACGAGTTATCTGCATATACCTCTCGTCGGGCTTATCATCAGTGCCTGTTCGGCTCACTGATGATGTTCCCTCTTGCATCCATTCGGCTCCATGTTTGCGGGCAGCCACATAGTTTTCCAAGGATCCACCAACAAGTCCGGAATTATACCAATATCCTTTGAATGTCAGGTTGCCTGTGTTTTCAAAACCTTGCTCGCTATTTATCCAATAGCAATTGAGCGATTTATCATTACGGAACACACGCCCCTTTACTGGACGCGATGTTATACTGCCGTATTTTCCAGCTGAACTATATTTAATGTAGGCCGGGGTGTAATAAGTATCGAATCCAAACGGATAGGTAAAGTAGTTATGCCCCTCGCTGAAGACTTTTGTAACGCCTCCCGAACTTGCACCCATGACCTTTATCATGCAACTTGGGCTGAATCCTTCGATAACCGTGGTTAACACCCTAGCATCGCTGCCAAACTCAAGGTTGCTACTCTTGATGTTGAACACCGTGTTGGTGGCGAAAGTAAGGTCACCGTTGATAGTGAGTTTTGTGGGTTTTGAGTCACTAGCAGGGTCTCGCAATAGCAACTCGGCTCCTTCCCTTATCGAATTGATTTTAACATTCTGAAGAACGCCGTTGCCATTGCTGGAAATATATCCGCCTGCCCCATTTTCCAAAACCACTGTTGCCGGACTAGTACTGCGCTTGACGTGTGTACCGTTGATTTCGGCTATTTTCATCATTGTGTAGATATTATCATCGGCGCCATCGTGCAGTTCGGCATTGTTTCCCAATGTGAATTTCTCGCGCACACTGATGTTGTTGTCGATTGTTATGTTTGCTCCGTCGGCAATAGTCAGTTTGTAGAAATCACATTTTTGGGGTTCTGTCATACTGCTTCCGTCTTTGGCAACCTTTCCATTTACAGTTACGTGTCCTGTTCCGTTCAGGATAAACTCATTGTTTTGTGTATAAACCTTTGCGTCCTCTTCTACTATAAAATTGCCTCCGATAGTTACTGATTTGCCTTGTGTATTAAATACAACATCTTTCTCAATCTTCAGATTTCGCTTTATTATTATGTTGCCTGATGTCTTGATATTGTGTTCCGCATATCTGCTTTCCGGAAGGTTACGCTCTCGGGTGTTTCGAAGAGTAAGATCGTGGAACGGCATTGTTGATTCTATTGTGTAATTCTTTCCGTCGATTTCGGTGGTTCCCTTCCATGCCGCACCAGTATTGACGATAATCTCTCCGTCTGTTATCTCTCCGTTGGCTGGATTCGCTTTCACTACTAAAGCACCTGCATTCACTACTGCCGTGCCAACGATTAGTGTTCCGCCTGACATCTGGAATGTATAATCGGCATTCGGCATATTGAATGTGGCTTGGTCATTTTTAACTTGTCCGTCGCCGTGAACTTCCACTGTGCCGCCCGATAGGATAAAGGTAGTTAATCCATCAGAAAAATTCGACTTGCCGAACTGAGCCACTTTCAGTGTTCCGCCTCTCACCTCAATATATGACGATCCGACATAAGATATACCTGTTGTTCCTTTTCCGTCATATGTACCGTCCTCAATAATCAGTTTGCCGGCTGGAATGAGGGCTCCCCAACCAATATTAGTACCTTCGGCAAGAGTAGGCTCCACTTTCACATTCGGTCCGTTCAAATATAAGCATCCTTTGGCTGGAATATAGAAACAGTCTCTCTTCCAATCGTCTCCGTTGCCACCATCTTCCGACAACGAACGCAGATGTGTATAACCCTTGAGTTCAAGAGTTCCGCACTTGATCCACAATGGTTTGGTCAATAATTCCGGGTTGGGAGGATATGGAGTGCTTGCTGCGAATCCTATTGGTTTCTGCGGATTGATTGACTGCCCCAAAAGTCCAAAATTTTCTTCTGCATCATGGGTTTCCAATGTCACCTTGTGAGTTTCATCAGAACCCTTGTCGATAATAAGCTGACTGATGTTGGTGATGTTGAAGCAATCGAACTTCACATCTTTCTCGCCGACAAACCGCAAAATACCACGACCCTTGTCTCCTTCCTGTGATTTGGCAATGCCTATTGTATAGGTGTTGTAGTCTCGCAATGTAAGCCGCACCTCACCATGATTGGCGAAATTACCGCCAACCTGCAACGTATCAGCCTTTCCGTCGCCACCGTCACCTGCGTTGTTGGTTATTCTACCAGCAGTTGCAATGTAAATGTCGCCGTCAACATGAATGGCCTGGTTAACTTTTGTATAAGCAAGTTCTCCATGTTCGATATTCAGTGAACCATTTATTTGCAGTTTATCTTTCACAAGTCTTAATTGGAAGTCTTTACTATAATGAATGCTCAAATTGTTGAACGAAGCCTGATCCAAATCAAATCCTGGACCATCAGGATTTCCGCAAAACTCTGTCGTGCCACCGCCCGCTGCCATAAACAAGTCGGAGTGAGTAATGTCGGGAAATTCGCCGCTGTCCTCGATGCGTAATACTCCAACACCCGACAACTCATTGATTTTCACATTGTTTTCTTTCTTGATAATCAACTTCGCGTCAGCACCTTTGATAAATACCGAACGCGCCCAAACTTTTAAATCTTTTTCACTTCCTGTAGTGGCACCTGTAATTTCGTTGTTACTAAGAATCACAACGTCATACCTTTCGTCAGGTGTTGCACCACCCTCGTTTTCCCATTTTGAACCTGTTGAGACTGTTGTCCACACTTCTGGTTTATTCCAATCACCCGATTTGTACGAGTAGAGCGTTTGTACTATTGGGTATTCTACAGCCGTCCAGATGCCGCAGATGCTATCGGCAGCCAAAACGGAAATTTTCTTATTATCAGTATCTATATCTACGTTGACAATTCTGGCTTCATTAAAAATCTCGTCTTCCGTCTTATATCTGTACATTTTCATATAACCAACATGGTCATACGGGTCATCAGCAGTAACGTATGTGAATTCGGGAGCGGCTTCAATTGGCTCTGGTTTGGCTCCAATTACCCAATAACGGCGTAAATCGGTTCCTTTGCCCGATTTTGGCGCGTTTTTAACTTGTACTGTAATGGTGTCGCCCGCTACAATTCCTGACAATGAACCGAACTGTACAGGTGTGTACTGGTAGTTCGATTCTCCCATGTCGCCGTAAGTGTGGGTACCAACTGGCATTTTCAAGGTTGTAACAGAGGCCTTTGCCTTATAGGCAAGTTTGCCGCCGTCGGCAACCACAATCATATAGGTTGGACCAAACGAGCCAGCCAACGCGTTCTGGCTTATTGTCAACTTGTTGCCACCAATGTTGATGCGACCTGCAGACCAGCCCAAAGCACCAGATACTTCTACACTGTCGTATAGTGAGATGTCATTACCCTCGATCATGCTGACTGTCAAATCGTTGTACTTGCCAGGCAGGACGTATGTACAGTTGTTGGCGTAGGTGATGTTGCACGTGCCGTAATCAATATTCTTGTAGGCAATGTTTGGATTGTGCGCCAAGTTGTTGATTGTTGTGGCGCTGCTGGTAAATGCGAGTTTCCCTTCTTTGCCAGTAACAATTGATGCCCCAGAAAAATCAGTTGCACTTGTAAAAGTTATCGAACCACCAGAAAGATTCAATGCTTCAGATGTAAGGTCATTACCATCGTCAATCTTTATGGCACCATCGAGCGTTAAGTCGCCGCCAAAAGTTAGGTTGCCACCAATGGAAAGTGCTTTGCCAGTAGCCACCTCAACTGTTTTGTCGGCAGTCCAGTTCAAGGCGCCATTGTTAAAGCCAATAATTGTTGCATTGTGCTCAACTTGCAGTTTGTGGTTGAGACTGATTGCTCCATCGACTGTGAGTTTTGCTCCTTCGTCCAAATCAATTTTCCCAAGCAACTTGCTGCCATCTCCGCCAATAATGGTGTCATTCGCCGACAAAGCCAAAACTGTTCCGTCTTTTATGGTCAACTCATGCCCATTGAGGTTTGTGACGCCGCCAGTCATGGCCATGTCGTTGACAGTTACATTTGCACCCATCACAAACGTTCCTCCCATGTTTGTTGTGAGTTTCTTTATCGCTTTGTTGTTGTCGTAGTTTAATGTGCCGCCATATTGAATATCATATTCTTTAACATCATCAACCGTGGCTGTTGAACCTATATTGACTGTTGCTCCTATGGTGAGTTTTTGAGCAGTTAACGAGGTTGTGCTGATGGTGAATTCTCCTTTACCACTTATTGTCTGGTTTTTCTCAAAGGAAATATTTTTATCAGTTGTCAACTCCGCACCTTTATTGATGATTATTTCACCATCACCTTTAAATGACAGATTTGAATAACTATTAGATATTGTTACAGTTTTTGCATTTTTAACAATGTTGAATGTACTACCTTCAGATAAATCTACGGATTTCATTTCTATCGTGGTAACTGCCGCGGTATTACCAAATATGGCCGAAACATTATTAAAGACCATTTCATGTTTTCCGCTTTCAACATTTCCATTTACTATAAATTTATTTCCATTTCCAATAATGGTACACTTCCCATCACCAGAAGGCTTAGTTAACTTCAAGGCTTCTGTTACCATTACGCTATCGCATAGTGTTATTTCTGAAGGTATATCATTTAACCCTAATATGAGATTTTTATATTCGGCTGAAAGTATATACGAACAATTAGCATTATATGTGATGGTTTTCTCTCCTGGATAAAACTCATAACCACTTAAACATGCCGAAGGATTTAAATTATCTATTGTGACATTTATTGCTGCTGTATATTTTCCATTTAAAGCTAATATTTCTCCAAAAGAAATTTCACCTCTTAATTTTGTGTCATATGAAGTAATTGTTCCTGACAGTTTTGAGCCACTTTGAATTGTGGCCTCTTTTTCTGCTATCAATTTTGCAGAGTTGCCATACATCATAAGAGCGGACAATGTTGTTTTCTTTTTCAACAAAACATTGCCTCCGTCATTAATCGTAAGTCCTGTTAGTGTCTTTCCATCACGATTGTTTGTCAAAGTTGCTCCACTGCCGACAGTTATGGTTGTAGCGGCATCAAAGTCAGCAGTTCCGTCAAATACAACTTTTTTCACATTTAAGGTTATGGATGCCTCGGAAAGCGTACCATTAATATTCAATTCGCCTGTTCCGTCAACAGTAGCACCATTAAATGTTAAAGCACTGACTGTAACCTTGCCAGGATTGTTAATTGTTAAAGTATGGCCTCCTAATGCCAATTCACCACTAACTGCAACTGTTCCGTTTATTGTTGCACCATCGCCCGCCAATGATAAATTTGTAACTGTAACACCTGCGTTAACCGTCGCGTTTGCTCCAACTGCTAATCTTGCAGCCGAAATATTACCATTAAGTGTTCCTCCCGATGCTAATGTCACATTGCCGTCACCGCCAAACGTAACATCTGATTCTGCTTTGGTGCCGTTAACTGTAAGTGCATTGCCTGTGCTAACTTCAATACTGCCTTTCAATATTGCTTCATTAATGGTAACCCCACCTTCAATAATAACTTTCGCTCCTTCAGCAGAAGCATCAATTAAATCTGCTGTGATTGCATGGTCGCCACTGATTGTCAGTGTTTCTCCAGCGGCAACAGTTATGGTTGTGACTGTAATATTGCCGTTAATTATGCTGCTTTCATCAACAGTTATGCTATTTGCAGAAACACTGCCTGTGATATTGGCGTCTTTATCCAATGTTATATCACCACCCGCTGTAACATCGCCCGTAACTGTGCTTACTGCCTCAACCAAAATGTCTCCTGCTGCATTAATATCACCGTTTATTGTTATTTCATGGCTGCCATTCATTGTCAGCGACTCTGACAATACCAATGCATTACCCAAAGTAACCTCTACATCAGTGGCATCAGCATCCAATACTAATTTTCTGAAGTTGAATGTGGCTAGTCCGCTGAAATCACCATTAAGTTCTACCGTGCCGCCTGTCGCCTCTCTGAAATGATCTTCGCAATTTACACCTATATTATATGTATTAGTCTGAATCAGTTTTCCTGTTCCGTGGAGATATGCAAAATCGGCTGTATAAGAATCCAAATCAAGTTCACCCCTGATTTCCACGATTTTGGCAGCAACATTATCTGTTGCTGTTACTGATTTATTCGGGAGTATTATCACATTATCATCAACACCTGGAGCAGAAACTGGAGCATCAGGTTCTTCACCACTACTTTTGTCGGTCCATATATCACCGTTCCACGGTCCATTTTTGTACGCGTACAATATCCGCCCGCCATTTTTGGCTGTCCATGTACCATTGATTGGCGACGCCGTTGCGGTCATAGTATTATTTCCAAACGATGACACACTTATAACAGCATCCCCATCAACCATCACCTCTTTCGACAAATTTGACTTGCTGTCAGTATCAACAAATGTGAATTCCAAATTGGCAGAAGTGACATTTGTGCTGCCAATTGTCCAAGTGCGCTGCAAGTCGAAATCGTTTCCTCCTTCAGCCACGGCATTGTTTACGGCTACTCCTATTGTATGCGAAGTTCCATCTATAACGCTGAACTCAACCGGTGTGTAGTCTGAACCCGTTCCCACGGGAAATACAACCGCAGTACCCGGATTTGTGATAGTCAAAGTTGCATCACCGCCCGCAACTATCATGTGAGTACTGCTATACGATGAACCATCTATGCTGCCTACTGTCAGGTTTTTACCATTGAGTGTAATATTGCGGCAGTTCCAAGTTAATGTTCCACCGACTATAACATCGCCACATAGCGTAACATTTTCCTCTCCAACTGTGAGTCCGCCGTATTCAGTATCCAAAACACAGGTTGAACCTTCACCATAAGTCACATTTTTAGTACTTAAAGTTGACAAATCAATACCTGTTGCCAAATTGCAATCTGTTAGACCTGCAATTGTAATATTACCGCCATTCGCTACTACGTGTCCGCTACCTGTAATATCATTGCTACCATAAGTTACTATACCATTATCATTGAGAGACAACTCTTTGCCTGCTGCTATTTCAATTGTTCCTAAAAGCGCGGCATTATTGACTATTAAATTTTCATTGATATAGGCTGCACCTCCGTTAACTGAAAAATCAGTCAGAGTTGTTGCTGCTCCAATTGTGGCTTCGCCGCCGTTGACTGTAATACTGCTTATTGTGCATGCACGGTTGTTGGTGAATGAGCCTGTATTTACCACAAAACTCGGTTCTACCGTGGTACTACTTCCATTTAATTCAATAGCCGCTCCTGCAACCGTTATTGTGTTTGCATTAACAACATCGCCTTCGAGCGACAATGTGCCACTGCCAGATATTTCTGCATTGTTCTCTACTGTGAAAATACCTTCAACTGTAACATTACCACAAAGTTCAGCATTGCCTTCAAGAGTTAAATTGGTGTATGTTCCGCTCAACACTTTCGACCCTGCACCATAAGTCATTGAGGGTTTTTCATCAGCAAACGAAATGCCAGGACAACCCGTTATTCCTGTTATTATGGAACCACTGTTTATCACAATCTGACTTGGGGCTGTAGTAGATAAACCTTCTAATGCTATGGTAATACCATCGCCACCAATCGTGAGAGTTGTACCTTCTCCATTAAACGCTATTGTTCCTCCAAGCGAGGCATCGCCATTAACAATTGTCGTCGCGTTGATATTGGCTGTACCACCATTTACTTCTAGACTGCTGATTGTGCCTCCGCGGCTATTGGTGAACGTGGCACCTGTACCTATTGCAAATCCTGCTGTAACCTCTCCGTTTTCATCTAATACAATAGAAGTTCCTGTTCCGCTGGCTGTAATAACCTTGCCGCCCAAAACAGCACCTTTGAGAGTCAGCGTTTTTCCTCCTGATATGGTAATGTTGTCACCTTCTACATTTGTCGTGAATGTGCCACTAACCGTGACTGCACCGCAAAGTCCTACACTATTATTGATTGTAAGATCTGTATAGTTGGCTGAAAGAATCTGTGTTGATGTTGCATCGTAAGTGGCATTGACATTATCAGGAAGCGATATCGTCACACCTTCATGGCAGTCAGCAACTCCTGTTAAGGCTACTGATGAATTTGTTAATGCAACAGTTCCGCTGTTTCCAAAACTTACAAGACCGGTCAAGTCAATTGCAGACCCACCAATGGTTAAAGTATTCCCATCAAGATTCACCGTTCCTGCTAATGTGGCGCTACCAGTAACTGAAACATTACCCGTAAGAGTTTTGGTTCCTCCTTCAACCGTTAAAGAACTATAAGTCCCCTCAATTATTCTTGTAGAAGTTTCATCGTAAATTATACTCTTGGGCTCTCCACTAAATGTGATTTTCGATGAATTTTCCTCACTCAATCCTTCAATTGTGGCATTTTCAGCAATCACCACATTATTCGTTCCAAGTTCTGCATCCGTCAAATCAACTGTTGACCCTGCAACTGTAATTGTGTGGCCGCTACCTCCAACAGTACCTTTAATTACGGCATTTCCATTAACTCTCAAATCCGCAGCAACTGTAACTGATGCTCCACTGCCAACTTCAAGATTGCCACCTATTTCCGCTAACGATCCCAAAGTAAGCACAGCACCATCTTTCACCTCAATGTTTCCCGCACACGTAACTGTAGTGCCGCTTAAATCAACATTTCCATCAATTGTAAGGGTTTCCCCTGCTGGTATACTGATTGTTTTACCATCGGGGAATGGCTTGCCATCGGCTTTGATTGTTGAACTCTTTGTAATTGAAATGGTTTTAGGAGTTAATATCTTACCGCTTGCAATTTCAAGAGTACCACCATTTAAAGTTAAAGCATTACTAATAGTTCCATTATAGTTAGCCACATATTTGGCTTCTTCGTTTATAGTCAATGCCCCTATTGTTATATTATCTCGATTATTTGTAAATGTGTTTTTATTTACAATCAATTTGGAAAGATTATCAAACGCCCAACTAAAATTCGTATTAGTTCCATTTATTCCTTTTTCAGCAAAAACATTAGCATTTGTGGTTAAAGTTTTACTATTACCTTTTATTTTATGCTTAATTATTATTGTTCCATCACCATCGATAGTAACATTATCCAAGATTGCAAAATTCGCACCTGATTCCGCAGTAAGTGTATAACCTTCTTTTATGGTTAATTGTCCACCGCTGTTAATCGTCACTCCTAATGCTGTATAATTAGAATTTAATGTGACCTTATTATTTATGGCAATTGATTTATTTTCTGTCGGTGTAGAGCCTCCCCATGTTGTAGCCTCTTCCCAATCTCCGTCAACAACCGATGAATAATCTTGTCCCCATGCCAACTCACTACTACCCAATATGATAGATAAAACTGCAAATCCTAATACTCTGATTTTTGCTACTGTTCCCATATTTAAAACTAACTTTTTCATAGTCAATCCTTCTCAACCATTTTTTAACCCGCAAAATTACCCATATAAAATGGTTTTGCCTTCCCATGTACGCTATATATACGCGCGAGGTTTGCGTTTTTTTGATAATCGGTCAAAAAAATGTGGTGAAAGGCGGATTTGTGGCACGAACGAAAACGGGTGAAATTGCTTTCTGTGCTCTATCTATTTCCGGAATGAGAAAGGAGTGAAACGTCCGGTGCGGCGGCAATAGTCGGCATATTCTTCACCAAAATCGCGGCGAAGACGCTTCTCCTCGGTCAGCACCTGGACAAGCATTATCACAATAAAGACTGCAAAAACTGCCACTGCCTGCCAAGTTGCGAGCCATACGCAAGTGCCTATGAGATAGACAAATGTGCCTGTGAGCATTGGGTTGCGGCTTATGCGATATGGACCATCGGTCATCAGGTGGCTGGTGCGTGGAGCAACCTCGTGCCCGAAGGCATCCATGGGGTTGCCATTGCCTTTGCAGCGCATGTACACAATCGACCAGATGCTCATTGCCAGTCCGGCAACCATCAGAATGACGCTAACAATGAGTTGCACGGTGCCCACCGGCAGCAGAGCCGGCCGCCCCGAGAACAGCCACATCACTGTAGGCATCAGCCCCACAAACAAAATACCGCCAAGCACGTATCCGAATAGTTCCTTTAGCAATTTCATGATCGATGTTTTTAATCGCCTATAAAAATACTATTGTTTCGGTTTCTTGTCAAAAAACATGGCAAGAAATTGTGATTCGTTGGATTGTTTTAATCCGCTGATAAAAAATGCATTTTTGCACATCAATAATAAAATTTTATACATTTGCCGCCGTTAAGATTTTTCGGATGAAGAATTTAGTCAACATAGTCATTTCTTTGGTCGTGGTCGTGGTGGTCTGCGGATAAGGAAGGGCTGTGCAATTTATTATAAGAAAACGAATTACGAGCCCTTCCATTACGGACGGGCTTTTTTATTTTGAACATTTTTAAACGAAAAACACCATAGGATATGAAACACACACTCAGAAGCGCACAAACTACCGAAGGCCGACGGATGGCCGGTGCGCGCGCCCTTTGGGTTGCCAACGGAATGAAGCACGAGCAGATGGGCAAGCCGATTATTGCCATTGCCAACTCGTTCACACAATTTGTGCCCGGGCACACTCACCTGCACGAGATTGGACAACTGGTAAAGGCTGAAATTGAGCGACTTGGCTGCTACGCCGCCGAGTTCAACACCATTGCTATTGATGACGGCATTGCAATGGGCCACGACGGAATGCTCTACTCGCTGCCTTCGCGCGACATTATCGCCGACTCGGTTGAGTATATGTGCAACGCCCACAAGGCCGACGCGCTCGTCTGCATTAGCAACTGCGACAAAATCACGCCGGGAATGCTGATGGCTTCGATGCGCCTGAATATCCCGACGGTGTTTGTTTCGGGTGGTCCGATGGAAGCCGGAAAATGGAACGGCGAGAATGCCGACCTTATCACCGCAATGGTGAAAGGCGCCGACCCGTCGGTTACCGACCAACAGATGAAGGAGATTGAAAGTTGCGCCTGCCCTGGCTGCGGCTCGTGCTCGGGTATGTTCACCGCCAACTCAATGAACTCGCTCACCGAGGCTATCGGCCTGAGCCTTCCCGGCAACGGAACCATTCTGGCCACTCACACCAACCGCATTCAACTCTTCAAAGACGCTGCCGCACTGATAGTTAAGAACGCATATAAATATTACGAGGAGGGCGACGAGAGCGTGCTGCCAAAGAGCATTGCCACACGCGCGGCTTTCCTGAACGCAATGACTTTGGACATTGCAATGGGCGGCTCGAGCAACACCGTGCTGCACCTTCTGGCCGTGGCTCACGAGGCCGGTGTCGATTTCAAAATGAAGGATATCGACGAGTTGAGCCGCCGCGTGCCGTTCCTGTGCAAGTTGGCGCCCAACACGCAGAAATTCTCGATTCAGGAGTGTAACCGCGCCGGCGGCATTCTGGGCATTCTGAACGAACTGAACAAGGCTGGTCTGCTCGACACTTCGCTCAAGCGCGTCAACGGTGCAACTCTGGCCGACGACCTGAAGAAATATTATATCTGCGGAAGCACTATCGACCCCGAAGCAAAACGCATTTACAGCAGTGCGCCCGCTGGCAAGTTCAGCACCAAAATGGGCTCACAGTCAGCCACTTGGCCTTCGTTCGACACCGACCGCGCCAACGGCTGCATTCGCGACATTGAGCACGCCTACTCGAAAGACGGCGGCCTGGCCGTGCTGTTCGGCAACATTGCCAAAGACGGCTGCATTGTGAAGACTGCCGGCGTTGACGAGTCGCTCTGGCACTTCGAAGGACCCGCCGTTGTGTTTGATTCACAGGAAGATGCCTGCGAGGGAATTCTTGGCGGCAAAGTCAAGAGCGGCGACTGTGTGGTGATTACGCACGAAGGCCCCAAGGGCGGCCCCGGAATGCAGGAGATGCTCTACCCCACGTCGTACATTAAATCGATGCACCTTGGCAAGGAGTGCGCGCTCATTACCGACGGACGATTCTCGGGCGGAACGTCGGGCCTGTCAATCGGCCACATATCGCCCGAAGCGGCTGCCGGCGGCGCCATTGGCAAAATCAAAGACGGCGACATTATCACAATCGACATTCCGTCGCGCTCAATCAGCGTGAAGTTAAGCGATGCCGAACTCGAAGCCCGTCCGCAGCGCCCGATGACCCGCAAACGCGTGGTGCCCAAATCGCTGAAGGCCTACGCGTCGATGGTAAGTTCGGCCGACAAAGGCGCGATACGTATCATTCCTGATTGATTATTTAGGATTTAGGAATTAGGATGTAGGGACGCGGCATAGCCACGTCCGCTAAATTGAGAAGTAAAAAGTTATGGAATACGATTATCATAAACTGACTTACGGAGAACTGAAACAAATGCAATTAGGGCTGACACCCGAAAATGTTTGCTCTCGTGTATTTAGTTATTTTGGTTTCCCCAATGCACGAGGATGGTGTGACGAGGATTCTTCGCACATTGCGGATAGCATTAAAAATGCGGAATCTGTGCTTTTGATTGAGGGTGAAACGTCTGTTAAAAACCGTATTCAAGAAGTTTCAGAATTAATCAAAGGTGAATTATCGCAGTATTTATCGACAGCCGATAATGTTTATTTATTGTTTGTCAGCCCCCCAAAAAAGCGTTTGACACTCAAAGAAGAAAAAGCCATTCAAGATTTAAATGATGACCATTTCTGGTGTTGTCTCAATTATGAAAACTACAAGTTAAAAGATGAAACACGTTTGCATATCATTGCAATAAATGAGAAAGAGGGTGTTCACGATGAAGCCGAAGAAATGGATGTATTCCTTGATGAGATGAACGAAGTAAACCTTGGCGAATACGACAATGTTTTAAAGAAACAAGCCGAAGAACGAGCAAAATCAATCATTGTTGATTCTGAAAAACACGCTGATGCTGTTGTTGACGTTATGTTGCATTTTTTGGAAGGTGCCGCTGCGGCCATTGAACTTAAAAACAACGGCATTCCAAATATAGGTGAGAATTTTGATGATTTCGACAACGCAATTCTTGAAGAAGTAACTATTGCCGACCTTGGAAAATATGGGCAAAAGTTGATAAAGCAAGCATTGGATTTTGCAAAATCTGCCGTTTATCCAACTAATGACAAAAGTGTGTTAGCGCCTACAGTTGAGGATTTCTTGGATGGCGCGTCAGAGGCTCTTAAACTTATTGAGGGAGAAAAAACTGAAAAGTAATAGGTTCAATGAAGGAGTTGTCGAATGACATATTGATTAAGTTGGCTTCGGAAATTGCAAGCATTGAAAAAGAAGAAAGAGAAAAACTTCCTTATAATGCGAATATTATAGATGATATACGTATTCTTGAAAATGCACATTCCCGAATTTTAGCAACACTTTTGAAATATGCTGGGTACGACAAAAGTTATCCTGTTTATCACGAATTCATTGAATTATTAAAAAGAAAATGTTGTGCTATTAGAAGCATAAAAATTAATAATCCCAAAATAACTGTTAATAAAGAATTTATTGATATTCTAATAGATGAAAGCCCAATGTATTCTATCATAATTGAAAATAAAGTTCATTGGGCTGATGACCAACCAGAACAAATAGAAAGGTACATTGATATTGTTAAGGCAAAAAAAACGGGAGAAAAAAACATTTTTGTAATTTATCTTACAAAAGATGGCAGCAAAAAAGTGACTGACAAAAGTTTGACACAAAAGGCAAAAGGAATTCTTGATTATGACGATAAAAAATTATGCCGCTTCATTGAGTTAAATTATAAAAATGATTTATTGCCAATGTTTGTTTCGTTGGTAAATAAAATAGATAGAGATAAAGAGCCATTATTACATTCTTCTTTAGTTCAATATGTTGACTATTGGAATGGTCGATTTTGTATGCGCGAAGCCGATAAAAAAATATTACAGAAAACCGCTAAATATATGGCAGAAGAACTGAATATCAGTAGTGTACAAGATTGTTTAAAAATCCAGGATGAATTGCCTTTGTTTCAAAAAACACTTAATGAAAAACAATGTGAGTTAATGAAACAAGTGTTAAATGAAAAGGTAATTTCCTCTCTTAAAAAATGTTATGGAGGAGATTATGAATTTATTTATATGGAGGAGATAAAAGTAGCGGCGATAAAAATAATCCCACAATCTTGGAATAATTCATATATCTATTTGGGAGCTTCTAATGATGATTGTATTATAATTGGAGTTTATGGAAATAATATTTCTAAAGTTGCTGCCAAATTACTCAAAGCGAAAGATTATAAAGAAGACTCTTGGAAAGGGTACAATAAATATGTAATTAAAAAATATTTCTATTCACTGGATTTTTGGGAACTTGTTGATAATGGAAGTTTTTTGAAAGAAGCAAAGAAATATGTTAAGGAAATACTTATTGCACTTGAAGGAAAGAAACTATAAATAGTTAAATAACATATAAATGAAAGAGAAAATAACTGGTGCAGAGGCACTTATGAGATCGCTTGAGAACGAGGGCGTTGACGTGATGTTCGGTTATCCGGGCGGAGCCATAATGCCGACTTTCGATGCACTCTACGACCACCGTAAAACGCTGAATCACATATTGGTACGCCACGAGCAAGCCGCTGCGCACGCCGCACAGGGTTATGCGCGAGTAAGCGGAAAAGTTGGTGTCTGCCTTGTAACAAGCGGACCTGGCGTAACTAACACAATAACGGGTATTGCCGACGCAATGATGGACAGCACCCCAATTGTAGTGATTGCTGGTCAGGTGGGTGCGGCATTCCTTGGCACCGATGCCTTTCAAGAGGTTGACCTTGTGGGCGTTACGCAGCCAATATCGAAATGGGCCTATCAGATTCGCCGCCCTGAGGATGTTGCTTGGGCAGTTAGCCGCGCGTTCTACATTGCTAGCACGGGCCGCCCTGGTCCTGTGGTGCTCGACTTTGCCAAAAACGCACAGGTGGGAATGGTTGAATACGAGCCGCAGCATATCGATTTCATTCGCGGATATGTTCCCGTGCCCGACATTGACCCCGTGGCCGTGAGCGAGGCCGCCAAAATGATTAACGCCGCCAAAAAGCCGCTGGTGCTTGTTGGTCAGGGTGTTGAGTTGGGCGGTGCGCAGAGCGAACTGCGTCAGTTGATTGAAACCGCCGATATGCCTGCTGGCTGCACGCTGCTGGGACTGTCGGCTCTGCCGTCGGACCACCGTCTGAATATGGGAATGTTGGGAATGCACGGCAGCCTGGCGTCGAATGTCAAGACTCAGGAGTGTGACCTGCTGATTGCCGTGGGAATGCGCTTCGACGACCGTATAACCGGCAAACTCGCCACCTACGCCACTCAGGCCAAAAAGATTCATTTCGATATCGACCCGTCGGAGATTAACAAGAACGTGAAGGTTGACCTTGCTGTGCTTGGCGACTGCAAACAGACTCTGGCACAGGTGAATAAGTTGCTGAAAAAGAACAGCCATACCGAGTGGATTGAGAGTTTCAAGCCATATTTTGAGAAGGAGCGCACGGTGGTTATCGAAAAAGAAATTCACCCCACCGAAGGCCCGATAAAGATGGGCGAGGTTGTGAATGTTGTTACACAACAAACTGGTAATAAGGCTATTATGGTAACCGATGTTGGTCAGAACCAAATGATGGCGGCCCGCTACTTCAAGTTCACCCAACGCCGCAGCGTGGTCACTTCGGGCGGAATGGGCACAATGGGATTCGGCACGCCGGCCGGCATTGGAGCGGCTTTCGGCGCCCCCGACCGCGATGTGTGCGTCTTCCTTGGCGACGGCGGCTTGCAGATGACCATTCAGGAGTTGGGCACCATTATGGAGAATCAGGTTCCTGTGAAACTTATCTTGCTCAACAACAACTATTTGGGCAACGTGCGCCAATGGCAGGCAATGTTCTTCAACCGCCGCTATTCGTTCACCCCGATGACGAACCCCGATTTTATGAAGATTGCCGAAGCCTATCGCATTCCGTGTCAGACAGTTATCGACCGCAAAGACCTTGCCGCCGCCGTCCGCACAATGATGGACACCAAAGGCCCCTATCTGCTTCAGGTGGCTGTTGAGGAGGAGGGCAACGTGCTGCCAATGTGCGCCCCCGGCCACGATGTTGACGATATGATGCTGGAATTTAAATGACAACAGACTTCATACAACGGACAACAGATTGTTAAACCGGCCAATTGGAAGATTTATTGAATTGAAAAACAAATAGATAAAATGGAACAAGAGAGCAAAACATTATACACCATTCTGGTTTTCTCGGAGAACCTTGCGGGATTGCTGAACCAAATCACGGCAGTTTTCACGCGCCGTCAGGTGAACATTGAGAGCCTGAACGTCTCAGCGTCAAGCATTAAGGGCATTCACAAGTACACCATTACCTGCTACAGCGACGAGGAGACAATCGACAAAATCACCCGTCAGATTGAGAAGAAGATTGATGTGCTTCAGGCCAACTATTACACTGACGATGAGATATTTATACAAGAGTGTGGCCTGTTCAAGATTTCAACGCCGACAATGCTGAACGAGAAGGGCATTTCGCGTCAAATCCGCCTGCACGACGCCAATATTGTAGAAGTTAACCCCACCTACGCCATTGTCACCAAAACCGGCCTGACGGAGGACATTGAGTCGCTCTACGCCGCGCTGCAGGAGTTCAAATGCGTGCTGCAGTACGTGCGCTCGGGCCGCATTGCCATTACCAAAAGCCGCCGCGAACATATCAGCGACTATATCAATGAGCGCGAGGAGAAGCATAGGGAGATGATGATGAATTAAAAGAGTTAAAAAAAATATTGAAAATTGCTGAAAGTCTTTTACTTTCGCAGTTCGAATCGCTGATTCGTAAAAAAGTGATAACAGTTTAATTTAAAGCAAAATAAAATGGCACAAATGAATTTTGGCGGTGTTATCGAGAACGTGATGACCCGCGAAGAGTTTCCATTGGAAAAAGCACGTGAAATATTAAAGAACGAGACCATCGCCGTCATCGGTTATGGCGTTCAGGGTCCTGGTCAGTCGCTCAACCTGCGCGACAACGGCTTCAACGTTATTGTTGGCCAGCGCGAGGGCAAGACTTATGACAAGGCTGTTGCCGACGGTTGGATTCCGGGCAAGACTCTCTTCTCGATTGAAGAGGCTGCCGAGCGCGGCACAATTGTTATGTGCTTGCTGTCTGACGCCGCTGTAATGTCAGTTTGGCCGACACTTCAGAAGCACCTGAAACCGGGCAACGCTCTCTACTTCTCGCACGGTTTCGCCATCACCTGGAACGACCGCACCGGCTGCGTTCCTGCAAAAGACATCGACGTTATTATGGTTGCACCTAAGGGTTCGGGCACATCGCTGCGCACAATGTTCCTTGAGGGCCGCGGTCTGAACTCGTCATACGCTGTTTACCAGGATGCTACCGGCCGCGCAATGGACCGCACCTTGGCTCTTGGCATCGGCATCGGCTCGGGCTATCTGTTCGAGACCACATTCCAACGTGAGGCAACATCTGACCTTACTGGTGAGCGCGGCTCACTGATGGGTGCCATCCAGGGCTTGCTGCTGGCTCAATACGAGGTTCTGCGCGAGCACGGACACACCCCGTCGGAGGCCTTCAACGAGACTGTTGAGGAGTTGACACAGTCGCTTATGCCGCTCTTCGCAAAGAACGGTATGGACTGGATGTACGCAAACTGCTCAACAACCGCACAGCGCGGCGCTCTCGACTGGTTCCCGCGTTTCCACGATGCTGTGAAACCCGTTATGGAGTGGCTCTACCTGTCAGTTAAGAGCGGTATTGAGGCTCAAATCTCTATCGACAGCAACTCGAAACCCGACTACCGCGTCGGCCTTGAGAAGGAACTGAAGGCAATGCGCGAGAGCGAGATGTGGCAGACAGCCGTTACCGTTCGCAAACTGCGCCCGGAGAACAATTAATGCAAATTGCAGATTTCTTATAGAGCCGTCTCTGAAAAGGGGCGGCTTTTTTTGTGCCGATGCTTCAAAATGAAAAAAGCGCCCCATAAAGGCGCTTTTTCTATTAATTCACTGATTATAAAATGTCTGTTGTCTGAAGTCTGGCGTCCGTAGTCCCTAAAATCTCACCGTCACGCTGCCCATCATTGTGAAGCCGGCCATCGGAATGAAGCCGATTTGGTAGTAGCGGTTGTCGTTGGGGTGGCCGTAACTTTCGCAGACGGCCGAATAAACCCAGCCGTTGGCGGCGCAGTGGCGGTTCAGCACATTGTTGAAATTCAGCCCGAAGACGGCTTCCTTCAACACTTTCTGCGGTTTCAGCGTGTAACTCAGACTAACGTTTGAAAGTGAGTAGGCAGGCAGCGAGCGGTCACTGTTTTCTGTGTTGTCGAGATACTGACGGCTGACGTAGCCCGTGTGCCAAACGGCCTGCCAACCCTTGTGGTGGAAGTTCACAAAGCCGTTTGCAATGGCCGATGGCGAGAAAGCCAGCGTCGAGTTATCGTAGTGGATGATGTCGAAGCCGTCGCCGTCATAGGGGTTGCCGTTGGCATCGGTGTTGCCTTCCCAATCGTCCCAATTCTCAACGTACTCGTCAAAGTCTTTTATCTTGTTCACGCTCAAGGCGATGTTGCCTTCAACGGTGAGCCATTCGGTTACATCAACGGCAGCCTGAATTTCAGCGCCTGCGCGGTACGAGTCCTTGATGTTGGTGGTGAGTTTCTCGCCGATGTCGCTCTGCGCGCCCGTCTGCACAAACTGGTCGGTGTAGTCCATATAATACAGGTTCAGGCCCGTGCGCACGGTCTTGCCGCTAAACTGCCAACCGCCTTCAATATCAGTCAGTTGCTCGGCCTTTGGGGCAGGATACGAGCCGTTGTCGGTGAAATTGTTGCGCTCGGGCTCGCGATGGCTCACGGCCACCGAAGCGTACACGCGGTTGCTGCCAAAGGTGTAACTCAATCCTGCCTTCGGATTCAGGAAATTGTATGTCTTATCGATGTCGAGACGCTGGTTCTCGTAGCCGTTCGCGCCTTCAACAAACTTATCGTTGATGCCGCTGGTGGTATAGCCCACGTGGCGGAACTGCACATCGCCGAACACTGTCAGGCTTTCGCCGATGGTGTACGATGCCTTCACAAACGCGCTGCCATCGAACTTGTCGGCGTCAGAGTCGTAGTATTTGCGCTCGCCGTCAGGCAGATAGGTCTGGCGCACGGTGACGTCTTTGGCGTAAGTGAGATAGCCGAAGTGGTTCCCGCTGAAATTCTGCACCGACGCGCCGCCGATAACATCAAGAGCGTCAGCCGAATAGTTCACGTTCCAAACAAGTCCGTAGGTGTTCTGCGACAGGCCTTTCTTACGTACAAAATCGGTCTTTTTCACCGATGTTGAATCGTTTATTTTCACGTTTTCGAGTCCGAATTTCTTGAGTTTGTTGTTCGGGCGGAACTCTTCGTAGTAGCCGTATCCGTAGGTGTAATGCACTGATGCCGAAGTTGATAGATTATTGGTGATGTTCCACGCAAGTGAAAGAATGTTGTGGTCCTGCCAAAAGTTGTCGGTGGTGCGATCCCAAAACGAGCCGTCGGCCATTTGATAGCGTTGTGTGGTGTACTCATACGGTTTGCCAACCGTTTTCTGCTCTAAAGGCGTGATAGTCAACGATTCATAGAGCGAATTGAACTTGCCCAGGCCAGCGTCCCACATATCCTCGTAGGTTTTGATGCCCGTCCGCTCGCCATAGATGCCGTCCATAATGCTCAAATCGTCGTTGCCCGCCGTCACGCCGTTCCAAGCCTGACCCGTGCGCTCAAAGTTGCCGATGTTCTTGTATCGGATTTGCAGATTGTCGGTGGTCCACATCAGGCCGCCGTAGTACGAGCCGCTGTTGGCCTGGGTGCCGTGCACAAAGCCGTCGGTGCGAGTCTGATGATAGGCACCATCGATTATCAACCCATTGAACAACAATCCCGTAGAAGCCTTTCCGCCAAAGTTGACGGTGTTGAACGAGCCGTACGAAACCGACAGTTCAACCATCGGCTTGAGCGAAGGCAAAGCCGACGAGAGCGCCACCGTGCCACCGAAAGCGCCGTCGCCGTTGGTCGATGAGCCCACGCCGCGCTGAATCTGCACGCTGCCCAAGAGCGAGCCGTAAGAGTTCATATTGGCCCAGAACACGCATTGGTCCTCGGGCGAGTTGAGCGGCACACCGTCGATGGTGACATTGATGCGCGAGTCGCCCGCACCGCGGATGCGCATATAGGTGGTGCCTGTGCCAAGGCCGTTTTCGCCCCAAGCCACAACGCCTGGCGTCAGCGAGAACAGGAACGGCAACTCGCGGCCCGTTGTCGAGAACTCACTCAACTGTTGTTTTTTGATGTTTGCCACCGCGAACGGTGCGTTTTTCGGTGCACGGACACCGCTCACCACAACTTCCTGCAGTTGCTCGGCGGTAATCACCGTGTCTAGCGCGTTCTGCGCCATTGCGCTCGCTGCCGACAGAACGACGGCTGCTGCTGTAAGAAAATCCCTTTTCATCTTTTAAATTTTTTAGTTAGTAAAAAGATTGAAATGGGGGTTATGAAAGAATTATACTTTGACTCTTGGAAATCAGAGTCTTATCCCTACGCCGGCATTACCCGTATCAGGTTCAAAGGGTATAATCTCAGCCTTGCGGCACCCCATTCTTTTCGCGGCGCAAAAGTAAAGCGATTTTTGAAAGATGAAAGGAAAATTTGGCACTACAACCAACTCCCTATCATTCCACGCTAATAACCACCCTCCGGTAAGCCGTCAAACTGAACGGTCCGTCATCGTGTATCTCGCAGATTAAGTGATAGATATTCCCATTCGAGCCTTCAGGGATGCTGAGGCTGACTTTGGACGATTCGGGGTTGCCGATTGCCGGATAACTAGTTTCATCGGGGAACTCCTGGAACCACCAGTTGAACGAAAGTTTGTCGCCATCGGCATCGAATGATTTAGAGGCATCAAACTTGAGCGTTTGCCCAGGTTTGGCGCTGATGTTCATCGGTCGAAGGTCTTGCGAGCCATTGACCACCGCCACAGGATTGTGGTTGCCTTCGCCTGTGTCTGCCCACTGCATACGAGCCGCAAAATCGTTGAACTCATCGGGATAGAATTTGTGTTCGTAGGCATTGGAAATGTCTTTGAGAGGCTGCTGCCAGTTGGTCCATGCGTAGGTTTCCTCGTCGGGCGATATGCCAAATTCGTGGCAACCGCCCCAGCCTATCTGTGTCGGGTCGTCGGGATTGTTCAGTCCATTGGGCATCACGTTCAGGAAACTTGGAGTGTCACCCTCAACACCCCAAAGGAATTTCGGATAGACCTTGCCCATGGCGCCTTTGCCCTGAATCTGGCTTGCATATTTGTCCCAGTTCGATTTGCCCAACTCGTTCTGATTGAGCCACGCGCTCTCATCCCAAACCATCAGCAAATCAAAAGGATAGTCGCGGCGAAGCCATTGATGCGAACTGTAGGCGCGGTTCATTCGCATGCTGTACTGCATATCCTGGTCGGTGATGGTGTAGAGGCGGAACTTGTTCAGGAATTCCTTGAGTTCTTCGGCGCTGCGTTCCTGTTTCACGCGCCACACGGCTTGGGCAAAAGTGTTGGCGCCGCCCCACGAGCAGAGCCATATCGGACGGTCGTCATCCTCGTCGGCAAGGCGGATTAGAAAATCGCTTCCGGGCGAATCGTTATCGGCACCAATCACGCCTATTCCAGCACGCTTGCTACCCATCATAGCACGGCTGCGGATATAGTCTGCGCTCGGCCAGTAGCCAAGTTCCTGCGTGCATTGTTCTTCATCGATATTATTGAAATCCTGTTGATTGGAACGTTTCATAAGATTCTGCACATCAGTCTGATAGGCATCAATAACCTGTGTCAGATAAACCGACCACTCCTCGGGATAAGGGTCACAGTTCCAACCGATTGAGGTTATAATTGCCTCAATCTCAAAGCGGTCGGCATAGGCAAGCAGCCGCACAGCCGACTCTTTATCGTCGGGTTCAACCTCAGCCGGGCCAATGTCGGTCATCACCACAATTCGAGGTTTGAGAGCCGGAGTGCTGTTTTCAATCTTATCGGAACACGAAGTGCCAACGGCCAGCAATGCCAGTGCCATACTTGCCAAAAGAGTGTGCGTTTTCATATTTTTGTTTTTCAATGCGATACAATTATAAAAAAAGTTGGGAAATACGGACTTCCCAACTTTCTAAATTATCTCAATTTTCGTTTTTCCTTGAAATTATTCCAATGTCAAACTCTTGATAACCACCGGCTTACCGCCGCTTGTCCAGATACCGGCAATGTAGATGTGCGACAGGTCAACCTTCTGGCCGTTCTTGTTCTTCATGTTCTGAAGGTCGATGACAAGCGTGGTTTTGCTGCCAAAGTCGTACGCTGCCGGTTCCGACCAATAGTTGTTTGAGTCGAACAGGCGGAACGATGCCGAGCACTCCTGCACCGCGCCCAACTCAATGGTCAGCGTTGAGTAGCCCGAAAGGTTGATGCCCGACGGATAGCGCCAGCCACCAAACCCCCATTGACCGGTTATGAGCGTGCCGGTAGATTCATCGAATGAACCTGTTTCAAAAATATTCGGATCAAATTTGGCATTTGTCAGCGGAAAGAACTGTGAAACCTCAACATTGAAGGTTTTAGTCAGTGTTTTGCCCGCTTCAGTGTATTTAATCTCGATGGTTGTCGAACCTTCCTTTAGAGCCTTGAATCGGCATTCGCCCTCGTAACTGAGAATGCTGTCATCGGCTATGGTAAACGTCAGACTATCGCTCACAACCGATGCCGTGCCGCTCGAATACATCACCGAAACCACCATCCGGGCTGTCGCGCTGAGCATCATCTCAACCGTGCCGTTCTTTGCTCCGCCAACACTTATCGACATTGGCGCGCCCTTTGGCACCTCAATTCCGGCATACTCCTTGTACCAATGATAGGTTGGCCACGGACAGGCCTCGGGGTCTGTCAAGAATGTGTAGTCCGATTCGTTTTGAGGCTGACGGTCAACAAATTGCGCCAGCAAGTCGGGCGATGTGAAGATTAGCCAACTCACGTTGCCGCATTGGTCGGCAATCAGTTTGAAGTTGGCACCGAAGCCCGCTCCACCGGCCACACCAGTGTAGGCCTTTCCCCACGATTTGTTGTATTTGGCTGGTGCCCAGTCCATTTCGGTCACCATCACAGGCGCAAAATCGGCTACTGGTTTCACCTTCTCATTCCATCCTGTCTGAAACGATTCATAGCCGCCGTTATCCTGAATATCGCCATGATCAGGGTTCTCTCCATCGCTGCCCATCCAGCCAGGATAGACGTGAACAGCATAGCCGATATTTTTACCCTGAACGGGATTGTTGGCAAAACCGCTATAGTTGCCCTGATAGGCCGGCCCCGGAATCCAAAGCACATTGTCGCAGCCGTTTTCACGAATGACATCGACCACCGACTGGAAAATCTCCTTGCAGGCGTCGAATTGGCTCTGCGACCAACTCCCCGTCGAACCATCCTTCCCCTTGATATCAACAGGCTCGTTGGCCAACTCGAACATCACTTTGGGGTTGTTTTTCAAATATTTGTCCTTCGAAACGATGTTCCAAACGCGAATCAGGTATTTGTTGTAATCGTCGCCAACGGCAATCACATGCGGGCAGACGCCCGGAGGCCGCATCACCACATACATTCCGTTATCGATGATATATTTGGCCATCGGTACAAACACTTCATCGAGATACTGCTTGAAACGCCTTACATCAAAAGCGGAAATGTCATTCTCGCCTGTTGTCTGCTGGCCGGGCGTGTTGCTCCAGTAAGGATCCATGTGCATTCGCACAAAATCCATCTCCCATCCCGCACGCCAAATGTCGTCAATCAAGCCTTGGTTGTATTTCAGGCAGGCTTCAACATCGTAATTGTTCCATTTGGTCATCTGCTCGTTGAACCACGGGCTATAGGTCTGCGCAAAGCCGTGAAGGTTAAGTATCTGTCCGTCTGGACTTTTCAAGTAACGGCCATCAACATAAACACCGTTGTATACTGTCTCAACTTCAGTTGTATCGGGTTGGGGTGTTGGTTCCGGCTCGGGGACCGGATCCGATTTATCCTCGCAGCAAACAAACATGGTAGCAACCGCAAAACCAAATAATAATTTCGACAAATATCTCATAATATGCACTTTAAACATTTACAAAGCATCCTGACAAAATAAATGTCATTTTTACTTTTACGCAATTTGGAGAGAAAGGTTTATACACGATTTTTAATCAAGTAAGGCGTCTTGATTACAGAAATTTCATCGTCAATCACTTCTTTAATTTTTTTTTCTCATTTTCCTGTAACATTGTTCGTTTTTTGCTGTCTATTAGACGTTACTTGCATAAAACAAAAATGATAGCGATAGAAAATTTGCATAAGTCGTACTTCACCGGAGGCGAACCGCTGCATGTGCTCAAGGGCATTAACCTGAACATCAGCGAGGGCGAACTGGTGTCGATTATGGGTAGTTCGGGCTCGGGAAAATCAACGCTGCTCAACATTCTGGGAATCCTCGATAATTACGACGAAGGCACTTACCACCTCAACGGCGAACTGGTGCGCAACATGAGCGAGAAACGCGCCGCCGCCTTCCGCAACCATATGCTGGGCTTCGTATTCCAGCAGTTCAATCTGATAACATTCAAAAACGCACTCGAAAACGTAGCGCTTCCGCTTTATTATCAGGGTGTTAACCGCAAAAAACGCAACCAAATTGCCTATGAGTATCTGGAGCGTGTGGGGCTGGCCACTCATGCCGAGCACATGCCCAACGAACTCTCGGGCGGACAGAAGCAGCGCATTGCCATTGCGCGGGCGCTCATCGCAAATCCGAAGGTGATTCTGGCCGATGAGCCTACGGGCGCTCTCGACACAAAGACTTCGTACGAGGTAATGGACCTTTTGCAAGAGGTGAACCGCGAGGGCAAGACCATCATCATTGTGACTCACGAACGCGACATTGCCGATATGACCAATCGCACTGTCTTTCTGAAAGATGGAGTGATTGAATCTGATACCCCAAACAAGATAAAAATCGCCAAAGAATGTTTGATTTAGACAAGTGGCAGGAGATTTTTTCGACTATGCGCAAGAACAAACTGCGCACCGTCTTGACGGCTTTCAGCGTAGCCTGGGGCATCTTCATTCTGATTGTGCTTCTGGGTTCGGGCAATGGCCTACAAAATGCCATTATGCTGAACTTTGAGAACGACGCCACCAACTACATGAGCGTCGACTGCGGGCGTACCAGCATGGAATACAACGGGTTGAAAAAGAACAGATACATTCAGTTCGACAACCGCGACATCGACCTTCTCGAACAGGTTGACGGCCTTGCCACCATATCGCCCATAATATCGATGTGGAGTTCGAGCGTGAGTAACGGCTCTCACTACGGCAGTTTCTCGACGCGTGGTGTTTACCCTTCAATCGAGGTGAGCGAAAATCTGAAAATCAAATCGGGCCGTTTCATCAACGATACCGATGTCCGCCTGAAACGCAAGGTGGCCACCATTGGTACCGATGTGGTGAAAACCGTCTTCCCCGACAGCGACCCTATTGGACAATACGTCAAAATCAACAACTCATTGTTCCTTGTGGTGGGTGTTTACAGCGATGCTGAATGGGACAACCGAAACGTATATATTCCGTTCAGCACGGCTCGGATGCTGCGTGGCGGCCGCAACGAGGTTTCGTGGTTCCAAATGACCACATCACCGGGCAATACTGTTGAGCAGAACAAAGAGGTTGAAAACCAGATTCGCAAGAGAATGGCCGCTTTGCACCAATTCCATCCCGACGACCGTTCGGCGGTTTACATCTACGACGGCCTTGAGGATTATGAGGATACGCAGAAATTGTTCAACGGCATTAGCATATTCATTTGGATGATAGGCATCGGCACCCTGATCTCGGGCATTGTGGGTGTGAGCAACATAATGATGATTGTGGTGAAGGAGCGTACCCGCGAGATTGGCGTGCGTAAGGCGCTTGGCGCAAGACCCGGCTCGGTGGTGAGTTTGGTTATCTCTGAAGCCGTAACTATCACAACCATAGCAGGTTATTTTGGAATGGTGTTTGGTGTGTTTGTAATGGAAGTGGTGGATTACATCAACGACCAGATTATTGCCAGCCGTCCCGAGACAACCGATGCAGGCGGCGATATGCTAATGTTTCTGAACCCGAACGCCGACCTTGGCATCGCCATAGGAGCAGTTGTTCTGCTAATCATCTGCGGCACCATCGCCGGTCTGATTCCCGCTCTGAAGGCGGCACGCATTAAGCCGATTGAGGCGTTGAGGTATGAGTAAAAAGGTATTAGGAATCAGGCACTAGGCACTAGAGAAAATGAAGAATTAAAAATGTAAAGTTAAAAATGAAAAATGGTGTTGGGTTTTAGGTTTTGGGTGTTAGACCACAACTTCCGATTCAACAATTAAGAACTTAAAACTTAACAACTTATAACTTAAAACAAGAGAATGTTCGACAGAGAATTATATAAGGAGATTTGGCAGGCAATCAGCAAGAACCGGACGCGTTCGGTTCTGACGGCGTTTGGTGTGTTCTGGGGATTGTTTATGCTGATTACACTGGCTGGTGCGGGCAACGGTCTGCAAAACGGCGTTGAAGCGCAGTATAGCAACGTTGCCAAAAACACCACTATTATGTGGACAAACAACACCTCTATTCCCTACGGCGGCTTTAAGCGCAACCACTGGTGGAACTTCAAAAACAGCGACGTGGAGGCTCTCAACAAGCAATACCCCGAATTGTATGTTGTTCCGCGAATCAGGAATTATCGCGGCGGCGGTGCCACCTACAACCTGCGGTCGTCGGACTGCACGGTGGTGGGCGAGTATCCTGTTACCACCAATGTTGAGTATCTGAAAATGGAATGCGGCCGCTACATCAACGAAATGGACATCCGCGAGAGGCGCAAGGTGTGCGTCATCGGGCCTCGTGTGCGCGACGATTTGTTCCCCAACGGCGAGGACCCGATTGGTAAATATATCTGCCTGTCGGGCGTCTATTACAAGGTGGTTGGCGCTTACGGCGGCAAAGGCATAGGCATCGGGTTCAATCCGCAATATGCTGTCCGTCTGCCTTTTAGCACAATGCAGCAGGCTTACAATATGGGCGACAATGTGGGAATGCTTGTCATTGGGGCTCCAGCCAACCGCAACATCGGTGACGTTGAGGAGGAGGTTATGCGCTTCATCCGCAGCCGCCACAAGGACGTGTCGCCTGACGACAACGAGGCCTTGCAGCATGTGAATCTTTCCAAGCAGTTCGCACAGATTAGCAATCTGTTTATGGGTGTTGATTTGCTCATTTGGCTTGTGGGCATAGGCACTCTGCTGGCTGGCGTCATCGGCATCAGCAACATTATGCTGGTGATTGTGAAGGAGCGCACGCAAGAGATTGGCATCAAGCGCGCCATCGGAGCCACACCGGCAAGCGTCATACGGCAGATAATCACCGAGTCGGTACTGCTCACCGTGGTGGCGGGCTATCTGGGATTAGTGCTGGGTGTGCTCATCAACGAGGCGCTTGGAGTGATTCTCTCGTCGAGCGGCGATAGCGCTTTCCTGAATCCGGGAATCAACTTGAGCGTGGGCCTTTTGTGCCTTGCCATTCTGGTTGTGGCAGGAGCCGCCGCTGGTCTGCTTCCAGCCCTTCGCGCAGTAAAAATCAAACCAATTGACGCGATTAGAGAGGAGTGATTTGGAATTGAAAATTTGGAATTGAAAATTGAAAGTCGACAATGGGTAATTAATTAATAATGAACAATTAACAATTAAAATATAAGTTTATGAAAAAGTTTTTTAAGATTCTGACACTGATTTTTGTGATTGTGCTGTTTGTGGGCACAATAGTGTTCCTGGCCAGTAAGACCAAGAAGGAGCCGGAGGTTTACAACATCGAGAAACCGCAGAAAACCAACATTGTTAATCAGACAATGGCAACAGGCTCGATTGTGCCTCGCAAGGAGATTCCCATCAAACCGCAGGTGTCAGGCATTGTGCAGGAGATTTATTTTGAAGCCGGCTCAATGGTGAAAGAAGGCCAGGTGATTGCCAAGGTGAAGATTATTCCTGACGTTCAATCACTTAACTCGGCCGAATCGCAGGTAAAAATGCAGAAACTGAATCTCGACAACGAAACCATCAACTATAACCGTCAAAAACAACTCTTTGAGCGCAAGGTGATTTCGGAACAGGAGTTCCAACAAGCCGAACTATCATATAATCAGGCGGTTGAGAATTACAACAACGCGCAGAGCAACTTGGAAATCATCAAAGACGGTGTGAGCAAGAAGGCGCAGAACACCACCAACACGCTCATCCGTTCAACCATCAACGGAATGATTATCGACGTGCCAATCAAAGAGGGTAACAGCGTTACGCAGTCGAACACCTTCAACGACGGCACCACCATTGCCGTGGTGGCCGATATGGGCGATATGATTTTCGAGGGTAAGATTGACGAAACCGAGGTGGGCAAAATCCACGAGGGCATGCACCTCGACCTGACCATCGGCGCTATCATCGACACCCGTTTCGACGCCGTGCTCGAGTACATCTCGCCGAAAGGCGTGGAGCAGAACGGCGCGGTACAGTTCGACATCAAAGCCAAAGTGCAGTTGCAGGACGGAGTGTTCATCCGCTCGGGCTACAGCGCCAACGCCAACATCATTCTGGAGCGTCACGACAGCGTAATGGCCATCTCGGAAGGTTTGCTCTTCTTTGAGAACGACAGTTCGTTTGTGAATGTGCTTGTCAGCGATTCGACGGAAATGCCGCAACGTTTTGAGCGCCGATATGTTGAGATTGGCGCATCTGACGGCATCAACATCGAGATTAAGAACGGCCTTGATTGGGAAGACAAGTTGAAAGGAAATGTGATAATCAAATGATAATGTTGAATCGGATAACTGGATAATCGGATAATCGAACGCTCGATTCATCAGTTCACCGATTGACCGATTCATCAATTTATAATCAGTAATCGAAAATGAAAAAGACATCAATATTGGCAGTGGCGGCTATGCTGGTGGCAAATGTGGCCACGGCGCAGGACGAGTGGACGCTGGAACGCTGCATCAGTTACGCCATCGACAACAACATAACCATCAAGCAGCAGCAATTGAGCGTTGAGCAGCAGAAAAACTCGCACGAGCAGTCGCGCTTGAGCGTGCTGCCAAGCGTGAACGCGGGGTTGAGCCAGTCGTACTCGTTCGGCCAGTCGACGGGCGAGGACAACACCTTCGTCAACAACAACTCATCGACAACGTCGGGCCATATATCGGCCAACGTGACGCTGTTCAACGGCCTGTATAAATACAACCAGATTAAGGTGAGCAAACTCAACTACGAGGCGGCTTTGCAGAATCTGGAGCAGGCCAAGAATAATATGTCGCTGAACATTACCTCGGCCTACCTTGACGTGCTGCTGAACAAGGAGTTGCTGGAGACATCGCGCGAGCAACTCGAACTGACGCGCGAGCAGATTGAGACCAACCGTCAGCAGGTTGAGGCAGGCAAACTTGCCGCTGGCAAACTGCTTGAAACGGAGTCGCAGGCGGCGCAGGAGGAACTCGACGTGACAAACCGCGAGAACTCGCTGCTGATTTCGAAAATCACACTTCAACAACTGTTGGAACTGCCTGTGAATGAGAATTTTGATATTGTTGTACCGAATATCGATTTCGACCAGGTGGCAGCCACGCTATTGTCGGTTGACACGGTTTATGAACACGCCGTTGAGGAGCGTCCTGAGATTAAGAGCCGCGAGTTAGCCGTTGAGAGCGCCGACCGCCAGATTGCTGTTGCACGGGCGCAGCAGTACCCGTCGTTGAGCGCCAGCGCGGGCTACAGCAACAGTTACTACAAAATGTCGGGAATGCCCAACCAGTCGGTGAGCGACCAACTCGACCTGCACGGCAGCAAGAGTATCGGTCTTTCGCTGAACATTCCTATTTTTAATGGCTGGCAAACCCGTACAAGCGTGAAAAACAGCAAGTTGAACTATCAGAACTCACAACTTGAACTGCAACAGGCCAAAAACACATTGTTGAAAGAGATTCAGCAAGTGTATGTGAACGCACAAGCCGCCTTGAAGCGCTACGAATCGAGTCAGAAAGCCGTGAGCAGCGCCGACGAGTCGTTTCGTTATGTGAAAGAGAAATTCGATTTGGGAATCGTTACGCCGCTCGAGTTCAACGAAGCCAAAAACCGTCTTGCACAGGCGCAGTCAACTTTCATTCAGGCAAAATATGAGTATCTGTTCCGAATGAAGATTCTGGATTTCTACTACGGAAGGGAATTGAAGATTTAGGCAGTAGTTTTGTTTAGGTTGAAAGAATAAAGAGTAAAGGCGGGTTTTGTCTTTACTCTTTTTTGTTTGTTTCCACCTTTTTAAGCGGCCAGCGGTTGCCGCGCATTTCCACCAGAAAAGCCTTCACCGAGCCCACGGCAATCTTTGCTTCCATCATTATTGGCGCGCAGTTGGGGTCGTCGGTTATCCATGCGGTAAGGTCTTCGCCGCCGCTGAAGATGGTTCCGTCAACCATCATCACCTTAAACTTGCGGCATTGGTAAGTGTCGCCGCTGCGAGTGGTGACGGGCTCGATGCCCATATAGCGGAAGTGCAGGTTGTAGATTTTGTTGCCGACAATCACCGGCACGGGCACTTTTTGTCCATAGACGATTTTTGTAAAATCAATCGAGCGGCAGATGTATATGGCTGAAATCAAATCGGTTATCGACGGTGTTACTTTCAGCGTGTCGATTTTGAAAGCCCGTTTGGCGTTCTCGGTTGCCACAATGGCAATGCTGTCGTTATAGTTGAACCGGACTTCTTCGCGGTCCCAAAAACTGCCTTCCAAAGTGTTGCATCTGAACCAGTGCGGGGTGTAGGTCTGCGGTTCTACGATGGCTTCGTAGCGGTCGCGGACCTTGTAGAACCAATCGTAGCCCGGATTTGTGGCACCTTCGCTCAAAAGGTGGTAGAGTGGCTGGCCGTTCCAAGTTGTATCGCGGATTTCGAAGGTCACCCATCCGGCGTTGAGCCATATAAACTGCCAGTTGTAGTAGATGTCGAGTTTAAAGCGTTCGCCAGCAACAAACTTGCCGAACGTGTAGGTAGGCTGCGAGTATCCGGTAACCCACATGCACAGAAAAAGCAATATGGCAACCGCCCGGCGCATTACTCAACTTTCCAGGTGTATTCAATATCCCAACTTGATTTGGTCTCGATTTTCTGACCGAAATAGAAAACCCGTTCGGGTTGGCGGCGTAAGTTGAAATTACCCGTATCCCACTTGCCGTTGCGGTTGTCGTCGCAAATCATTTTGCAAAGGTACGAGCCGGGTTCCAGATAGTCGATGGTAAGCGTGGTGTCGCCGCTGATGGTGTACTCTTTGAGCACCTTCTCT
>JAEEPS010000151.1 GCA_016284875.1 Salinivirgaceae bacterium | reverse complement strand
CGTCGTGCACGGTTTACGGCCAGCCCGACAAACTGCCAGTTGACGAGTCCGCGCCAATAAAACCTGCCGAATCGCCTTACGGCTACACTAAACAGGTGTGCGAGAATATTTTACGCGATACAATCAAGTCCGAAGGCGGCAATCTGCACGGCATTGCTCTGCGCTATTTCAATCCTATTGGCGCTCACCCGTCGGGTTTGATTGGCGAGTTGCCGCGCGGCGTGCCAAACAACCTGATGCCTTTCATTACGCAGACGGCCTACGGTATCCGCCAGCAGTTGAGCGTCTTTGGCGACGACTACAACACCCCCGATGGCAGTTGCATTCGCGATTACATTCACGTGGTTGATTTGGCAAAGGCGCATATCGCCGCCATCGACCGTATGATTGGCGGTAAGAATAAGGCTAATTTCGAGGTGTTTAATATTGGTACGGGCAACGGATATTCAGTGCTCGAGGTGATAAAATCGTTCGAGAAGGTGTCGGGAGTGAAACTCAACTACAAGATTACCGGCCGCCGCGAAGGTGACATTGAGCAGATTTGGGCCGACACCACCATTGCCAACAACGATCTGGGCTGGAAGGCGCAACTCTCAATCGACGATATGACGCTCTCGGCTTGGAAGTGGGAGCAGAATTATAGGAAAGGATAGTTTGGAGAGAGTAGTGTGTAAAGAGTAAGGAGTAAAGAGTAAAGTTTAGAGTTTATATGAAAAAAGCCTGCTCCAATGTTGAAGCAGGCTTTTTAGTTTTTATCCAAACTGGTTTAGAACATCCAACCAATGCTGGCTATGAATGAGTTGGCACGTTGGTCGGTCTTGAATGAGTTGTTGCCTGCATTAATCTCGTTGCCTAACTTGCTCAAACCGAACTCATAGCGAAGGTCGAGTGTGAGTTTCTTCAGGATGTCGAGACCTGCGCCAACCTGCATTGCAAACGATGCGGTGTTTTTGGCGTTATCAAGGCCGCCGCCAATCTTCTCTTTCATCTCGTCAGATACTTTGGTGTCCGATTTCAGGTTGAACGAAGCAACAGGGCCTAAACCCAAACGTGCAGGGCCGAACTTTGCGCCTACGATTACCGGAATGTCGATGCGGTGGTTCTTGACATCGGCAGTCTCGCTTTTGCTGACACCACCATCGGTAGTGTTGATTTTGATGTGCGAGCTCATGTTGGTGTAGTAGATTTCAGGCTGAACGAACATCACCAGTGCATTGATGCGGGCGAATCCGCCAACATGGAATCCCAAATCGGAAGCGGCGTCCTCCATCATGATTTTTGCTCCGGTTTCTTGTCCTTGAGCGTTTTTAATTGAGGTTTCCGCAACATCTTTCATTTTCAGTTTTGTAGAGTTGAGGCCACCTTTGACACCCACAGCGAAAAGTTGGCACATTGCCACATTTGCCGTGAAAAGCAATGCGGCTGCAATAAGAATCTTTTTCATATTCATTCGTTTTAAAATTATTGGGTGCAAGATAAGGCCGATTTCTTTTCGGTGGACACGGCGGGCCATAAAAAATGACGAGATGGCGCTTTTTTGTGCCTTTTTGAAAAAAAAATGAAACAAGTGGCGGAAACATTAAACAAAAATTTACATTTGGAATGTCGCTTTTTGCGGTTTTCACAACACCGTGGCGCGGCTTTTTAGAGTAATAACTTAAACTAAACGTAATGGAATTAAAAAATGAAGGAGAATCGAAAGGATTCTACAAACTATCGTGGGCTCAACGCATAGGCTTTGGCTCGGGCGACTTGGCACAAAATCTTATCTTTCAGACGGTTGCGTGCTATTTGATGCTTTATCTTACTACGGTCTTGAAAATCAATCCGGCATTTGTCAGCGGCTTGATTCTCACCGTTCGTCTCATCGACTGCTTCTGGAGTCCTGTAGTAGGAAAGTATATCGATAACCGCAATCCCAAATTGGGCAAGTACCGCACTTATCTTCTTTGGGGTGGTATTCCGCTCACAGTTGCCGCTTGCTTCCTGATGCTTCCCGCCGCAGCCACTTGGTCGATGGGAGCGAAGATGGTTTACGCCACATTGAGTTATACCATATTAAGTATGATTTATTCGGTGGTGAATATCCCGTACGGCTCGATTATGGCAAGTATGACCCGTGACAACGACGAGGTTCTTATCCTTACTTCAACCCGTATGGTTTGCGCCAATATCGGTCAGATTATTGTTCAGGCTGGTTTCCCTATCGGACTCGCCATTTGCGTGCATTCAGCAATCAACTGGGAGCAGGCGATTTTTATGGCCATTGGTACCATTCCAGCCTTCATTATCCTGCCGTTGCTGCCTGTTTTGAAGAAACTGCTGGGTAAAAAAGGTCTTTATTACACACTTCTCTCGATAGGCTTTATTGGCTTTGCCATTCTGTTCGGCATTGGCAAGTTCGGCGATGTCAAGAGTTGCACACTGCTTGTCCAGATTGCAAAGATTATGACTGGCGTCGGTCTGCTCGTTGGTTCGCTGATGTGGGCTTTGGTTCCTGAAGTTATCACCGAGTCGGAGCACCGCACAGGCAACCGTCCAGCCGCCACAGTGAACGCCTTGGCAGGTGTCGCTTTCAAAGCGGGATTCTCGATTGCAGGCTGGATTACACCGCTGGTTATGGGCCTTATCGGCTTTAACCTTGCAAGTGAGGAATCGGCTTTGGCTACTGACCCGAAAGCCTGGTTTACAGTTACCGCCATTTTCGCGCTAGTCGGCTTTGTGCTCTTGACGCTTTGCTTCCTTGGCAGCAAGGAGAATATCACCACAACACCAGAGAAACCCGTTTCGTTCGGCGATATGTTCCGTGAGTTCAAGGCTAACAAATGCCTTCAACTGGTGCTCGGCATTTTCGTTGTAGTGTTCCTGGCTTCGTTTATCAGCGCACCTGTAAATGCTTATTACACAGAGTTGGGCAAATATTCAGCCACTGCTCAAAATGCGATTCTGGTGTTCACAACCATAATCCCTGCAGCGCTTCTCATTGTTGTGGCTTACTTGATTAAAAAGTATCCGCTTACCGATGAGCGTCTCGACGAGATGAACCGCGAAATTGAGGCTCGCACAAAAGCATAACTATTGAAAACATAAGGCGGGAGGGAAGCGTCCCTTCCGCCTTTTTTTAATTTTAAAGATATGAATATCAGATTATTATCGATGGCTTTGGTGGCTACCGCTCTTGCAGGGTGCAGTCAGAAAGCACAGGAATGCCCGCCGCTCAAAGAGCGTTTCAGTGGCAAATTCTATATCGGCGCGGCCATCAATGAGGCTCAGATAACAGGAACCGACACAAT
>JAEEPS010000077.1 GCA_016284875.1 Salinivirgaceae bacterium | reverse complement strand
GAAGTAAGTGATTCATTCCACCGCTTTTCGGTAGAATGCGCGGCACTGCTCTTTGCAGATGGTGTGTTCTTCAACGGTTTGTGTTTTCAGATCGCAGACATAGAGTTTGTCGGTTTGGGCAATATGCAGTTTCGAGTAGCGTATGGCGTTCGAGTTCTGTAGTTCGGTCATATAGTAAACCGTGAGTTGCACTTCGTGGCGCGTAAGGTCATCTTTGGTGAAGATGAAGAGTTCAAACTGGTTGAAATTGCCGTAGAACCCGTCGGCCACCTTGTGAACCTTGCTTTTGATGATTCGCTTGAGTGGCTGCGCCAGCGACCAGTACCGTTTCTCGAGTTCGCCCATATAATGTCCGTAATTCAGACCGAAGGCGTAGCCGTAGAGTTCGATGTCGTGCAAGTCGGACTCGTCGATGCAGAAGATGTTGTCGCCGGCCAGCTCGTTCACAAGCATTTCGGCTTCTGTTTTGTTTTCCTTCATTGAGCGCGTCACTTCAACGCCCAGGCTGTGCCCAATATCTTGCAGGTCGGGGCGGTCAGAGTTGACCAGACACGCGTATTTGTCGCCAAGTATGGTCTGCAGCGCTATCATGGCGTAACGCTCGAAAAAGGTGGTATCGAATTTCGGTTCAATCATGTGGGAAAGATAAACGAAAGAAGTGAATCTGCCAATTGAAAGTTGAAGCGAGTTTTCTTTCCTGAAAAAGCCCAATTCCCAAATTTTTCTACCTTTGCACGTTTAATCTCAAAACACTGATTTACAATGTACGAATACATTCAGGGGCGGATTGCGGAACTGACACCGACGTATGTTGTCATCGACAATGGCGGCATCGGCTATATGATTCTCATTTCGCTTAACACATACACTGCTCTTTCGGGCAAGGAACAGGCCATTATTTTCCTGCATCACATTGTGCGAGAGGACGCTCAACTTTTCTACGGATTCGCGTCGAAGACAGAGCGCGAGGTGTTCCGTCTGCTGCTCACCGTTTCGGGTGTGGGGGCAGGCACGGCACGGATGATTCTCTCATCGCTGAGTGCCAGCGAGTTACGCGACGCTGTGCTCACGGGCAACGTCAACATCATCAAAGGGGTGAAGGGCGTGGGACTGAAGACGGCCGAAAGAGTGATTGTTGATTTGAAGGACAAAATCGGAAAGACCGAGGCAAACACTGATTTTTTGTTCGCTCAAAGCAATACAAACCGCGAAGAAGCGTTATCTGCTTTAGTCGCTTTGGGTTTCCAGAAGAACCTTGTCGAGAAACTGCTCGACAAGTTGCTTAAGGAAGACCCGACGATGAAGGTTGAGGATATGGTGAAGAAAGCCTTAAAATCCATATAAAACATTGGACGGCAGGCAGATGCGGCCGTCCTGTTGAAAAGAGTCACGAATGGGGAAGCAACTAAAGGTCCCATATAGTTTTTTCAGATGAGGTCGATGTACGGAACAAAGTTGTGTGCGTTGATAGCGGCTTTTGTTATGCTTGCCGCCAATGTCAGTGCGCAGCAGACAGGCGACACGGCCGCGCCGCGCTACCGCATTGCCAGGCCGCCGCGCACGCCGTACGAGCCCGTGCGTCCCGCATCGAACATCGGGCTGAAAGACCCGTCGAACTTCACCAACGAAGTTGAGTATGACGACGAAACCGACCAATACATCATTCACCAGAAGGTTGGCGGCGTGGATGTGAGGCCGCCGTTCACAATGTCGCGCGAGGAATACGGCGACTATGACGTGAACAACTCTCTGAAAAACTACTGGCGGCAGCGCTATCGCAACGAGAGTTTCGAGCGCCAGGGCGGCTCGTTCACCAAGTTCAACGTTGATAATGAACTGTTTGAGACCATCTTCGGCAGCAATGTAATCGACATCAAGCCGCAGGGAACGGCATCGCTCAAATTCGGCTTGAAAATCACCAACACTGAGAACCCCAACATTGCGCAATCGCTCAGGCGCCAGACCATTTTCGACTTCAAAGAGAACATTCAGATGAGCGTGGCTGGAAAAATCGGCGACAATCTTGAGATGAAAATCAGTTACGACACTGAGTCACAGTTCGATTTCGACAATACCATCAACCTGAAATTCCAGGGCAAGGAGGACGACATCATCCAAAAGATTGAGGCTGGAAACGTGTCGTTGCCGCTCTCGACATCGCTCATCACTGGCAGTCAGAGCCTTTTTGGCATACTTACCGAACTGAAATTCGGCAAATTGTATGTTTCGACGGTCATCTCGCAGCAGAAAGGCGAGTCGAAGACCATCACCACGCAGGGCGGTGCGCAGGTGAGCCAGTTCGATGTGTCGGCTGTTGATTACGACAAGAACCGCCACTTCTTCCTTTCGCACTTCTTCCGCTCGCAGTACGACAGGGCACTAAAGCAGTTGCCGCTGATTGTCACAAGCGTGCAGATTACGAAGGTTGAGGTGTGGGTGACCAATACCAAACGCTCGACAGAGAATGCACATAACATTGTGGCTTTCATGGATTTGGGTGAGGAACGCGAGGAATATCCGATGTATAACCGCAAAGACCGCGCCGTGCTGAATCCGAATATCGGCTTCATGGGCAACAGTGCCCCCGACAACAACGCCAACACTCTCTACAGGCAAATTTTGGGCGTGCCCAACGTGCGCAACATCGACCAGGTGACAAAGGCTTTGGCCGACGAGGGTCTGGCTGGCGCCCGCGACTACGAGAAGGTTGAGTACGCCCGCAAACTGAACAGCAACGAGTACACTGTGAACACACAGTTGGGCTACATCACTCTGAACTCGGCTCTGAACGGCGACGAGATTTTGGCCGTGGCCTTCGAGTACACCGTCGACGGCGTCAGTTACAAGGTGGGTGAGTTCACAAGCGATGGTATCACCAACCCCGACAACCTGATTGTCAAACTGTTGAAGGGCAGCAACTTCACGCCAAAATATCCCAACTGGGACCTGATGATGAAGAACGTTTATTCGCTCGACGCCTATCAGTTGAACTCTGACGATTTTGTGCTCGAGGTTGAGTACTACAACAACAAATCGCGGGTGCGAAAACTATCGAATGCCTTCCTGAGCGAGGAAATCAAGAACACCAAACTGCTGAACCTGATGGGTTTGGACAACTTGAACAGCAAAAACGACTACGTTGAGGGCGGCAACGGCTATTTCGACTTTATTCCTGGCGTGACGGTGAACACCACCAACGGCCGCGTCTATTTCCCTGTGGTTGAGCCTTTTGGCGGCCACTTGCACGACACTCTGGGCGGCGACCTTCAGTCGAAAGACTTTGTTTTTCAGGAACTTTACGACTCAACGCAATACAAGGCTCAGCAGATGACATCGAAGAGCAAATTCTACCTGCACGGCTCGTACAAATCGTCGGGCGGGTCGGAGATTTCACTCAACTCGTTCAACATTCCGCAAGGCTCGGTAGTGGTGACGGCAGGCGGCATAACTCTCACAGAGAATGTCGATTACACAGTCGATTACAGCATGGGCCGCGTGAAAATCATCAACGAGAGTTATCTGGTTTCGGGCACGCCAATCAAGGTGTCGCTCGAGAGCAACTCAACGTTCAGCCTGATGGAAAAAACGCTGCTGGGCACGCATTTGGATTATCGCTTCAGCGACCGCTTCAATCTTGGCGCCACCGTGATGCACCTGAACGAGAAGCCCACCACTACAAAGGTGAACGTGGGCGAGGACCCCATCTCGAACACCATCTGGGGCCTGAACGGCTCGTATGAGGTTGAGTTGCCGCTGCTCACCAAATTCCTTGACTGGCTGCCGCTTATCGAGACGAAAGAGAAATCGACAATGTCGCTGCAGGGCGAGTACGCGCAACTGGTGCCTGGCCACAACCGCAGGGCTGTGGGCAAGTCGGGCGAGGTTTACATTGATGACTTTGAGAGCAGCGAGTCGAGTTACGACATGACCAACCGCGAGGCATGGACTCTGGCCAGCATCCCGCAAGGCAATATTTTCCGCGAGGCCGACCTTTTCAACAACATTGAGGCGGGCTACAACCGCGCCAAAATTGCGTGGTACAAGATTGACCCGCTGATGTTCCAGGCCAGTTCGCCAGTGTCGAAGGCTGAGCAGTCGCGGCTGAACGCCTACCGCGTGCCTGAACTGAACATCTATCCCAATCGTGACCAGTCGTCGGGCGATGCCATCTATCTGACAACTTTCGATGTGGCCTTCGACCCGACTATTCGTGGACCATACAACTACAGCACCGACGACTACGACCGCACGGGCCACTTCCGCAATCCGCAGGATAAGTGGGGCGGCATCATGCGCGAGACGACAACCAAAAACTTCGAGACATCGAACATCGAATACCTTGAATTCTGGATGATGGACCCGTTTGTTGAGGAAGACTCGCTCAACCCTGGCGGCCAACTCTATTTCAACTTCGGTAACATATCGGAAGACGTGCTGAAAGACAGCCGCAAGAGTTACGAGAACGGCCTTCCGACCAACTATCCGCCCGACCCCGCAGAGTATGACGAGACGGCGTGGGGACGCGTGCCTGCCGTGCAGAAGAGCAACATCAGTTTTGTGAACGAAGAGAGCCAGCGCCGCTATCAGGATGTGGGTCTCGACGGACTGAGCAGTTCATCGTTCAGCGGCGGGCCGTCGGACGAGCAGGTGTTCTTCTCAACCTATCTCGACCGACTTGAAGGTGTTTTGGACCCCGATGTCTTCCGCGAGTTCCGCGCTGACCCGTCGGGCGATGATTATCACTACTTTAAGGGCGGCGATTATGACGAGGCTGGCTACGGAATTGTTGACCGCTACATGAACTACAACAACCCCGAGGGCAACTCGCCTGTGAGCACTGGCTCCACATCAACCTACGCCACGTCGAAGCCTGATGTTGAGGATATTAACGGCGATTACACGCTGAGTGAGGGCGAGTCGTACTTCCAGTACCGTGTGGACCTGAACCGCGACAACATGATGGTCGGCTCGAACTATATTGTTGACGAGCGCAATGTGACCAACTCGCTGCCAAGCGGCGAGCGCAAGGCTGTGAAATGGTACTTGTTCCGCATTCCGCTGAACTCGCGTGCACGCCAACAAGTAGGTGATATCGAAGATTTTACATCAATTCGCTTTATGCGTATGTTCCTTCACGGATGGCAGCAGAAAGTGGTTCTGCGTTTTGCCACTCTCGATCTTGTGAAGGGCGACTGGTTCACCTACGACTACGACCTGAAGGCTGGCAACGAGGCGCTTCTATCGAACAACGAGAACAACGACGAGTCGGCCGCATCGTTCAGCATCTCGACGGTGAACATTGAGGAAAACGGCAGCCGCGCGCCAGTGAACTACCTGCTGCCAGTGGGCGTGACACGCGAGCAGGACCCGTCGCAGACACAACTTGTGGAACTCAACGAGCAGAGTATGACCATGAAGGTGACTGGTTTGGGCGACGGCTACTCGAAAGCCGTTTACAAGACGATAAACCTTGACATGCGTAACTATGAGAAACTCAAGATGTTCATCCATGCTGAGGCTGTGGACGACGAGTCATCTCTGAGCGACGACGAGATAACCTGCTTCATCCGCATCGGACAGGATTACACCGAAAACTACTACGAGTACGAGGTGCCGCTGAAGGTTACACCGTGGTGGACATCGCGCCCGTACCCCGACAATAATGACAACCGCCGTCTGGTTTGGCCTGACGATAACAGCATGGAAATTATTTTCAGCGAGTTGGTTGATGCCAAACTTGAGCGCAACGCTGAGATAAAATCGGGCAATCCGTCGGTGTCGCAGACCATGCCCTACGTGGTGACAACGGGCAGCGGCCGCACCAAACGCAAGATTACCGTGATGGGTAACCCGAACATTGCCATTGTGAAATCGCTGATGATTGGCGTGCGCAACCCGCTGCAGAAAGACAACGTGTTCACCAATGCCGACGACGGTCAGGCAAAATCGGCTGAGATTTGGGTTAACGAGTTGAGACTCACCGATTTCAACGAGAGTGGCGGTTGGGCGGCTCAGGGCGCCGTGAACATCAAGATGGCCGATTTGGGTAACGTGAACGTGGCTGGAAGCACCACGCAGGCTGGTTTCGGTTCTATCGAGCAGTCGACATCAGAACGCTCGATGGAACAGACCAACTCTGTGGATGTGGCCGCCAACATTGAGTTGGGTAAGTTGTTTCCGAAAGACGCCAACGTGCGCATCCCGATGTTCATGAGTTACTCGCGCACGGCTGTCAATCCCGAATACAACCCGTTCGACCCCGATGTGAAGATTAAGGAAGGCACCAAAGGCATGAGCCGCTCTGAGCGCAAAGAGTATATGGATGGTGTTCAGGACCTTACCGAACGCCGAAGCATCAGTTTCACCAACGTTGGCATTGGTCAGCGCTCGAAGAAGAAACAGACATCGAAGGCCGACGAAGAGAATATGACGGAACGGCAGAAGAAACGCCAGGCGAAGAAAAGCAAAAACTCTAACAAGACGCACTTCTACTCGCCATCGAACCTGAGCGCAAGTTACGCCTATGTTGAAGAGAAGCATTCGGACTACAGCGTGAAGTACGACAACACCACAACGCACAGTGGCTCACTCAATTACACGTTCAATAACCAACCGAAGGCAATTGAGCCGTTCAAGAAATCGAAACTGCTCAAGAAGCCGTATCTGCGAATTGTGGGCGATATGAACTTCTATCTGGCACCAGCCCAAATCGCCTGGCGCACAGGTATGAAACGCCAGTATAACGAGACTAAACTGCGCAACATCAGCATGGGCATGACATCGGGCGGCGAAGAGTACACACCGACGTGCGACAAATCGTTTGATTGGGAACGCGAGTTCAGCATCAAATACAACCTGTCGAAGGGCATCAAGTTCACCTGGATGATGAACACCATGACGATTATTGAAGAGCCCGCAGGACTGATTGACAAGACAAACCGCACTGAGTATGAGCAGTTTAAGAAAGATGTTTGGGAATCGATAATGGAAGGCGGCCTGGCCAAAGAGCACAACCAGAAGTTCACGGCATCGTACACCGTGCCTATCAACAAGATTCCGCTTCTGAACTGGACATCGCTCACGGCGCGCTACGCATCGACCTACCAGTGGGACCGCGGCCCCGAAGTGAAGGACTCGTCTCTCTATATGGGCAACACCATCGGCAACACCAACCAGATTAACATCAACGCGCAGGGCAATCTTGAGAATCTCTACAAGAAACTCAAGCCGCTCGACGAGTTGACAAAGAAATACAAGCAGACACGCGACAAGCGCCTTGCTCAGAAGACGGAAACCGTGAAGGCCACCAAAGAAGGATTCAAGGCCAAAAAAGGCACAGCCAAAGTGGTGAGCCACAACCTGCGCACGTCGGATGACATTGTGGTGAAGGTGACGGTTGGCGGCAAAGAAGTGAAATCGTCATTCACGGTGCTGAACGATAACCGTGTGAAAGTGACTGTGGATGAAGATGTTGAAGATGCCGAAGTGACCGTCACAGGCAAGCGGTTGACGCACGATTCGCCCGCCCGCCGCGTGATGGAAGGTGTAGGTTTGGCCGTCATCGGATTCAAAAATGTGTCGTTTGCTTACACAGAGTCGAACGCCATGACGCTCGAAGGTTACACGCCGAACTACAGTTTTGCCGAACTGCGCAAAACGCCAGGTCTGGCCTTCATCTTTGGATATCAGGACACCGCTTTTGCTGAGCGCGAAGCACGCCGCGGCCATCTTATCGACAACATCAACCTGATTCAGCCGTTCCTGACATCGAACCAGCGCCGCGTCGACATCAAGGCAACCTACCAGCCCGTGAAGGCTCTCAAAATCGACTTCACAGGCCAGCGCACCATCACCAAAAAAACGAGCGAATACTACCTGATGGGCAATTACGACGCCAAACACGACCAGTATGACGTCTATCGCTCAACGCGCATGGAATCGGGTGCTTACAACGTAACTGTGTGGACGCTGAACACAGCCTTCGGCGACCGCCCGACAGAGAAAAACACGCAGTCGAAGGCGTTTGAAGAGTACCGCCGCAATCTTCACAAATTTGCGTGGGAACAGGCCAACATGCGCCGCGGCCACGAGCCCGACTATTTCCCCGCCTACGAGCCTATGGGCGAGTCGGACACGACAATGCCAGCGGGCTATTCAATCTCGAACCCCGACATTGCCGTGCCAGCCTTCCTGGCCGCCTACACTGGGCGCAACAACGGGCAGGACTTCACCACATGGAAAAACTTCCGCCCTGGCTGGAAAGTCAAATGGGACGGCCTGACAGCCTACAAGCCTATCAGCAAGAAAGTCAAGAACGTATCGCTCTCGCATGGCTATCAGAGCACCTTCAGTGTGGGCTCGTTCATGAGCAGCAAGGGCTACAACTACGAGCAGGCACGGATGCCCGAATACGGCAACATGTCGTGGTCGGTGGCCGAAGTGGGCGATGGCATGATGTTCGTGCCTTACTACGACATCACATCGTTCTCGATAACCGAAGCCTTCACGCCGCTGTTCGGTGTGGATGTTACATGGCTCAACAGCCTGAGTTCGCGGTTCGAGTACAAGCGCAGCCGCACCATGACTATGAACCTGACCAACAGCCAGATGCTCGAACTCTACAAGCGCGAGTATGTGGTTGGCGCGGGTTACCGAATCCAGGAACTTGTGCTGCCTTTCAAGAACCGTCAGGGCGAGCAGTTTGTGAGCGATTGCAACTTGCGTGCCGACTTCACCGTCAGCGACAACATCACCGTCACCCGCGACCTTCTGCTGCGCAACGACGAAATCACATCGGGCCAGTTGGGCCTGTCGATGAACCTGTCGGCCGAATACGAACTCAACGACAAGGTGACTCTGCGGCTCTACTACGACTATAACCTGATGAGCCCCAAAACCACCAACTCGTACAAGAACACCACGGCTGAATTCGGCTTTGAGTTGAAATTCTCATTATCAAAACTTTAGGCGATGAAAAGGAGGGGGTTTTCAATCGGTTTTTTCAGTCGGTTCTGCCTTTCGGCGATGACCGCAATGCTCTGCCTGACTGCCGCCGCGCAGCCCGTTTATGAGTTTGCCGCCATTCCAGCGTCGGCGCGCGTTGCCGCGATGGGTGGCGTGCCGCTGGCCATCACTGAGCCCGATTTGGGCATTGCCGCTACCAATCCTACGTTTCTGCCTTATATTGAAAATCATAAAGTTGCGGCTGATTATGTAAACTATATTGCCGACATTTCGATAGGCCACGCATCGTATTGTTTTCAAGACAGCCGCGTGCCTGGCACAATGGCCGTTGGAATCCAGTATCTGAACGGCGGCAAGAACACACGCTACGATGTTTTTGGCAACGAAGCGGGCTCGTTCTCAACCAACGAGTATGCCTTTCATCTGTCATACGGCCGCCGCTTCGACTCGTGCCTTGCCATTGGTGCCACGCTCAAGCCTGTCCTGTCGTTCGTGGCAGGTTATTCCTCAGTTGGCCTGATGGCCGACATTTCAGCCAGTTACACCTTTAACGAAGACCGCACAGCCGCATCGGCACTTCTGCGCAACGCAGGGTCGCAAATCACTGCATACGACGAACACTATGGCCGCGTACCGTTCGAAGCGCTGATGTCGTTCAGCCACCAGTTGGAACATGCACCGTTCCGTCTGTCGGTGGTGCTGCAGCAGTTGCAGAAACCCCGCCTGAACGCCGACAGCAAAAACACTACAGAACCAGGTTCCGAAGTTGAGCGCGACAACATCACATTGCCATCATTCGCTGATAATATCCTGCGCCACTGCGTTTTTGGAATTGAAGCCTTTCCTGGCAAACAGTTTAATTTGCGCGTGGGCTTCAACTACAACCGCCGCCAGGAACTGAAACTGAAAGACGCGCCTGGCATGGCAGGAATGTCGTTAGGCTTCGGCCTGCGCCTGAAACGCTTCAGCGTTGAGTACGCCCATGCCCGCTACACCCTTTCGGGCGCATCGAACCATTTTTCGGTGGTGGTGAATCTGGCTTCTTTCGCAATTTGAAAATAGCCAATTAAGGCGGTTCTCCCTTTGCAAATTCACACAAAAAAAACGGGGACTCAAGTCCCCGCTTATATTTTTATGTTATCCGTATTTATTATTTCGTCTTGTATTCCGCTTTAATCTCTGCCTGCGAATAAAGTTGCCGCCATGTGGGATCCGATGCGTATTGGTCAACGCGGTCGACGCCTTTGGCCATAGCCTTTTTGAAACTTTCGGCCATCTTTTGGCGGTCGCCAGCCATCAGGTAGTAGCGGGCGTACATCAGGTCAACGTCGGCCAAATCGGGCTCAACCAACTCGTAGATTTGCAGTTTTTTGAGCGCGCCCTCTTTGTTGCCAGCCAGAATGTCGTTGTTGGCCAGTGAGAACGCCATCATGCTCAAGTAAGCCATCAGTCGTTGGGTGGTTAGGCTCACCTGTTTGTCTTTGCTGGCGATGCTCTTGTGGAAGTTGTCAACCTCGTTTTTCCACCAGTCGAGGTCGCGGCTTTCAACCGAGCCGATGAACTTGCTGCGCAACTCAACCTCTTTCATCGCCAAACTGGTTTTCTTTTCCATCTCACTGATATACATCTGATTATTGCTCAAATTCGACATGAACGCCGAGAGCCTTATATCGTTGTCGATGGAGCCGAACCAGCCTTGAATGCGGCCAATCAGTTCGGAGCATTTCACATATTCGCCAGTGGCCATGCAAATGTTGGCCGAATCCTTCAGTTTGGTGTAAACCGATTTCAACCAGTCAACGTCAGACGGTTTGAAACCTGTGCGCATTGCATTGATTTCCAGAGCGTCGAACGCATCTTTGAAATATTTGGCATCAGGCCAGTCGTGCTTTCCGTCGAAAACAAGCGATGTGAACGAAATGCCCATCTTGCTGAATGCGACCAGCGCCTGCTGCATGTCGAGATAGTTGAAATCCTTGTCGCCCACCATGCTCACAAAGCAGAAAGAGGAGTCGGGCTTGATGTTTGGTGTGATGCTGCCTCCGCAGGCAATCACGCCCTTGATTTCGGGAATGTTGATGCCGTAAATTGTGGCTACCTTTCCGCCGCCCGAAAATCCGCAGAGGTAGATGCGGTTCTCATCGGCATTGCACTGATTCACAGCCTCATTGATAAGCCCGAGCACGATTTTTTCGGTTTGCGAGGCCGATTGTCCGTTGTGCATGTCGTTGCTGCCCATCAGAATATAGTTGTATTCCGATGCCAGTTGAGCGTAAGCCTTCACAGGAACCGAGCCCTGCGCGTGCGGGTCGAAGAAAATGATGGCAGGAAGTTTCTGCCCTTTGGTTTTTGGCGCGTAGAGCGAGTAATGAATCGCGGTGTCGGAAACACAACTTTTATTTTCGATGTTTGCGCTGAATTTGTTTTTGTCGCCATTGTTGTTGCAGGCCGATAAAGCAAAGGTTATCAGCAATATACTGGCAATATTAGCCTTGAAAGATAATTTCATCCCCAAATGTTTTTAAGATGCGCCAAATGTAGCAAAATAGTTTATATCGGACGGTTTTCTGAAAAAAACCGCTTGCAGTGTAATGCCAAAAAAACTTCTTTTTTGGCACATTGTTTGCTTTGAGCCGCCGCGTTTAACTTTTAAAAATATTAAAATGAGATTAAAAAACAGCAGATTTAAGAAAAAGATGGTCTGTTTCTCGAAGTGGACGCGTAAGAACTACGCCATTTACAACAGTTTGGGAAAGGTCATTAAAATTTGTGTTCTTGTTGACACACTGACGGTTGCGGCCTCGCAGGCAAAGTGCGCAACAATGATTGACTCGGCAGAAATTGCTGACAGTGTTACAGTTGAGGAAGTAACCGTGTCGTCTGACAGGGTGACGAGCAATTTCTCGCAACTGATTGTGCCAGTTGCAATTGTAAAAACCGATGATTTTGCGGCCGCCCCGCAGCAGAATCTTATTGACGCGCTGGAATATACGGCGCAAGTTGACATTCGTCAGCGCGGACTTTTAGGCGTTCAGTCCGACCTGTCGATCCGAGGTGGAACCACCGACCAAAACGCCATAATCCTTAACAAAATAAACATTACCGACCCGCAAACAGGGCACAACAATTTCACGCTTCCCGTCGATATTGACGACGTGGAACGGGTGGAGATTATTGTTGGCCAGACTGGCCGTGCAAGCGGTGTGGCGGCTTTGAGCGGCGCCTTGTGTTTCTTCACGCCGACTGACACCGTCAACCGATTCAAATTCAGCATGATGCATGGCGATTACGGTCTTTACAAATTGGCTGCGTCAGCCGCTGTCAGCAACCGTTGCGTGAGGAATTTTCTATCCGCATCTGTCTCACATTCCGACGGTTACGTCAGCAACACCGATTTCGACATTCATAATCTTTTCTATCGCAGCGTTCTGCCGATTGGAAATTCAAACATAAACGCGCAAGTGGGCTACACCGAAAAACATTTCGGCAGCAACGGCTTCTATTCGCTCTCGTATCCCGAACAGTATGAGGAAAATGAGTCGTGGCTGGCGAGCATTGGCACCGACCTCGATTTGGGTGTCACTGTGTCGGCAAATGCCTATTGGCGGCGACTGAACGATTATTACGTGCTAAAGCGCAGTAATCCTGCATTTTATCAGAACTATCACCAAACCGACGCTTTGGGGGCGAACCTGCAGGCGTCGTTTGTAACCGATTGGGGCACAACCACATTCGGACTCGAAAACCGCACCGAAAAAATCAAAAGTACTCGTCTGGGGCACGTTACGGGCAAGCAGGTGGAAGTGAAGGACCGCGATTCAATCTTTTACGACCATTTCTACGACCGCAATTTCACCACCGTTTCGGCCAATCATAAGTTTGTGGCACAGCATTTTGCAGTGTCGGCAGGCGGCGTGGTGCTTATCGACGGCGGGGTGAACTTCTATCCTGGAATCGATGCAACTTATATGATTTCCAATTCGTTATGTGCATTCGCGTCGGCCAATGCGGCCTTCCGTCAGCCTACGTTCACCGATTTGTTCTATCAAAGCCCGAAAAATGTTGGTAATGAGAATCTTAAATCGGAAGAAGTTACGACTTACGAGGTCGGATTCAAGGCCGACAAGCGGTTGTTCAGCGCTCGGGCGGCCGTCTATTTCAAGCAGGGCCGCAACATTATCGACTGGGCGCGTCTGACAGGCGAGGAACTTTATGTGGCACAGAACGTTACGGAAGTCAACACCTTCGGACAGGAATTTGATGTTACGGTGAAGCCTGCGTCGATTTTTAAACAAAAAAACCTGATAATTAGCGAATTAAAGTGTGCCTACAGTCATATTGGCATTCAAAAATCGACGGGCGATTATGAGTCGCTTTATGCGCTCGACCATCTGCGCCACAAACTGACGGTATCGGCCACAGCCACTTCATTCGGAAAAATTGAGGCCAACGTGCGGCTTATCTATCAGCACCGCAACGGCAGTTACGATGTCGCAAATCCCGTCACTCAACAGGTTGAGGCTCACTCATATAACGGATTCACAACCATCGATGCGGGCATATCGTATCGCGGCCGATACGCAACGCCGTTTGTTGAGGCAACAAACATCGGCAACACTAAATCGTTCGATTTCAGCGGACTCGAACTGCCTGGACGCTGGATAAAAATCGGCGTGAAGGTTGATTTGACGGTTGCAGATTAGTTTCATGGCTGTTGCGGAATATTTGATTTTCAATATTTTCCGCAACCGATATTTTCTTTTATTAAATCGTGTATTCCTGGTTGGCGGCCGTTGCGCTGCCGACCTTTTTTTTAATCGTTTCCGAATAAATCTTAAATTCGCGCGATTTTAAAACTAACGAAATGGCAGCATATTTATGTAGCGACAACCGCAAGGTGACCACTCTGCGGCTGATTGAGATGAAGAAACAGGGCGAGAAGATTTCGATGCTGACCGCCTACGATTATACAACCGCAAAAATTTTTGATGCGGCGGGGCTCGATGTTATTCTGGTCGGCGACAGCGCGTCGAACGTGATGCTGGGCAACGAAACCACCGTGCCGATGACGCTCGACAAGATGATTGTCTTTGCAGGGGCGGTGGCCAAAGCCGTCAAACGCGCTCTGGTGGTTGTTGATATGCCGTTCGGCACCTATCAGGTTGACCCCACTTCGGCCGTGCAGAACGCCATTCGCATTATGCAGGAAACGGGCGCCGACTCGCTCAAACTTGAGGGCGGATTGGAAATTATCCCGATGGTGAAAAAGATTATCGATGCAGGCATTCCCGTGATGGGCCATTTGGGACTTACACCGCAGAGTATCAACGCTTTCGGAACATATGCCGTGCGTGCGAAAGATGAGGCCGAGGCCGAAAAACTTGTCAGCGACGCGCACTTGCTCGAAGAGGCTGGCTGCTTTGCCGTGGTGCTTGAAAAAATACCCGCCAAACTGGCCGCCCGTGTGGCTTCTGAACTGAGAATCCCTGTAATCGGCATTGGCGCTGGCGGTCAGGTGGATGGCCAAGTGCTTGTTTTTGCCGATATGCTCGGCCTGACACAAGGTTTCAGCCCGCGTTTCCTGCGCCGCTATGCCGACCTGAACACGGTTGTCACCGATGCTGTAGGTCAGTACATTACCGATGTCAAACAGGGTGATTTCCCCAACGAAAACGAGCAATATTGATATGGAAAACAACCGTCCGCTCATTCTCGTGACCAACGACGACGGCTATTCGTCGAAAGGCATAACCGAACTCATTGCAATGGCGCAACGCATTGGCGATGTGGTGGTTGTGGCACCCGATGCCGCACAGTCGGGAAAGTCGCACGCCATAACTTTCTGCAATTATATCCGCGTGAAAACCATAACCGATGAGCCAAATCTTAAGGTTTATTCGGTAACTGGTACGCCTGTGGATTGCGTGAAGATGGCTATCAACCGCTTGCTCGACCGCCAACCCGACCTTCTTCTGTCGGGAATCAATCACGGCACAAATTCAACCGTATGTGCTTTTTATTCAGGCACTTTGGGTGCGGCCACCGAAGGCGCGATGAACGGTATTCCGTCGGTCGGCGTTTCGCTTTGCAGTTTCGACTTGGATGCTGATTTCTCGGTTGTTGTAAAACACACAGAGCCAATACTTAAACGCCTTTTGGCCACCAATACCGACAAGAATCTCTGCCTGAATATCAACTTCCCCGATATTTCCGAAGCCGATTTCCGCGGAATGAAGATTTGCCGTCAGGCTGATGGCCTTTGGAAGGAGGATTTTATTGAATATCAAGACCCGTCGGGCCGCCCATTTTATTGGTTGTCAGGCGAATTTATCAATAACGAACCCGATTCCACCGACACCGACGAATGGGCGTTGGCGCACGGTTACGCGTCGATTGTGCCAATCAACCTTGACTCGACCGACTACGCGCGGCTCAAAAAAATCGATTATCTGCTATGAAACTCACTGATAAACCGATAGTTGGCATTTTGATTGGCGCTCTTTTGCCTATCATTTGCCTTGCGATTTTTCTGCCATTGGTTGCCTACGGAAAGGGGTACGATTCGGTGGCCGATTGTATCAGCCATTTTCAGCGGTTTGGCGTGCTGTATAAGATTGTGAGTCTGAGTCTTATGCCCAACGCGGGTTTGTTTTTCTGGTGGACCCGCCAAAACCGACTGAGCCTTGCCCGCGGCGTGCTTGCAATGTGCCTGCTCTATGGCGTGGCTATTATTGCGATATATTTTCTTTAAAGTTAAGAAGTTGAGAGGTTTAGAAGTTTAGCGCTTCGCTATTGAGAAGGTTTAGTTTAACAAGTTTAACAGGTTTAAATCACAAGTGTCGTAAATCGTAATTCATAATTCGTAAATCAAAAATTCTGAATTCTAACTTCTAAATTCAAAATTATCAATGCGTTACTTTCTGATAGCAGGCGAGGCGAGCGGTGACCTTCACGGGTCGAATTTGGTGCGGGAACTGAAATTGCAGGACCCGCAGGCGCAGTTCCGCTTTTTCGGCGGCGACCTGATGGCCGCGCAGGCTGGTGTGCCGCCCGTCAAGCACTACAGCGAGATGGCTTTTATGGGTTTTGTACGCGTGCTGATGAACCTGCGCAAAATCGGTCGCAATATGGAACAATGCAAGGCCGATATTGTTGATTTTAAGCCTGATGTGGTTGTCTTGATTGATTTTGCAGGATTCAATTTGCGCATTGCCGAATTTGCCAAAAGCCTTGGGCTGAAAACCGTTTTCTACATTTCGCCGAAAATCTGGGCCTGGAAGCAGAACCGCATAAAAAAGATAAAGAAGTATATTGATAAAATGCTGACAATATTGCCGTTCGAGACGGAATTCTACGCCCGTTTCGACTATCCCGTGGAGTATGTCGGCAATCCGATTTTGGACGCAATCGAAGAATTTCGGTCGGACGATAACCAAACCGAAGCCGATTTCCGCAAGGCCAACAACCTGACTGATAAGCCGATAATCGGACTTTTGGCAGGAAGCCGCAAGCAGGAAGTTGATTTTATGCTGCCCGTGATGATTGAAGTCAGCCGCCAATTTCCCGAATATCAGTTTGTTATATCGGGAGCCCCTGGTCTCGACCGCGACTATTACACCAAAGTGATTGGTGCAGACTGCAACATTCCGATTGTCTTTGGTCAGACATATAACTTACTCAAATTCAGCCGTGCAGCGTTGGTAACTTCGGGCACTGCCACGCTCGAAACGGCACTTTTCGGTGTGCCCGAAGCGGTCTTGTATCGGATTTCTGCACCCGATTTTCTCTATCGCATAGGTCGCAAGTTGTTGAAAGTAAAATGGATATCGCTTGCAAACCTGATTGTTGGCCGCGAGATTATCCGCGAACTTGTGCAGATGGACTGCAACCCGCGCACCATTGCCGATGAGCTGCGCAAAATTCTTGACGATAAACAGTATGATGCTGAATTTCAGCGCAATTACGCCGAACTTCGGCAGCGTATGGGCAGCGCTGGAGCGTCGCAACGGGCAGCGCAGGCGGTGATTAAGTTTGTGGCGGCGTAATTTAACCGCACTGTGTTTGCAAAATGCAGAAACTGCCGCCAACCTTTGTTGAAATTCATTTACATTTGGCATTGGCTCTGATATTGGATTGCGGAGTGCAAATAATTGCAAATCAGTGAGAAATAGATATTTGGTTTTGGTTTTTCTGTTGGCGTTTGCGGCGTTGGGCGCACGAGCCGAAACTGTGCGTGTCAACATTTTCAGTCAGAGCAAAATCAAAACGCTTGTCTTCACCACCGACGAGGGCAAATACAGTCTTGTGGCCGACAACCGAATGCTTATGAGGCTGAAAAAGAATGCGATAATCTATTTCACAATTGTGGGCAAGGGCATCAGCGTTTGGGACCAAGACGAGCATTTGGGCATCTTCAGCGAACTCTATCTGACGGCGTC
>JAEEPS010000076.1 GCA_016284875.1 Salinivirgaceae bacterium | reverse complement strand
GGCATACAACTGATTGACAGGTAGCAATTAGCAGTTAGTATTTAGTATTTAAAATTTGTGATTTGTAAAGACAAGGGGGCGAGAGTTCCCTTGTTTTTTTGTGCGCGATTTTTCATACATTTGTGTCTGACAAAAGCATTTGCGCTATGGACACACCGACAATGACACGGATGATTGCCGAATACTTCAAGACGCAGCCTGTGCTGAAGGCCTGGCTGTTCGGCTCGTTTGCCCGCGGCGAGGAGCGCCCCGACAGCGATGTTGACATATTGTTTGTTCCCGACCGTTCGGGCAAACCGTTCACGCTCTTCACTATGGGCGGCATTTATATGGATTTGAAAGATTTGCTGGGCCGCAATGTTGACCTTGTTGAAGACGGCTCACTTCGTCCGTACGCCGAAAAAACTGCCAACCGCGATAAAATCCTGATTTATGAGAGAAAAGGCGCGTGACAAAAAGCCAACGACTCATTGACCTTTTAAGGAATGCTACAACAATTGTTTTTCTTTAATAGGACACATAATTTTGAATTGTACACATCAAATTAAACTATATTTGTGCATAACAATTAAAAACGGATAATGACGAAGTAGAAATATTAATTTAACATATTAAATAACAAGGCATTAACTATTATTCACATTCAAAACAAAAGCGTCGGAAACTCTTGATTTTGAATGAAGTTGAATAGCAGTATTTGCGGAAGAGTAAAGTTCCGTTGTCCTATGTAAGGTTGATGCTCACATCGATAAGGTGTGGGCTATTCTAATAGGACAACGGAGTTCACCGACGCTCTTCGTGAATGTGATAGAAAGGTCTACACCTTTCTTGTTGTCGATTTCAAGTGATTGATAGTGAATGCAAAACTATCAATCGATTATGGGTAATAAACTTAAACTCGTTTCTTTATTTTCAGGTTGCGGCGGACTCGATTTGGGATTTGAAAAAGCAGGTTATGAAATTGTTTGGGCAAACGAGTACGACAAAGATATTTGGGAGACATACCGCTACAACCATAAATCAACATTTTTAGATACACGGAGTATAACTGATATTGATGAATGCGAAATACCCGAATGTGATGGTATTATCGGTGGTCCGCCGTGCCAATCCTGGAGCGAAGGTGGTGCCAAACGCGGCATTAATGACAAGCGAGGTCAGTTATTCTACGATTATATCCGTGTGCTTAAAGCCAAACACCCTTTATTCTTTCTTGCTGAAAATGTTTCGGGAATGCTTCTTGAACGACATTCCGATGCTTTGAATGAAATCAAAGAATTGTTCAAAGAAGCAGGTTACACACTTTCGTTTCAAATGTTGAATGCTTGTGATTACAACGTTCCGCAAGACAGAAAACGCGTATTTTTTGTTGGAATAAGAAATGACTTGGGGTTAGAATTTCAATTCCCAGAACCATCAGACAAACACTTTAATCTGCGCGACGCTATTGGCGATTTGCCTTCTAATCCGACACCAGTTTCGAATGGTGTAAAAGTGGACAAAGAAAAACCACAAATTCTTAATCACGAATATATGACTGGTGGCTTTTCTTCAATTTATATGTCCCGTAACAGGGTTCGTAGTTGGAATGAACCATCGTTTACCATACAAGCGCAAGCGCGACAAGCCCCAATCCATCCGCAGGCCCCCAAAATGACTTTCATAAGCGACAACCTGCGGGAGTTTCAACAGGGAAAAGAACACTTGTATCGCCGATTAAGTGTTAGAGAGTGTGCTCGTATTCAAACCTTTCCTGACGATTTTCTTTTTGTATACAAGAATATTGCTGCTGGCTATAAAATGATAGGCAATGCTGTTCCTGTAAATTTGGCTTATGCGATGGCAGAATCTATTCGAAAACAATTGTCGTCTAATGTAAAATAGGTATGCCATCACAAGTTGAAAACGGAAAGGCTTTTGAGTTTGCGATAGCAAACGCATACTATCAACATTTGCTATCGAATGGTCAACACGTTCAACTTCAAAATGACAATAATCTTGTAAACGTGCAGAATTGTTATGCGGCACAAACGGAAAAAGACAAACTATGGTTTGATACAGCGGCTCAAAAAACAATAGAAACTTTAGTCGCAATAGAACCAGGGCTTACTTCAAACAGAAATCTGTTCGATATATTAAATATTAGAGTGGCATCTGATTTAGAAGGAATCAATGGCGACGTAAGAGATGTCATTTTTTCAAGGCAGAATTGGGAAATAGGAATTTCTGCCAAAAACAACCACGATGCAGTAAAGCATTCCAGACTATCACCATTAATTGATTTTGGTAGAGAATGGATGGGGATTCCTTGTTCCCAAAAATACTTCGAGGAGATAAATTGTGTTTTTGATTCGTTAGCGAATCTAAAACGCCAAAATCCAAAAATAAAATGGGAAGATTTGGGTAATGCAAAATCCACGAATGTTTATGTTCCATTATTAAAAGCATTTCGTGATGAAATGCTAAAGTTGGCGAAGTCAAATGTTTCCGCATCATCTAATTTGTTGAGTTACCTAATAGGAAGGAAACCATTTTACAAAATCATAAAAGAAGATGGCAGAAACATTGTAGTAGTAAAAGCATTCAATATTGGAGGAAAACTAAATCAAACCATAAATGGACACAAGCCAATCATAAAAACGGATTCCGTAAAATTGCCGACAAGAATTATTGAATTGGAATTTAAAGAAGGTTCCGATACAACATTGATGATGGTCTTAGACGAGGGTTGGCAAATTAGTTTCCGTATGCACAATGCAAGTACATTGGTGGAAAATTCACTGAAATTTGACATTCAACTTATTGGCAACCCACCAATATTATTTACACAACATTTGTTTTGAATATTTAGGAGTAGATAGCATAAATCTTTCCCCTAATCCAAAAAATCATACCAAATTTTTGGATTATAATCCGAAAAATCCCCCCGAAATTTTGGATTAGGCGCCATTTCCACCCCTTCAGCCCCCAGCCCAATTTCAATCCGTAACCAAACCCGCCTTTCAGCAATATCATTTTGATAGAACGTTCTAAAATCGCCGTCAATAATTATAAATCGTAAGTTATATACGAGAAATACGGATAGAACATAAGAAAATAACAATTTTTAGTTGCAAAATAAAAATCGGTTATATATTTGCCGCGTCGAAAATGACAACAAAAGGGCATTTCGATTTTAAAACAAAAAAATGACGATGAACAAGAATTTGAACAACGGTAATAATTTGAATCTCAATCCGAATCGAAATTCGGGGCGAAATTGCCGTAATAATAATCGGAATCGGAGTGCGGGCCTAACCAGTCGGGCGGACTAATGAGAGCAAGAAAATGAATTCATAAGGCTGGTTTCAATCGGGACCAGCCTTTTTTATAAACTAATAGAAGTCAAATATTTAAAACAATAAAAAGATGAAAAAACGTTACGTGATTTTTACAGCCATTATCGCAATCATTGCGATTTGCGGCTTGCTGGTTCCCGAACAGCAGGGAATCTGGACTTTGAGCGACAACATTAGTGCTGCCGACATTGCGTGGATGATTACCGCCACCATTTTTGTGCTGATGATGACACCTGGATTGTCGTTCTTCTACGGCGGTATGGTGCGCAAGAAAAACGTCATTTCCACTATCCTTCAGTCGATTATTGCAATGGGCATAATCAGCGTGCTGTGGGTGTTTGTGGGCTTCTCGCTCTGTTTTGGCGAAGATGTTGGCGGATGGGGAATCATTGGCAACCCCGCCACCTATTTTATGTTCCACAACGTTGGCGGAGCGGCCACCGACGACCTTTCAACCCGCCTTGGGCTGACCATTCCGCTGGCCCTGTATGCGCTTTTCCAGATGAAATTCGCAATCATAACCCCTTCACTTATAACGGGTTCGTTTGCCGAACGCGTGCGTTTTTCAGCCTATATGATTTTTATGGCGCTGTTCTGCATTTTCGTCTATTGCCCGCTTGCGCATATGACCTGGCACCCCGACGGCCTTTTCTGCCGTATGCACGTCAAGGATTTTGCGGGCGGCATTGTGGTTCACGCTTCGAGCGGTATCGCCGCCTTGGTTGGCGCAATCTTTTTGGGGCGCCGTCGCGATAAGAAATCGGAGCCTGCCAACGTGCCCTACGTTGTTCTGGGCGCCGTGCTGCTCTGGCTCGGCTGGTTCGGATTTAACGCTGGCAGTTCGCTTCACGCCGACGGAATGGCCGTCAAAGCCTTCCTGAACACCAACACGGCGGCCGCCACGGCAATGATGATGTGGGTTTTTATCGATTGTCTGACAGGCCGCAAGCCGTCGGCAATGGGCGCCGCAGTGGGCGGAGTGCTCGGTTTGGTGGCCATTACGCCTTCGGCAGGATGGGTGTCAGTGAGCGACAGCATAATAATCGCCATTATCACCACCATTATCTCGAACACGGCCTGCCACTGGAAGAACCACACCAGCGTCGACGATGCTTTGGATGTTTTCCCGACTCACGGCGTGGGTGGTATTGTGGGTACAATCCTTTCGGGAATATTTGTCTATCAGTATGAGGCAGAAAGCCTTATGGCAGAAGGCGTTACGCACTCGCAGTTCATTTTCAACCACGTGCTGGCCATTGTGATTGTCTTTGTGTTCACGTTTGCCGTCACCTATGCGCTCTATTACATTACAAATAAGATGGTTACGATGCGTGTGAGCCAGGCCGATGAGACCGTCGGCCTCGACATTTCGCAGCACGACGAACACTACGGCCGTCTTACAGACGAGAACCGCGAACTGGCAGAATACTTTAACAATTAAACGGTTAGAAGGTCAGAGTTTAGGAGTTTAGAAACTAACTTCTAAACAGCGAAGCGACTCAACCTTCTAAACAGCGAAGCGCTAAACTTTAAACTTTGAACTTAAAAACTTAAAACTTTATAAATTATGTGTGGATTTGTATCAATTTTCAACATTGCGCAGGGCCGTTCGGCCGAGATGCGCGAAAAGGCGCTGATTATGTCGTCGAAAATCCGTCACCGCGGGCCCGATTGGAGTGGCGTTTACAGCAGCGGCCGTTGCGTGCTGGCTCACGAGCGCCTGGCCATTGTGGACCCGCTCTCAGGCGGACAACCGCTCTATTCAACTGACCGCAAGCAAGTTCTGGCCGTCAACGGCGAGATTTACAACCACCAGCAGATTCGCCAGCAGATGGCCGACACCTACGCTTTCCAAACGGGGTCCGACTGCGAAGTCATTCTCGCCTTGTATAAAGAAAAGGGAATCAACTTTTTGGAAGATTTGAACGGCATTTTCGCCTTTGCCCTTTACGATGAAGAAAAAGACGAGTTTCTGATTGCCCGCGACCCAATCGGCGTCATTCCGCTCTACATTGGGTTCGATGCCGACGGAACCGTCTATGCGGCCAGCGAACTAAAGGCTCTCGAAGGCTTCTGCGACCGCTACGAGCCGTTCCTGCCTGGCCATTACTACAGCAGCCGCGAGGGCCGTATGCAGCGTTGGTGGACGCGCGACTGGTTTGAGTATGAAGCAGTTAAAGACCGCGGTGCCGATTCCGCCGCCCTTGGCGACGCACTGAAGGCCGCCGTCAAGCGCCAACTGATGAGTGATGTGCCCTACGGCGTGCTGCTCTCGGGCGGCTTGGACAGTTCGGTCATTTCGGCCATTGCCAATATGTATTCCGCAAAGCGAATCGAGACTGGCGACAAAGCCGATGCCTGGTGGCCGCGTCTGCACTCATTTGCCGTCGGCATAAAAGGCTCGCCCGATTTGGCGAAGGCCCGCGTGATGGCCGAGCACCTGGGCACCGTCCACCACGAGGTGAACTACACCGTTCAGGAAGGTCTGGATGCCATTCGCGATGTTATTTATCATATTGAGACATACGATGTTACAACCGTCCGCGCAAGCACACCAATGTACCTTTTGGCACGCGTCATAAAATCGATGGGCATTAAGATGGTGCTGAGCGGCGAGGGTGCCGACGAGATTTTCGGTGGTTATCTCTATTTCCATAAAGCCCCCGACGCCCGCGCCTTCCACGACGAGACCGTCCGCAAACTTGGCAAACTCTACCTTTACGACTGTCTGCGCGCCAACAAATCGCTTGCCGCGTGGGGTGTTGAGGGCCGCGTGCCGTTCCTTGACAAGGAGTTTCTGGATGTGGCTATGCGCGTCAATCCGCAGGCGAAGATGTGTCCTGGCAAGGAAATCGAGAAACGCATTGTGCGCGAGGCCTTTACCGATATGCTGCCCGAGAGCATTGCCTGGCGCCAGAAAGAGCAGTTCAGCGATGGCGTGGGCTACAGTTGGATTGACAGCCTGAAGGCGCTCACCGCCGCCGCCGTCACCGACGAGCAGATGGCGCACGCCGCCGAGCGTTTTCCAATCAACCCGCCGATGAACAAAGAGGAATACTACTACCGCTCGATTTTCAGCGAGTTGTTCCCGAGCGATTCGGCCGCCGCCAGCGTGCCGCACGAGGCTTCGGTGGCCTGTTCAACCGCCATTGCCCTTGAGTGGGACGCCGCCTGGAAAAAACTCAACGACCCCAGCGGCCGCGCCGTCAAGGATGTGCACGAATGCGGGTATAAATGATTTAGGATTTAGAAATTAGAATTTAGATAATTGGGATAATAAACAGATGTGCGAATTTGTAGGGACGTGGCGTGCCGCGTCCCTATTTATTGTTAGTATTATATTGATAATCAATACGATTATTCTTGCAAAATGATTGTATTTATTTCTATCAAACATACGTTATCGCATAATTGAGTAATCTTGACTAAATTTGCATATCACAAAAATGATTGGTATGAATAGTTATAATCTAGTAGTAGTTTGAATAATATTGTTACACGATTTAATTATGGATATATTTGAAAATATGGATAAAGTAGTCTGTCAGATAAGTTGGACTATACAAGACTTTGCAGACGCATTTGCAGAAAGAAAACATAGACAACCGACAAAAGAAGAATTAACAAAATGCATTGATAATTTTTCATATTCAAAACTGCAAGATTACAGCATAGAAAATGGCTGGGACTTTATATACGAGGCTATTGATAAATTATAATTTTTTGATAGAAGAAAATGTGCTCGCAACTTGCGACCACTTACAAAGCCCGGAACGGGCGGCATAATATAGGCAGGGGCGTAAGCCCCTGTTGTTTAATGTATTCCCCACAAATTGAGCCCCGAAGGGGCGACACAAAATAATAATTGGTTGTCGTGTCACCCTTTCAGGGTTCTGCTGTTTCCGCGCAATTTGTCCGTGGGTTTACACCCACGGCTATGCTATTCCACCCTTTCAGGGTTTCGGTTTGCGCAACACAATTTTGCGAGTTAGTTTTTGAGGTCGCAAAATGCGACCTTAAAAACAAGCGTGGAGGAAGTGGATGTCGCAATTTGTGACTTCAAAAACCAAATTAGTCACAATCCGTGACCACCACATTCAAGCAATAAAAAATCTGTGTAATCAGTGTAATCAGCGCGAGCCTAACAATATCATTTCGTAACCAAACGTCCAAAATCCGCGTCAAAACGCAATCAAAAACCGCAAATCTCTTCTGAAAACTCACAAACCCCGATTTTCGTCTGTTTTTGCTTGATTTCGATTTGTTAGCGGAAACGTTTTCTGACCAATCGGTTTTTAATAAAAATTCAAAAATCAGCCTTTCAAATTATAAATCGTAAGCAAAGTACGAGAATTACTAATAGAACTAAACAAATAATCGTTTTTCTGTTGCGATTTTAAAATCGGCTATATATTTGCAATGTCGAAAGACGAAAAAAGAGAGTGATTAGAAACTTAAAAAAACGAAACAATGAACAAGGGCTTGAAAGGCGGCAAAATCTTCGCTTTGAATTCCAAACAGAATTCGAAATGGAATAAGAATAATCGGAAAAACCGTGTGCCTGCCAATCCAGCCTGACAGGTGATAAGAGAAGATAAAAAAGGCTGGTTCTGATGAATCGGCCTTTTTTTGATTGAATCGGTGAATCGGAAGAAAACGGTTCGCTAAATAAAGAGAAACTTAAAACTTAATACTTTATAAACTTAAAACTTAAGAAAATGAGCAAGTTAAGATTTGATGTTGTTCAAGATGCTTTCCGTAAGAAAGCGGTTGACATTGAGGTTCCTGAGACTCGTCCGTCGGAGTATTTTGGCGAGTTGGTTTTTAACCGCGAGAAAATGCACAAATACCTTGACGTTAAGACATTTAACGCCCTGGTTGACTGCATTGACAACGGCAAACCGCTGAGCACGGCCGTAGCCGACAAGGTGGCCGCTGGCATTAAGGAGTGGGCAGTCGGGCACGGTGTGACGCACTGCACCCACTGGTTCCAACCGCTGACCGAGGGCACCGCCGAAAAACACGACTCGTTTATGGAGTACGACTGGAAGGGCGGTATGATTGAGGAGTTCGACGGCAAATCGCTCGTTCAGCAGGAGCCCGATGCTTCGTCGTTCCCGAGTGGCGGAATCCGCGCAACCTTCGAGGCTCGCGGCTACACGGCCTGGGACCCCACGTCGCCTGTCTTCATTCAGGACGACACACTTTGCATACCTACTGTATTTATCTCATACACAGGCGAATCGCTCGACTATAAGACACCTTTGAAAAAAGCCTTGAACGCCGTTTCGAACGCCGCAGTGCCAATCTGCCAAATGTTCGACCCGAAAGTTAAGAAGGTGTTCTCTTATTTGGGTTGGGAGCAGGAGTATTTCCTTGTCGATGAGGACCTTTACGCTGCCCGCCCCGACCTTATGCTCACTGGCCGCACACTGATGGGCCACGAGTCGTCGAAGAACCAACAGTTGGACGACCACTACTTTGGCGCCATTCCGTCGCGCGTGGCTGCCTTTATGCGCGACCTTGAGATTCAGGGCCACCGCCTGGGCATTCCTTTGAAAACCCGCCACAACGAGGTTGCGCCAAACCAATTTGAGTTGGCCCCGATTTTCGGCGAAACCAACCTTTCGAACGACCAAAACCAATTGATAATGAATCTTATGCACACAGTTGCAAAGAAACACGGTTTTGTGGTTCTGCTTCACGAGAAGCCATTTCAGGGAATCAACGGCTCGGGCAAGCACAACAACTGGAGCCTTGGCACCGACACTGGCACGCTGCTGCTGGCACCTGGCAAAGACGCCCGCGGCAACCTGCAGTTCGTCACCTTCTTTGTGAACGTTCTGGCCGCCGTGCAGCGCTACAACGGCCTGCTCAAGGCTTCAATCGCGACAGCGACCAACGCCCACCGCTTGGGCGCAAACGAGGCACCACCCGCAATCGTCTCGGCTTTCCTGGGCAAGACAATGACCGATGTTCTGCACAAACTGCTTGTGGTTCCGTCAGATACGCCGATTGAAATTGCCGGCAAGAAAGGTCAGTCGGTTGGTTTGGTTGAGATTCCCGAGATTTTCATTGACAACACCGACCGCAACCGCACGTCGCCGTTCGCCTTCACGGGCAACCGCTTCGAGTTCCGCGCCGTGGGTTCGAGCGCCAACTGCGCCAACGCGATGACCGTTCTGAACACCATTGTTGCCGACCAACTCGTTCAGTTTAAGGCAGATGTGGACAAGGCTATCGCCGCTGGAAAATCGAAGAACGTGGCCATTATGGACACCCTGAAACCAATTATTGCTTCGATTATCGACGTTGTCTGCTTCGACGGCAACGGCTACAGCGAGGAGTGGAACAAAGAGGCCGCCCGCCGCGGACTGAACACTGAAAAGTCTGTGCCTGAAATGTTTAAAGAGTTTACAAAACCCGAAACTGTGGCAATGTTCGAGCGTATGGGCGTCTACACCGAAAAAGAACTCGAGGCCCGCAACGAGGTTAAGTGGGAGATGTACACCAAAAAAGTTCAGATTGAGGCCCGCGTGACTGGCCGTATGGCTATCAACCATATTATTCCGGCCGCAATCGCCTATCAGACAAAACTTTTGGAGAATATCGAGAAACTGAAAAACATTTTCCCCGACAAGTTCCAAAAACTTGCAGCCGTTGATATTGCACTGGTTGAGGAGATTTCGGAGCGCATTGCCGAAATCCGCAGCAAGGTTGACGCGATGATTGAGGCCCGCAAAGTGGCCAACAAAATCGAGTGCGAGTATGAGAAGGCCAAAGCATACCACGAGATTGCTGAATCGCTCTTCGACATTCGCAAGCCGATTGACAAACTCGAGGAGGTTGTCGACAACGATATGTGGCCGCTGCCGAAATACCGCGAACTTCTGTTTATCAGTTAATTAAACGGATAATCGGTGAACTGGAAAATCGATGAATAGAATGATTGTATAAATCGTTGAATTGGAGCGAAATCGGTGAATCGTGGAACAGAAAACTGTTCGATAGCGCGATTCACCGATTCACCAATTCGACTAAAAGCGCCGGTTCACCTTAAATTTCAATTCACCAATTCAACGAAAAAGAAAATGCAAACCAAAGGATTATACACCCCTGAAAACGAGCACGATGCGTGTGGTGTCGGGCTGATGGTTGACCTGAAGGGGAACAAGAGCCACCAACTGGTGGAGGACGCGCTCACGGTGCTCGACAATATGAAGCACCGCGGTGCCGAGGCCGCCGACAAGAAGAGTGGCGACGGTGCGGGCATTCTGTTGCAGATTCCGCACGAGTTTATTCTGCTGCAGGGCATTGCGGTGCCCGAGCGTTTGAAATACGGCACAGGACTGGTCTTCCTGCCGAAAGATAAAACATTGGCCGACAAATATTTGTCAATCATTGAAACCGAAACCTGCAAGGCTGGTTTTGAGTTGCTGAAGGTGCGCGAGGTGCCCGTCAAATCCGACATTCTGGGCGACGCCGCCAAAGCCGCCGAGCCGCGCACGGTGCAGATTTTTGTTACTGGCGCCGACGATGTAAACGCCTTTGAAACAAAACTTTACCTTCTGCGCAAGAGCATTGAGCGTCAGATTGACGACGAGCAGTTCTACATTGTCTCGCTCTCGAACCGCGTGATTGTTTACAAGGGAATGCTCTCGGCCACGCAGTTGCGCGACTACTACGACGACTTGCGCAACCCCAACTTCACAAGCGGTCTGGCGCTTGTCCACTCGCGTTTCAGCACCAACACCTTCCCGACTTGGTCGCTGGCGCAGCCTTTCCGTATGGTGGCGCACAACGGCGAAATCAACACCATACGCGGCAACCGCAGTTGGATGGAGGCCCGCGAGAGCGTGCTGGCGTCGGAGGCGCTGGGCGATATGCGCAACTTCTCGCCCGTGGTGCAGCCTGGAATGAGCGACAGCGCGTCGTTCGACAATGCGCTTGAGTTCTTTGTGCGCTCGGGAATGACTCTGCCGCACGCAATGGCAATGATGGTGCCCGAATCGTTCAACGAGAAAAACCCCATAAGCAGCAGTCTGAAAGCATTTTACGAGTATCACTCGATTCTGATGGAGCCGTGGGACGGCCCGGCAGCACTTATCTTCACCGACGGCCGCTATGCCGGCGGTATGCTCGACCGCAACGGCCTGCGTCCTGCGCGCTACACCGTCACCACCGACGGCCGGCTCATTCTGGCTTCGGAGGCAGGCACAATTCATATCGACGCCGACAAAATCAAATATAACGGCAAACTTCAGCCGGGCAAGATTCTGATTGTGGACAGCGAAAACGGTCAGATTTTCAGCAACGACGAAATCAAAAAGCAGTTGGCCGACGGCTGCGACTACACCAAATGGCTCGAAACCAACCGTATAGAGTTGGCGAAACTGCACAGCGGCCGTCACGCCGAAAACACCGTGCCCGATTTTCAGCGCCGTCTGCGCTGCTTCGACTTCACGCGCGAGGACGTTGAGCGCACCATTGCGCCAATGTGCACCACCGCGCAGGAGCCGCTCTCGTCAATGGGCAACGACACGCAACTGGCCGTTCTGTCGCAGCGCAAACAGTTGCTTTTCAACTATTTCCGTCAGCAGTTCGCACAAGTCACCAACCCGCCAATCGACCCAATCCGCGAGGAGTTGGTAATGTCGCTCACCGAGTACATTGGCGCCGTGGGAATGAACATTCTGACGCCCAACGAGTCGCACTGCAAAATGGTGCGCCTGCCGCAGCCCGTGCTCACCAACACCGAACTCGACACGCTCTGCAATATCCGCTACAAAGGTTTCAACACCGAAAAACTTGATATTCTGTTCGATAAGTCGAAAGGCGTTGAGGGAATGAAGGCCGCTCTGGCCGCCCTTTGCCGCGAGGCCGAGCAGTCGGTTGACAAAGGTGTCAACTATATCATTCTGACTGACAGAAACATAGACGAACAGCACGCCGCCATTCCGTCGCTGCTGGCCGTGAGCGCAATCCACCACTATCTGGTGTCGATAAAGAAACGCGTGCAGACGGCGCTGATTGTTGAGAGCGGCGAGATTCGCGAGGTTATGCACGCCGCGCTGCTGCTGGGCTACGGCGCAAGCGCAATCAACCCGTATATGGCTTTCGCCGTGATTGACGACCTTGTCCGCCGCGACGAAATCCAACTCGACTACGAGACCGCGCAGCACAACTACATCAAGGCCATCGACAAAGGTTTGCTTAAGATTATGAGCAAAATGGGCATCAGCACCATCCGCTCGTACCGCGGCGCGAAGATTTTTGAGCCGATTGGATTGAGCAGTCAGTTGCTGGCCGACTATTTCGGCACAAGCCTTTCAACTGTGGGCGGCATCGGGCTCGACACCATCACCAACGACGCTCTGCGTATGCACGCGCAAGGTTTTGACGGTCAAGCCGAAAGCGATATTCTGCCGTTCGTCGGTCAGTATTCGTTCCGCAAGGACGGAATCCGCCACGCCTGGACGCCCGAGGCCATTGCCACGCTGCAACTGGCCACTCGCACAGGCAGTTACAAGAAATTCAAAGAGTTTACAAGCATTATCGATAACAAACCCGAGCCGCTCTTCCTGCGCGATTTCTTCAAGTTCAAACAGAACCCCATCGACATCAGCGAGGTGGAGCCCGCCGAAAACATTGTTCGCCGATTCATTGGCGCGGCAATGTCGTTTGGCGCCATCAGCAAGGAGGCTCACGAGGCCATCGCGCTGGCGCTGAACAAGTTGGGCGGCCGCAGCAACACTGGCGAGGGCGGCGAGGACAGCGAGCGTTTCTACACCGAAAAAGACGGCGTATCGCTCTCAAGTTCAATCAAACAGGTGGCGAGCGGACGCTTTGGCGTTACGGCTGAATATCTGGTGAACGCCACCGAAATTCAGATTAAAGTGGCGCAGGGCGCGAAACCTGGCGAGGGCGGTCAATTACCTGGCTATAAGGTAAATGAAGTGATTGCCCGCACGCGTAACTCGATTCCTGGAATCACCCTTATCTCGCCGCCGCCGCACCACGACATCTACTCAATTGAGGACCTTGCGCAACTCATCTACGACCTGCGCAGCGTGAACCCGAAGGCCAAAATCAGTGTGAAACTGGTGGCCGAAAGCGGCGTGGGCACCATTGCCGCGGGCGTGGCCAAGGCCAAGGCCGACCTGGTCATCATCTCGGGCGCCGAGGGTGGTACGGGCGCGTCGCCTGCGTCGTCAATCCGCTATGCGGGCATTTCGCCTGAAATCGGCTTGGCCGAAACGCAGCAAACGCTGGTAATGAACGGTTTGCGCGGCTCAATCGAGGTGCAGACCGACGGCCAACTCAAAACTGGCCGCGACGTGGTGGCAATGGCCCTGCTGGGCGCTGGCGAGTTCGCCTTTGGCACTGCCCAACTGATTGTTCTGGGCTGCGTTCTTATGCGCAAGTGCCACACCAACGCCTGCCCTGTGGGCGTGGCCACTCAAGACCCAAAACTGCGCGAGCGGTTCCTGGGACGAAGCGAGTATCTGGTTAATTACTATATGTTTATGGCCGAAGAGGTGCGAGAGTATCTGGCTCAAATGGGCTTCCGCAAGTTCGACGACATCATCGGCCGCACCGATTTGATTGAGGTTGACTCGACGAAGTTCACCGACAAGACACGCGGGCTCGATTTCAGCCGCATCCTGACTAAAATCGATAACGGCGCAGCCACTCGCAAAATGGCTGAAAACCAATACGATTTGTCGAAAACAATGGACGCGCGCCTGATTGCCGACGCCGCAGAGGCTCTCGACTCGCAAAGGCCTGTCCGCTTGAGTTACAACATTCTGAACACCGACCGCGCTGTGGGCGCTATGCTCTCGGGCGAGGTTGCAAAGCGTTACCGCGACGCCGGTCTGCCGGACAACACTATCAATGTGCAGTTTAGCGGTTCGGCCGGACAGAGTTTCGGCGCCTTCCTAATGAAGGGAATCAGTTTCAGTGTTGAGGGCGAGGTGAACGATTATGTGGCCAAAGGACTTTCGGGAGGCTGCATAAGTGTTTATCCGTCAAAGAAATCGAACTTCAATCCGCAGGAGAACATCATCGCCGGAAACACCATTCTGTATGGCGCCACAAGCGGCGAGGTTTACATCAGCGGACGCGTTGGCGAGCGTTTTGCAGTGCGAAACTCGGGCGCCACAGCCGTTGTCGAGGGCACCGGCGACCATTGCTGCGAGTATATGACCGGCGGCCGCGTGGTGGTTCTGGGTACAACGGGGCGCAACTTCGCAGCCGGTATGTCGGGTGGTCTGGCCTACGTCTGGGACAAGAATCACGACTTCGACTACTACTGCAATATGGATATGATTGAGTTGAGCCTGATTGAGGAGAAATCGCGCCGCGACGAACTCTTTGAACTCATCAGCCGTCACTATCGTCACACCGGCTCGCCGCTCGCAAAGCAAATGATTGAGCACTGGTCGGACTACATCGATGACTTTATTCAGGTGACACCGATTGAGTACAAGCGTGTGCTGCACGAAGAGGCTCTGCGCCAAATTGAGAAGAAAATGGAAACTGTTCAACAAGAAGAGAATTATTAGGAGGATAGAGATATGGGAAATCCAAAAGCATTTCTGACCGTACCGCGTCAGGAGGCGGGACACCGCCCCATCCACGAGCGCATTTCGGATTTTGGCGAGGTGGAGCAGACTCTGAACGAGAGCAACCGAATGCTGCAGGCGTCGCGCTGTATGGACTGTGGCGTGCCGTTCTGCCACTGGGCCTGCCCGCTGGGCAACAAGCAGCCCGAATGGCAGGACGCCGTGTACCGCGGCAAATGGGAGACCGCTTACAAAATACTGACCGCAACCAACGATTTTCCCGAGTTCACGGGCCGCATCTGCCCCGCGCTCTGCGAGAAAAGTTGCGTGCTGAACCACTGCATCGACGCGCCTGTGACCATCCGCGAGAACGAGTGCTCGATAATTGAAAAGGCTTTCCGTGAGGGATTTGTGCAGCCGAAGCACTACGAGCGCAACGGCCGCCGCGTGGCCATCATCGGCGCGGGTCCCGCTGGACTGTCGGCCGCCGTGCAACTCAACCGCCGCGGCTACGCTGTCACCGTTTTCGACAAGCACAGCGACGCTGGCGGACTTCTGCGCTACGGCATTCCAAACTTCAAACTCGATAAATATGTCGTTACCCGCCGCACCAATCTTATGCAGCAGGAAGGTGTTGAGTTTCAGTTCGATACCGAAATCGATTTGAACCATCTGCCCGAAGGATTCGACGCCTACGTGATTGCCAACGGAACGCCCACGGCGCGCGATTTGAAAATTGAAGGCCGCGATTTGAAGGGCGTCTATTTCGCCTTGCAGATTCTGTCGCAGCAGAACGAGCGTCTGGCTGGCAAGCATTTCGCCGAAAGCGAGACGATTACAGCCAAAGGCAAGCGCGTGCTGGTCATCGGTGGCGGCGACACGGGCTCTGACTGCATCGGCACCTGCCACCGTCAGGGCGCAGTGAGCGTGACGCAGATTGAGATTATGCCCAAACCGCCCGTCGGTAGCAACCCCGCCACGCCGTGGCCGCAATGGCCTGTGGTGCTGAAAACCACCACAAGCCACGAGGAAGGCTGCGAGCGCCGCTGGTGCCTGACTTCGAACCGCTTCATCGGCAACGCCAAAGGCGAGTTGACGGGTGTTGAGGTTGAGGAGGTGGAGTGGCTTCCCGCACCCGAAGGCGGCCGTCCGCAAATGAAACTCACTGGCCGTAAGGAAGTTATCGAATGCGATATGGTGCTTCTGGCAATGGGATTCCTGAAGCCCGAACACCCGCAGTACGCGCCGAACGTCTTTCTGGCAGGTGACGCCAAATCGGGCGCAAGCCTTGTGGTCCGCGCCATCGCAAGCGGCCGCGAGGTGGCTCAGCAGGTGGACGAGTACTTACGGAAATAATTCACCACGAATATGATTCAACCACGGAAAACACAGAAATCACGGAATTTGCACGCAAATTTCCGTGTGTTTCGTGTGTTCTGTGGTAAAAAACAATTTGCGTTTCAATATTTTTTTGTGGTATAAATTGTTAAAGGTATGAAAATTCCATTCACCAAAATGCACGGCCTGGGCAACGATTACATCTACGTTGACATTACCGACCGTGAATTGCAAAATCCTGAGCAACTGGCAGTTCTGTGGAGCGACCGCCACAAGGGCATCGGCAGCGACGGCTTGGTGCTCATCGGGCGCTCGGAGGTGGCCGATTTCAGTATGCGCATCTTCAATGCCGACGGCTCGGAGGCGCTAATGTGCGGAAACGCATCGCGCTGCATTGGCAAATATCTGCACGACAACCATTTGACCGACAAAACCGAAATCCGTCTTGAGACGCTTTCGGGCATCAAAATCATCCGCCTGAACCTTGCCGCCGACGGCTCGGTGGAGACCGTGACGGTGGATATGGGCGAGGGCTGCCCAATGGGCGTCATCGGGTTGGGCGGGCAGGAGCATCTGCTTGTGGGTGAGCGTATTGAGGCTTGCGGACACGTCTTCAACGTCACGGCCATCAATATGGGCAATCCGCACCTGGTGCTTTTTGTGCAGAACGCCGAACTTGCGCCCGTGGCCGAAGTGGGCGCCGAACTGGAGTACAGCCCAATGTTCCCGAACCGCACCAATGTTGAGTTTGCCGAGATTATCGACAGCCACAACATCCGTATGCGCGTGTGGGAGCGCGGCAGCGGCATCACGCAGGCCTGCGGAACGGGCGCGTGCGCAACCGCCGTGGCCGCCGCAATGGCCGAACTCACCAACCCCACCGACTGCCACGTTCAAATGGACGGCGGCACCCTGACCATCACCTGGAACCCCGCTACCCGCCACGTTCTAATGACTGGCACGGCCACGAAGGTGTTTGAGGGGGAGATTGAGATTGATTGAAGGATTGAAGGCGTGAAGGATTGAAGGCGTGAATGGTTGAAAATTAACAATTAACAATGAAGGGTTAAGAAGGTTTACGTTTAAGTTTTCTGTTTGCGTTCCAAACTCTAACCTTCTCAACTCTAAACTTTTACAACAATGGCTTACATCAACGAAAACTTCTTGAAACTA
>JAEEPS010000150.1 GCA_016284875.1 Salinivirgaceae bacterium | reverse complement strand
ATGCCCGATGTGAGCAGAATCATACCCACCAGCGTGAATGTCAGGCCCAGAGCCACTTCGTCTTTGTTGCGGATTTTCTCGCGAAGGAAGAGCGTGAGCACCAGAATGAGCAGCAACGTGAGCGGAATCACAGCCCGCAGGCCGCCAACCGTCTCCTCTTTGAGCGTTGTGCTCAGCGGCTCGGTGACAGGCGACTCGCTTGCAATCTCAACCGACGACAGCAGCCCGCGCTCGTAATCGCTTGCGCGAAGTGCGAGCCACTCCTGAAGTGTCTCATTTCCAAGATATTTCTTGCAAACAGAATCGTTTGTGGCGATGGCCATAACGGCTTTGTCGAACTGCGCCGAATCGTTGCCGAACAAGGCGCGGCGGCCAGCCTCGCTGCCGTGAGTGAAGGCGTGCTCGGCAACCATTGCCTCGTTGCCGTTGAACAGTTGAGCCGAAACGGTCTTGTTTTCAGGCGCGAAGAAGACTTCCTCGGTTGTGGCGGCGGGAATGAGCGTGTTCAGATACAAGCCAAGCCCCAGCACAGCCGCAATCGGGAATGCCGATGCCAGCATAATGATGCCGAATCCGCCGTCGTTGCCCGAGCCCTTGTTGGCCGTGCGCGAAACACCGATACCCAGCGCCAGCACAAGCGGCACGGTCACTGCACCAGTGGTTACGGCGCCGCAGTCCCAAGCCAAGCCGATTATCTTCGACAGATTGACATTGAACGACGCGTAAACCGTCATTGCCATAACCAGCGGAATGACCACGAAGATTATCGGTTTGATGTTCCAGCCGTAGTAGAATCGGCACATACCGAGCGCCACAGCCAGTCCCACGCCCGCTCCAACGGCATTGACAAGCATTCCCGAGTATTTGTCGAGAATCATATAAAGCAGCGGTGAGTCCCACGCCGTGATGGTTGCGCCAGCCGTCTTCAGCGAACTGATGGCAGGCTCGGCAAGCGTTGAGCCAAAGCCCAGAATGACGCCGAAAATGCAGATTGGCACAATGCCCACTTTGGCGGGCAACTTCACTCCCACGCGCTCGCCAATGGGCATCATACCCAGCACGAGTCCCTCAAGGAAGAAGGCCAGACCGAACACCACAAGGGCGATGCCGCCCGCCGTTCCCCATGCGTTGGCCAGCGGCGTGCGCAGAATGGCCACCTGAAAAAACACAAGGTATAGGATGATAAAGGCTACCGACTTTACCTGTCCCATAATCCGCGATTTGGCATAGCCGCCTATCATTGCAAGCGAGTCGCCAATCGGAAGACGTTTTTTATTCATCATAATATTAACAAATTACTATTCTGTTCAGTTTTTATGCCTAAAATACAATAATATACGCACAAACAAAAATTTTGTTGTCCGTCAGTAATATAGCAGTTTTTCAAGCCTAATTCTGCCTATGTTTCAACATTTTAGCCTTACTAATGAGTTCGTCAACCGACGAGAACAACCCAACCTCGGCAAGCCGCATCAGCCTTTCGGTGTCAGCAGTTTTGCCTGAAATCGAGTTTGCGGCATTCTTCTTTTTATTTGAAAACAAATTGAGAATCATTAGTTTAATGTAGTTAGTAGCCCTGATGCTCTAGTCCGATGTCATTTCTGTAACTCAATCCTTCACGCATTCAATCCTTCAATCAGAACGTGTACGTCAGTCCCAGCATAAAGTTGAACCTCTGGTTAGCATACTGGTTCCACTCGTAGTAGCGCTGACCTGCAATGTTGTTCAAGTCGAGGAAGGCTGAAAAGCGCTTTGTGATGCGGTATTCGAACCCCAGATTACCATCAATAACGCCATCCAACTCTTTGGATTCAGGCAGATTACCGCCAGTTTTGGGATCGATATGGTCGATGCGGGCATAACGATTGCTGATGGCGTAAACGTTGATGCGCGCAATTATCTTATTCTCAAGGTTGTAACTTGCGTCAAGGCTGATGGTGTAGGTTGGCAGATGCCAGGCCTCAATCTCTTTCGACATATCGTAAACGAAATAGTTGCCCTTCAGCCCCAACTTGAATTTCTCGCTCATCTTATACGAAATCTCGCCCAGGAAACGGGTGCGCAAAATCTCGTCGTAGGCCACCGTGAACTTGTTGTGCAACTTGGTGCTTATATCGTTGACAAACAGATACTGATTGTCGATTTTGGCATATTCGGCGCGGATGTTGAAGGCAACCTTCGAACTGACATTTCCGCGGAATCCAGCCGCAAGGTTCCAGCGTGTTTTGGTCGGGTTGATGTTCAAGTCGGAGCGCACAAACGGGTTCTCTGCGTACATCTCGCGGTAACTGTGCACATCGTAGTTGCCGTTCACCTCAACATACGGCAGCAGAAAATAGTCGATAATGTTGTACTGCATACTGATGTCGGGGAAGAACATGAACTTGGAGTTGCGCTGGTCGTAGAAGGTGCTTGCTCCCACCTTGACGCGCCATTTGCGGCCATAGGCGCCAATCCACGGGTTGAAGTTGACCACAGCAGCGCTGATATCGCCCTTGCCGTCGATATTCAAGCCTTGAGTGCTGTAATTGTCAATCACCATATTCAAGCCCATAAACTCCTTGTCCATGATGTAACTCATGAAGGCATCGACGTGCAGAATGTTGTCGCCCTTGCTGTCTTTGGTCTTCACTCCGCTGTAGTTCGCGCTTATGCGGAAGTCGATTTTTGATGAATCGAGATTGGTTGTGCCAACCAAAGCGCCAAACGAGTAGTAGTCAAGTGATTGTTTTTCAATGTTTTTCTTCTTCAGCGGAAGCGAATCTTCGGCAATTTTCAGATTGGTGTCGTAGCCGTAATAATAATTGGCATGATGACCGCAACTGGCTGTGATACCTGCCACAAAGTCTTTCTTGAAGATTCGGCGCACCTGACCGCCCGCTTCGGCCCGCATCAGCCCTGCGTAAACGTGCTTGTCGGCCTCGTTCTTCACCTTGCCGTTGCTCGACAGATAGTTGGCGTTGACGTTCCAGAGCCATTTCTCCGACCGCTGGCTGCCCGTGTAGATGTTCAGCGTTGGCGATGCATACGACCCGAAACCGCCCTTCACGTAGGCGTAGTAGAGTTTCGGCAGCGGCTCTGCCACCAGTTTGGCGGGCTTCAACTGCTTCGGCTGATATTTGGTCGGATACATCTGGAGTTCGCCCTCGTCGTACTCAAAAGTCGGCGTAACCTTGATTGTGTCAACAATTTTTGGCAGCGAACTGATTTTGAACGCATCATTGATGATAGGCTCATACGATTTTATGACCTTCACCTCTTGATTCAGGTTGTTCTGCGCCATTACGGTGCACGAACCTAACATTGTCAGAATCAGGATATTTCGTTTCAAACGTATCATATCTGTATGTCGGTTTA
>JAEEPS010000075.1 GCA_016284875.1 Salinivirgaceae bacterium | reverse complement strand
GCCGTCTTTGATAAGTTCGGCAGCCGACTCAAAGATTGCACGTATCTGAGTTTCAGAAATTTCGGGATAAGTAACGCCCAGACGGACACCACGATGGCCCATCATCGGGTTCGACTCGTGCAGAGCCTCGCCACGTTTTGCAACGGCAGCAGCCGAAATGCCAAGAGCGGCAGCCAATTCAGCTTGTTTCTCAGCACCTTGCGGAACAAACTCGTGCAACGGTGGGTCGAGCAGACGGAAAGTTACTGACAGACCGTCCATAGCCAGCAGAGTGGCCTTCATATCCTTCTTCATGAATGGGAACAACTCGTCGAGAGCCTTGCGGCGTTCTTCGGCGTTGGCGCTCAAAATCATCTTGCGAAGCAGGAACAACGGCTCTTCAGAGTTCTTGCCGTAGAACATATGCTCGGTGCGGAACAGACCAATGCCCTCGGCGCCGAACTCGCGTGCAATGCGAGCGTCGTCCGGGTTGTCGGCGTTGGTGCGGACACCCATCTTGCGGTTTTTGTCGACCAGGCGCATAAACTCTTGGAAGCGCGGATTTTCCGAAGCGTCCATCAGTTTCAGTTCGCCCATATATGCGTTACCCTTGGTGCCGTTCAAAGTGAGTGTTGCGCCCTCTTTGAATTCGATGTCGGTACCAATGATTTTTGCAGTCTTGTTAGCAACGTCAACGTGCAGAGCACCTGCACCAACGATGCAGCATTTACCCCAGCCGCGGGCAACCAGAGCGGCGTGCGATGTCATACCACCACGTGCGGTGAGAACACCGTCGGCGGCGCGCATACCCTCAACGTCCTCAGGGTTGGTCTCCTCACGGACAAGAATAACCTTCTCGCCCTTCTTGTGCCATTCAACAGCGTCCTCAGCAGTGAAGACAACCTTACCAACGGCAGCACCAGGACCAGCAGGCAGACCTTTAACGATAGGTTTAACACGTTTCTCTTCCGATGGGTTCAGAATCGGGTGTAGCAACTCGTCGAGTTGAGTCGGGTCGACACGCAGAACTGCTGTCTTCTCGTCAATCAACTTCTCGTGAAGCATATCCATTGCCATATTCAGAGCAGCGGTACCGGTGCGTTTGCCGACGCGGCACTGAAGCATGAACAGTTTGCCTTCCTGAATAGTGAACTCGATGTCAAGCATATCGTGGAACGATTTCTCAAGAATGTTGCGGATTTCAACCAACTCTTTGTATGTTCCCGGCATAGCCTCCTGCATACTTTTCAGATGCTGGTTCTGCTCGTTCTTGGTCTCGTCGTTAAGCGGGTTCGGTGTGCGGATACCTGCAACAACGTCCTCGCCTTGAGCGTTGATAAGCCACTCGCCGTAGAAAAGGTTCTCGCCAGTTGCAGGGTTACGGGTGAAAGCAACGCCGGTAGCCGAAGTGTCGCCCATATTGCCGAACACCATCGACTGAACGTTAACGGCAGTACCCCAATCGTCAGGAATACCCTCGATGCGGCGGTACGAAACGGCTTTCTTACCGTTCCAACTCTTGAACACGGCTTTGATACCGCCCATCAATTGCTCTTTAGCATCGTCAGGGAACTCTTTGCCCAAAACAACTTTGATTTTCTTCTTGAACTCGTCGGCCAGGAATTTCAAATCGTTGGCGCTCAGGTCGGTATCTGAAGCGTAGCCTTTTTGTTTCTTGTAGTCGTCGAGCATATCGTCGAGTTGTTTGCGGATGTTGAAGTCCAAGCCTTCGGCCTTCTCCATAACAACGTCGGCATACATCATAATTAAACGGCGGTACGAGTCCCAAACAAAGCGCTCGTTGCCTGTTTTCTTGATAAGTCCGGGGATGGTTGCAGAGCAGACACCAATGTTGAGCACGGTGTCCATCATACCTGGCATTGAAGCGCGGGCACCAGAGCGGCACGAAACCAGAAGTGCGTTTTCAGGGTCGCCGTATTTCTTGCCCATAATGGCTTCAGTTTCAGCCATTGCTTTCCAAACATCAGCCTCAAGTTCGGCCGGAAGTTCGCAGTTATTCTCGTAATACTCAGTGCAGACCTCAGTTGTGATGGTGAAACCTGCGGGCACTGGCAGTCCCAAAAGACACATCTCAGCCAGGTTGGCACCCTTGCCACCCAGCAGGTTACGCATGTCTGCTTTTCCTTCGGCTTTCTTGTTGCCGAATGTGTAAACACGTTTTTTCGACATATTATTAATTATTTGATGATAAGATAAACTCTATAAACTGATAAAAGCAGCCGTTCAAAAGGGCTGCGCGTTATAATGAAAAAAGAATGCCGGCAAACTTTGTCGGCATTCTTATCCTGTAATTTCTAGTTCAACTGGAAGTTGATTGGCACTGTGTACGACACCTTCACAGGTTTTCCACGCTGAGAACCGGGTTTCCACTTTGGCAGGTTCTGCACAACGCGGATGGCCTCTTTATCAAGTGCGGGGTCAACACCACGAGCAATCTTCACATTCTCAACCTCACCACGCTGATTGATGACGAACGCAACGAAAACTTTTCCTGAAAGACCGTTTTCCTTTGCAATTTCAGGATACTTAACGTTATCGGCAATGTATTTGCGCAGAGCCAAATCGCCACCAGGAAATTCGGGCATGTTCTCCACGATCATGAAAACCGTTTCCTCTTCCTCTTCTTCCTCTTCTGCCATCTCAACGATGGTTACCTCAGTGTCTTGGTCAGCCTCAACGTCGGCAATGTCAAGTTCGTCGTCAATCTCAACATCGTCCTCAACAATGTTGATTACCTCGGCAATCTTCGGCACCTCCGGCGGTGGCGGCGGAGTTATCTCCTGCTGACGGGTGATTGGAATGATTTCCTCTTCGGGAACTATATCTTCAAGTTCACCGAAACCAGCGGTGTTCTTTTCATGAACTGTGTAACTGAATGCGCCAAGAACTGCGCACAAAGCAACCACGAATCCTATTTCGAGAAACAGTCCGCTATATCGTCTTAAATCGACTTTGGGGTTCTTTTTAAGTTCCATAGTTTTTGTTTTTATTTTCAGCCGCTAAAAGTAGTATTTCTAAAAAAAATAGCAAACAAAAATTTTAATCATTTTTTATTCACCAGCATTGGCGAAACCATCATTTTATAAACCAATGATTTTCAAAAAGAAATGCCGGCAAAACTGTCGGCATTTCTTTGATAATTAAATTCTGTATTACGGATTACAACAATCAGTTCAGTTTAAAGTAGATGGGCACCGTGTAATACACGCTAACCGGCTTGCCATGCTGCAATCCGGGGCTCCACTTCGGAAGGCTCTCTACCACACGGATAGACTCTTTGTCGAGCGATGATTCAACACCACGAACAATGCTCACATTCTCGACCTCGCCCCGTTTGTTGATTACAAACTGAACATAGACCTTTCCTTGAATGTTGTTTTCTCTTGCACTTACAGGATATTGCACATGTGAGGCAATGTATTTCTGCAGAGCAATGTCTCCACCCGGGAATTTCGGCATAACTTCAGCGGTATTGAAAGGAATGTCTTCTTCCTCCTCGTCTTCTTCAGGACGGAAAACAAATGCTACCGCCGTTTCCTGAGTGGCTTCAACATCTTCAACAGTAAAACCATCGTCGGGTTCGGTGTCCTCAATGATATGAATTACTTCGGCCACCTTGGGTACAGCCGGCGGCGGAACTACCTCTGGACGATGAGTAGTAACCGGAATAAGTTCCATCTCATCAATCACATCGGCCAAACTGCCAAAATCGGCAAGGTTTCTCTCCTGGACTGTGTAACTGAAAGCACCCAGCACGGCGCAAAAAGCGACAACGAGTCCAATCTCAAAGAACAATCCTGCGAATCGTCCTAAGTCTGCTTTGGGATTTTTTTTCGCTTCCATAACGATTGATTTTAAAGATTAGTCCTTAAAGGTAAGGATTATAATCTGAAAAAGCAAACCAAAAGACAAATTATTTCACGCTTTAAGCATAATTTTTCATATAGAAACGAGCAGTTGCCGAAATCCTGATCAATTAATATAGAAGGTAATAGGCACTGTGTACGACACGTTTACTGCTTTGCCGCCTTGTGAGCCGGGTTTCCATTTAGGCAGACTCTGAACCACACGGATGGCCTCTTTATCTAGTACTGGGTCAACACCCCTTGCTATCTGCGGATTTACAACATCACCATTTTTATCGATTATGAACTGGACAAAAACCTTGCCTTGAATTTTCTTTGCTTTGGCCTCCTCGGGATATTTAATGTTCAATGCTATGAATTTGCGCATTTCCGTATCGCCACCGGGGAATTCGGGCATATTCTCCACAATTAAGAACACTTCTTCCTCTCCATCAACCGATATTTCAACGGGAATAGTCTTCGACACCCGCGCAAGCACCTTCATCACTGTGCCGTTCTTCGACTCATATCGTATGCCTGGAGTCCATTTTGGCATGCTCTTTACTAAATCAACCACTTTTGCGTCGATTTCAGGGTTGACGCCCGTGACAAGTTTCACATTATCGGGTTCAACCATGCCGTCTTTGCCTATCACGAACTGCACAAAAACTTTCCCGGTTATGAATTTTGCCGCTTTTATACCTTGCATATTATCAACAAAATACTGTTTCATAGCCGATTCACCGCCAGGGAATTCGGGCATTATTTTAACTGATGTATAAATTGTGTTGTCGTCGTCGGTAATTGGTTGGTCAACAGCAGTGTCGCTGTCTTTTGGAACAACAATTTGCTGATTGTTCGAGGTTTGACACATTGCGCTATTCCATTGCAAGGCAATAATTACAAGCGCGGTTGTTTTTGCTAATTTGTTTAGTGGATTTTTCATAATAAGTAGTTTTAAGAAGTTTGCGATAATTGATTCAAATATATAAATAATTGATATTCGTTGTTATTTGTATCAGTGCAATTCTGATTACCTATAATTATGGGTTGCGTAAAAAAGGGCGCAAGCATCGCGCCCCTACAATTCTGTGATAATCTGTTTTGCAGAATGCCCCTATCGCAGTGCAAAATCGAACCAAAGGGGTTGTAATGATCTAACCGGTTTACCACGAATTTTGCCGGGTATCCAGTTGGGCATGCTCCTCACCACTCTGATGGCCTCTCGGTCCAAGGCTGTGCCGGCGCTGCGCAGAATATCTATATCTCCTATTTCACCGTTTTCGTTTATCACAAACACGACGTAAACCATTCCTGAAACCTTGTTTTTCTTGGCGTTCTTGGGATATTTGGTGTGCTTGAGCATATAATTGTGCAGAGCGTCCTCGCCGCCTGGAAACTCGGGAATCTCCTCAACAATTATGTAAATTTCGTCCTCAACTTCTTCCTCCTCACGCATTTTGACAATGGTCACTTCGGGTTGGTCAGCCTCAATATCCTCAATTTCAATGTCGTCAATATCAACATCATCCTCCACAATATTGATAACCTCGGCCACTTTTCTAATCTCCGGAGGTGGCGGTGTTGTTGCCTGCATTCGGGTGATTGGGATTATTTCCTCATCGGTAACCGCGGTTTCGAGTTTGCAGAAAACTGTTGGGGTTTTCTTGCCAACAGAGTAGTTTAAGGCGAAAAGCACGGCGCTTATCGCAACCACTAAACCCACTTCAAGGAACAAGCCACTGTAGCGAGTCAAATCGTATTTGGGATTCTTTTTAAGTTCCATAGCCTTTGTTTTTTTAGTTTGAAAGAAGATGCGCTAATTATTTAGTTTGAAGACAGATAATTCGCAACTACAACACAAAATGAATAGGCACAGTGACGCACACGTTTTTGGGAACCCACACTTTTTCGCCGTTAATTCTTGTGCTTTGCTCTCCGGGTTTCCACTTCGGCATATCCTTCACCACGCGGATGGCCTCGGCGTCGAGTAATGGATCGACGCCTCTTGCTATTCTGATGTTTGCAACATTGCCTTCCTTAGTGACTACAAACTGAACGAAAACAGTTCCCGACAGGCCTTTTGCCTTCGCTTCTTCGGGATATTTAATGTTTTCGGCTAACAATTTGCTCACAGCAAAAATATCGGAGGCACCAGGAAATTCGGGCATTTTCTCAACAAAGAAAAATATTTGGTTGTCGTCTTCGTCTAGAGTTTCAGGCATTTCGTTCACAATCGGCTGCTCATCGAGTTTGAAGTTGACGGAAACGGTGCTCGAAACACGGACATTTTTCCCCTTGTGCGAGCCAGGAATCCATTTTGGCAGACTTTTCACCACACGGATGGCCTCTGAATTAAGTGCGGGATTGTCGCTCTTGACAACCTCCGGCTCCTCAACATCTCCTTCTTTTCCAACAACAAATCGTACGAAAACCTTTCCCTGAATGCGTTTCATCTTTGCCGTTTCGGGGTATTTCAGATGATCAGCAATAAACTTGTACAGGGCTGGGTATCCGCCGGGAAACTCTGGCTTTTTGTCAACTTCAGTGTACACTTTATTGTCTTCCTTCTCCTCCGCTGGCGTTTTATAATAGGTGCTTTTCGATTTGCTGTCTAACGTGTAATCGTCATCGCTGTTCTCGGTTTGGCATACACCATTAATACTTTGCAACAGAATGATTACCAGTGCGGCCGGTTTTGCGAGTTTGTTTAGAGCGTTTTTCATAATAATTAAGTGTTTGAATGCTTCATTTGAATTCAACAGCAATAGTATGTGTGAATTTTACAGGTTTCCCGAACTGTTTGGCGGGTTCCCATTTTGGCATACTTTTAACCACGCGGATGGCTTCTTTATCAAGAGCCTGGTCAACACTACGAGCAATCTTCACATTCTCAACCTTGCCCTCCGCATTGATTACGAACTGAACGAAAACCTTCCTTGAAAGGCTGTCCTTCTTCGCATTTTCAGGGTACTTCAGGTTTTCTTCAATATACTTGGATAAACCAACTTCGCCGCCAGGGAATTCGGGCATAACTATTCCCGCTCCAGCATTTTCTTTTGGCAATGTGGTGTTAGTTGGGGCATCGCCAGCCGCCAAATCATTGTTCTGTGCATAGCCCGTTGTGCAAAACGCGGCAAGCGTTACTAACGCAATTGTTTTAGCGAGATTGTTTAATGGATTTTTCATAGTTAGTAGTTTTTAGATGTTTGTGATAATTCGCTCAAATATACAAATAATTGATATTCGGTGCAATAAAAATTGCATTCGCACAAATCTGCGTTCAAAAAAAAGGACGCGATACTCGCGTCCCTACATAATGATTGTAAAATAATCTACCCCAAAATCTCCTCTGCCAGTGCTTTCAAATCGGTGCCTGCAAAGTTGCCCGAACTCAGGAACAGCAGAACACAATTCTTGCCGTCAATGGTTTTTAAATCGTTCAGCATCAGTGAAATGTCGCTGTAGGCTTTGAGCCCGTCTTTGGCAAAGGCCTTCTCAACCTGCTCAATGGTAATGCCAGGCAGGCCCTTCAATTCAATGGCGTGCGGGTTGAAATAGACGAGCGAGCGGTCGGCCAGGTCCATTGTGCCAGCGTACTGCTCAAGGAAGTTGCTGCTCAGGCTGCTGTAGGTGTGCAGTTCCATACAGGCCACAATCCGCTTGTCGGGGAACTGCTTGCGCACGGCGGCAATGGTGGCTTTGAGTTTCGACGGCGAGTGAGCGAAATCGGTGAACGACAGGCTCTCTTTGTTGCTGTAAATCAGTTGTAAACGCTTGTCGGCACCTTCGAACGCGGTCATTGCGCGGTAGAAATCGGCTTTTGTGACGCCCAGTTGCAGGCAGACCTGCATTGCACCTGCAATGTTCTGCAAGTTGTGCTCGCCAAACACCGACAGTCGGTACTTTTCGGCGCCATCGGTCAGGTAGGTGACGCCGTCCGTAATGGCGTAGGGGTGGGTGTTGTAGGGAAGTAGACGAATGTCGGGGCGGACCTTGGCGGCAATGGCGCGCAGGTTCTCATCGCCTTCGAAATAGACGAGCGAGCCCTGTGGCTCAATGAGTTGCGCAAACCGCTCGAACTGCCAGACGTAATCGGGGAATGTCTTGAAAACATTGATATGGTCCCACGCAATGCCCGTTATCAGGGCGATATTGGGTTTGTAAAGGTGGAATTTCGGTCGCGGGTCGATAGGCGACGTCAGATACTCGTCGCCTTCAAAAACAGCCACTTGCGCATCGTTGCTCAAACCAACCATCGTGTCGAAACCCTTCACGCGGGCGCCCACCATATAGTCGAACTTTATGCCGACGGTTTTCAGCACGTGCATCACCATTGCCGTGGTGGTGGTTTTGCCGTGGCTTCCGCCGATAACCACCCGAGTCTTGTTTTCGGTCTGATTATAAAGGAATTCGGGGTACGAATAGATTTTCAAACCCAGTTCCTGCGCGCGCAGCAACTCGGGGTTGTCGGCCTTGGCGTGCATTCCCAGAACAACCGCGTCAATGTCGGCTGACAGTTTTTCAGGGAACCAGCCAGGCTGCTCGGGAAGCAGTCCGCAAGCCGCAAGCCGCGACTGTGACGGCTCAAAAATCTCATCGTCGGAACCTGTGACAGTTTCGCCTTTTGTGTGCAGCGCTATGGCCAGGTTGTGCATCGCGCTTCCGCCTATGGCAATGAAATGGTAGTGCATATCGTATGTTTTTTATCGTTTCGAAAATACTAAATCATACAGGCGGAATTTTCACAAACAACTTTTTTTATTAACCACGGAAATCACCGAAAACACGGAACTTTTTTAAGCAAAAAACGCAATTGAACAAGTCCAATTGCGTTTCTGCTTTCCGTGTTTTTCGTGTGTTCTGTGGTTGAAAATCAATTGCTGAAGAAGTTCCGCATACGCTCAAAGAAGTTTCGGTCGTTTTTGTCGGGTTTCGGTGTGAAACTGCTTGATTCTTTGAGTTTTTCAATGATTTTGGCTTCGTCGCGGGTGACGCTCTGCGGTGTCCAGACCTGAATGTTGACAAGCAGGTCGCCGCGGCCGTAGCCGTTGATTTCGGGGATTCCCTTTCCGCGCAGCCGCAGAATCTTGCCCGACTGCGTGCCAGGGTCGATTTTGATTTTCACCCGACCGTCAACCGTCGGAATCTCGGCTGTGGTGCCCAGAATGGCATCGGGCATCGAAAGGAACAGACTGTATATCAAATCATTGCCATCGCGAATAAGTTCGGGGTGTTCTTCTTCCTGAATCACAACCAGAAGGTCGCCGTTGATTCCGCCGTGGCGCGCCGCATTGCCTTTTCCGCTGACCGACAGTTGCATACCATCGGCCACGCCTGCAGGAATGTTGAGCGTCACAATGTCTTCTTTCTGCACAATTCCCTCGCCGCCGCAGTTGGTGCATCGGCGGGTGATTATGCGTCCGTCGCCGCCGCAGTTGGGGCAGACCGACGACTGCTGCATCTGTCCCAGAATGGTGTTGGTGATACGCGTCACAACGCCCGAGCCGTGGCAGGTTGAGCAGTTGCTGTACGAGTTTGAGTCGAAGGCGCCTGTGCCGCCACACTTGTCGCAGGCCACGTATTTGTTCACTTTTATCTTTTTGGTGACGCCGTTGGCAACCTCCGCCAGTGTCAGTTTCACCTTCACGCGCAGGTTCGAGCCCTTGTTCACTCGCGTCTGCGGACCGCCTCTGCGGCTTCCGCCGAAACCTCCGCCAAAGAAACTGCCAAAACTTCCGCCGCCGAAAATGTCGCCAAAGTGTGCAAAAATGTCATCCATCGACATTCCGCCGCCGCTGAAGCCGCTCGCGCCGCCCATTCCAGCGTGTCCGTATTGGTCGTAGCGCTGACGTTTCTGCGGGTCGCTCAAGACCTCGTAGGCTTCGGCCGCCTCTTTGAACTTCTCTTCGGCCGCCTTGTCGCCAGGATTCTTGTCGGGGTGGTATTTTATAGCCTGCTTGCGGTAAGCCTTCTTGATTTCCTCCGCCGTGGCGGTCTTTGGCACCTCAAGCACTTCGTAATAATCTCGTTTTTCGCTCATAGTCAATCCTTTTAGGTATCAGGTTTTAGTTATAAGTTGTAAGTTTTGAGTTTTAAGTTAATGTTTAGAAGGTGAGACGCTTCGCTGTTTAGAAGTTTAGGGGCTTTGCTGTTTGGATAACTAAACACTAAACTTCTCACCCTCTCAACTTTTATTCTCCCACCACAACTTTTGCGTAGCGAATCACCTTTGTATCAATCTTATAGCCTTTCTGAATCACGTCCACAACCTTGCCTTTCAGGTCTTCGGTGGGGGCGGGGATTTTGGTGATTGCCTCGTGCAGGTCGGTGTCGAAAACCTGATTCATTGCATCGATTTCGACAATGCCCTTGTTCTTTAAAAATTCTTGTATTTTGTTGTAAATCAGTACAACGCCTTCGCGGACGGCATCCACATCGGTTGCCTTCTGCATACTCTGCATTGCGCGCTCAAGGTCATCGAGCACTGGCAGCATACCCGACAAAGTGTCACCATTGACGGTTTTCAGCATATCGGAACGCTCCTTCAGAGTGCGTTTGCGGTAGTTGTCGAACTCCGCCGACAGCCGCAGATAGCGGTCTTTCTGCTCCTCGACCTGCGCCTTAAGTTCTTCTATTTCTTTGTCTTTTGCCTCGTCCTCCTTGCGTTGGCGGCGGTTCTTTTTCGATTTCTTCGAATCGTTGTCAGCATCTTCGGGTTCGGGTTGCGCGGTCTGCTCCGTCTCAACCTTCACTTCTTTTTCCTCTTGTTCTGTATTCTCCATATCAGTATGATTTATATTGTTTTACATATATTCAATACAATTTGGCACTCCCTTGCGGGAATGAACCGACAATGTGCCATACAAAATGCCGACCAAACGCAGTTTTGCGACAAAGTGGCAGAGTGGGTGGAAATTTAGGATTTATGAATTAGGATTTAGGATTTGGGCAATGTGTTTGGATAGTTGTGCCGATAGTCTCAAAATCACTTTTCTGCAGTTTGAATGATTTCTAATTTGTTACAATCAAATAAACTCTCTTTTAGATTCCGTTTTTCGGGAATTTTATTAGTATCGTTAACAGTACCATATTTATTAACCCCATTAACCCTGCCGTATTTATATATATACCTCTTATCACTTTCTTTTATATCAAAATATTTACTAACCTCAATAAAAAGATTATCTGCCATTTGTTTTATTCTACTACGCCATTCTTCAAAATCTTCACCATCTTTCATGTGTTTTTCATCATTTGGTGTCTTATCCCAAATATAATATATAAAAGCAGCACATGCGATGTCAAAATTATTGATATCTTCATACAATACCCCCCCCTCACTGTGCCAGTCACAAACGTGGTCACCAACATTATAGATAGATTTTACATTATCATAGAACAAATAATACTCAACCTCTATATATGGTCCAGGTACATATATGTCAATTATATTACATTTTAATTCTTCATTCCATAAGATTCCTACGTTATACTTTGATTTTGGAATAAACAACAATAACTTTTCAATCCAGTTTTTATTTTCCATATCCTATTATTTAATTTCTTCTATTCATTTCATATTGTTCATATTTTCAATGGTATAGAAAACTTTCTTCCCAAAGATAAAAACAAAATCAATCAGCAACATCGTCGCTAATACATAAATCCGAAAAGCCAGAACGGAATGGCTATTCTTAGGAATCTTCCTTCAGCGATTCAATAAACTCATTTAGTGTGAGCACAGTAAGTTTTGGGAAAGAAATGTTGCGAAGCACATCGAAATGCGAATCTTCCGACACAATGTAGGTAGCGTTTGTCGCGAAAGCGCAGTCAACAAACTTGTTGTCGTCGGGGTCGGAGGTGATAAGCAACCAATGGAAATGCGGGTCGCAGCATATAACATTCTTGCGTTTCAAAATTGCATCCACAACATTTTTGGCAACCTCTGGTGTGGCCATTTGGGAAATTATTTCCTCATATTCCTCTAATATCTCTGTTGAAACACAAAGTGTATATTCACCATCAAGAAAACCTCGCCACACAGGATAAGCCTTACCGTATTTCGATATAGATACAAGCAGACAATTGGTGTCGAGTACAATCTTTTTATCTGGCATACTTATAGGGGGTGCGAAGGTGTGTTTTCAGAATTTCTTCATCTTTTTCGCTATTCCATTGCCCCGTTTCCCAAAGGCGGTCCATTGCTTCCTCCGCCTTGCGGGCATAGAAATCGCTGACAACCTGACGAAGTTCGTCTAATTCTTCGGTGGTTTTAATATGCCCCAACAACCGTAAAAAATCCAGTTGCGCTTCGTTTAAAGGTTTTGCTGTCAGTTCCATACTCGCCTCACTTTCATTGTTATACTGCAAAAATATGCATTTTATTTAAACTGCATCGGTCTTTATTCATTTGCATTGCAAGACAAAAATATAAAAGAAGATTGGAAATGGAAATGATTTTTGAACTTGTCGGAAATCGAAATTCATTTTTACCCCGAAATCGCAAAAAACAACATTCGTTTGTATCAACTGATTGATTATATTTGCAGCCCAAATGAATTTGGGTCAATAAACTGATGAGTTTTTACGTTATAATTGACGTTGTAAACTGAATTTATGGGCAATAGAGCAATATCGTTTTTGGTTGTTTTCGTGTGCGCAATGCTGTTCACCGATTGTAGCGAATACTACAAAATCCAGAAGAGCGGCGACTACATGATGAAATTTCAGAAAGCCAAGGACTATTATGAATATGAGGACTACTATCACGCCAAGGCTCTGCTCGACGATGTGGTGAGCGTGCTTCGCGGAAGCGACAAGGCAGAAGAGTCGCAGATGCTCTACGCCTACTGCCACTACAAGATGCACGACTATACGATGGGCGCCTACTATTTCGAGACGTTCTACAAGACATTCCCGTTTTCGGAACGTGCCGAGGAGGCCTATTATATGAACGGTGCGTGCTACTACAAGGACTCGCCGCGAGTTGAACTCGACCAGGCTTGCTCATTGAAGGCCATCAATGCTATGCAGTTGTATCTCAACAAGTTCCCGCAAGGGCAATACATCAATGAGGCGAACAATGTGATTGAAGAGATGCGGCAAAAACTTGAGGAGAAATCGTACATGACCGCCAAACTTTACTTCAAACTGCGTGAGTATCAAGCGGCTAATGTCACTCTGAAAAATTCGCTGAAGGAATTTCCCGACTCGCGCTATCGTGAGGAACTGATGTATATGGTTGTGAAATCGAACTTTATGCTGGCCGAGAACAGCGTTGAGGACAAAAAGGCCGAGCGCTACCAGAACACGGTGACGGAGTACTACTCGTTTATCGACGAATTCCCTCAATCACAATATATTAAGGAAATAGAATCAATGTATAACCAGTCTGTTGAACAGATTAAAAAATTATAAAAATGGATTACAAAAAAAGCAATGCGCCTGTAACAACCATTACACGCGACGTTAGACCAATCGAGAACGAAACAGGCAACCTGTACGAGAGCATCGTTGTGCTTTCGCGCCGCGCAAACCAGATTTCGGTTGACATCAAAGAGGAACTGCAGAAGAAACTCGAGGAGTTTGCTTCGTACACCGACAACCTTGAGGAGGTTTTCGAGAACCGCGAGCAGATTGAGATTTCGAAGTTCTACGAGGCTCTGCCGAAACCGACTTCGATTGCCATCGATGAGTTTGTAAACGACAAGGTTTACTGGCGCAAACCTGAGAAGGAACTTGAATAGTGTCTTTATCGGGTAAGAACATATTACTTGGCGTGACGGGTGGAATTGCGGCATACAAGGCTGCAAATCTTACCCGTTTGCTTGTCAAAGAGGGCGCAAGCGTGAAGGTTGTGATGACGCCCGCGGCAAAGCAGTTCGTGGCGCCGCTCACGTTTGCCACGCTTTCGCAGAATCCCGTTCTCACAGAGTTTTTCAACCCCGAAAACGGCGACTGGCACAGCCACGTGAAGTTGGGGCTCTGGGCCGATGCGATGATTGTGGCGCCCGCCACAGCCAACACCATTGCGAAAATGGCCAATGGCATTGCCGATAACCTGCTCACAACAACTTATCTGTCGATGCGCGGCAAGGTGTTTGTTGCACCTGCGATGGACCTTGATATGTACGCCCACCCCGCCACGCAGCGAAATATTGAAACGCTGAAAGCCACAGGCAACATCATCATTGAAGCCGAAACGGGCAAACTGGCAAGCGGACTGAGCGGCAAAGGCCGTATGGCTGAACCCGAAACCATTGTCGGCGTGCTGGCGAACTATTTTGAAAGCGACCAACCGCTCAAAGGCCGCACGGTGCTTGTCACAGCGGGTCCGACCTACGAAAAGATTGACCCTGTGCGGTTTATCGGCAACTACTCGTCGGGAAAGATGGGGTTTGCGCTGGCCGAAGCGGCTGCCGAAGCGGGCGCCAACGTGATTCTGGTCAGCGGACCTGTCAATCTGGCAACCACCAACCCAAAAATCAAACGCATCGATGTAGAATCGGCGCAGCAGATGTTTGAAGCCTGCACCGCCAACTTTGCCAACTGCGACGCGGCAATTATGGCCGCCGCCGTGGCCGACTACTGCCCCGCCAACGTTGCAGGGCAGAAAATCAAGAAAAGCGACGCGCAGATGACCGTCACTCTTGAATCGACACCCGACATTGCCGCCACTTTGGGCAAGACAAAACGCTCTGGACAGGTGCTTGTGGGGTTCGCGCTCGAAACTGAAAACGGCCTGGCCAACGCCGCCGAAAAGTTGCGGAAGAAGAATCTGGACTTCATCGTGTTCAACAACGCAAACGAAGCGGGCGCTGGATTCTGCTGCGACACCAATCGCGTGACCATCATTAAAAACGATGGCCAACAGATTGATTATCAAAAGAAAGACAAACACGCGGTGGCACGCGACATTATTGCGCAACTGGTGCCGCTGCTCAACAACAAACAGCAATGAACCGACTGATGAAACGTGCATATCTGATTGCGGCACTGTTTGTTGCAATATTCGCGCAAAGCGCTGCCGCTCAAGAACTTGAAATCAGAATCCAAGTGAGCCACGCGCAACTTCAGGGCGTTGACAACTCAAAGTACGAGAATATGCAAAAGGCTCTGAATGAGTTTGTTACCAATCAAACATGGACCAACAACGTGTTCAAAACCGAAGAGCGCATCAAGTGCAATATGCTGCTGAACATCACCAAAGAAGTCTACAGCGATGAGTTTCAGGGCACGCTGCAGGTGGTTTCGAGCCGTCCGGTTTACGGCACTGGCTACGACAGCCCGATGCTGAACATTCTCGACAAGAACATCCAATTCAAATATGCCGACGGTGAGACGCTGATTTTCAACGAGAACAGCCACGACGAACTGACATCGCTCATCGCCTACTACGTTTACATCATCATCGGTTTCGACTACGACTCGTTCGGCAAGATGGGCGGCACGCCTTATTTTGAGAAGGCGCAGAAGATTGTAAACAACGCGCAAGGCTCGAACTACGCAGGCTGGAAGTCGTTTGAGACCAACAAGCGCAACCGCTACTGGCTGGCCGAGAACCTGATGAACTCGATTTACTCGCCCATCCGCGAGTATATATATAAGTATCACCGCCTTGGGCTCGACCTGATGGGCACGCGCCTTGCCGATGGTTGCACATCGATTGCCGAAGGAATGAATGACCTGCTGAAGGTTCACCGCCAAAAATCGGATTCGTACCTGATGTCGCTTTTCTTCGACGCCAAAGCCGATGAGATTGTCAACATCTTCTCGAACTCGTCGGACCAGGCACAGCAGAACAAAGTGTACAATTTTCTGAAAGAGATTGACGCTTCGAACCTGTCGAAATACGACAAAATCAAAAAGAAATAACCTGATAACCACCCGATTATGTGGATTGCCGACCGTTGGAAAGATTATCAAGTGATTGACAGTTCTTGTGGCGAAAAACTTGAACGCTGGGACAAATACACGCTTGTCCGCCCCGACCCGCAGGTGATTTGGGACACACCGAAAACCGAAAAAGGCTGGACGCGGATGAACGGCCACTACCACCGCAGCAAGAGCGGCGGCGGCGAATGGGAATTCTTCAATCTGCCCAACGAGTGGACCATCCGCTACCCGCTGATTATCGGCAAAACACTGACTTTCAGGCTCAAACCATTCAGTTTCAAGCACACGGGCGTTTTCCCCGAGCAGGCTGTAAACTGGGACTGGTTCTCGCAGATAATTGCCGCGGCAAAGCAGCAAAATCCCGACCGCAAAATCAGCGTGCTGAATATGTTCGCCTACACGGGCGGCGCTACCATTGCGGCTGCGGCGGCTGGTGCGCACGTCACGCACGTTGATGCGGCAAAGGGAATGGTGGCCTGGGCTCGCGAGAATGCGGCGGTGTCGGGCTTGGCCGAAGCGCCCATCCGCTGGATTGTGGACGACTGCGTGAAATTTGTTGAGCGCGAAATCCGCCGTGGCAGCCGCTACGACGCCATCATTATGGACCCGCCGTCGTATGGCCGCGGTCCGAAAGGCGAAATCTGGAAGATTGAAGACAATGTTTTTCCGCTCATCCAACTCTGCTCGCAATTGTTGAGCGACGCGCCGATTTTCTTCTTAATCAATTCATACACAACAGGTTTGCAACCCGCAGTGCTGTCGTATATGCTGAGCACAGCGCTTAAACGCTTTGGCGGCAATGTTGCGGCAAGCGAAGTGGGTCTGCCCGTGACTTCGAACGGCTTGGTGCTGCCCTGCGGCGCGAGCGGAAGATGGAGCAAGGATTGAAGGACAGAAGGATTGAAGTCCCGATAACTATCGGGATGAAGGATTATAACTGAAATAATTCACGCATTCAACAAGTTGCACAAGTTCAAAGTGAGCGATTACTCTCTGCAAGAAATGACCATATCAAGGTGCAGTCTTTCAGACTGAAAATCGGGGGCACTACTGCCGTAGGTTACACTTCGCTCACCTACGGTTATGTAAATATTGTCTTTCAGACAAATACAAAACAAGCATAATTCAGTTGTTTGTCAGACTATCGTCATATTCTAACTCTCAATAGTTAAACCCGTTAAACAGCGAAGCAATTCAACTTTAAACTAAACTTTCTAAACCTTCTAAACAGCAAAGCGACTAAACTTCTACCCTTTCACCTTCAAATAATTCCTGCTTCAATCAGCTGCACAATCTCTTCAATATAAATATCTTCCAATTCAGGGTCGTACTCGCTTTTCAGGTTTTCGCCAAACAGTCGGGCAACGCCCTGCCAAAAGAACGCCGAGAATGAGCCGCGATATTCCTTGACAAGTTCGTAAGCTGTGTTATTTATCTCGCGGTCAACAAGTTTGAGCAGAATGCGGCCTTGCGAGATGGTGAGCGCCCGCAGGTCTTTCTCATACTTCTTGAACATCTGCTTCTCGTACTCTTTAATGTAGCGTTCGCGCTCGCGTTTGCCTTCAACGCCAACAAGTTGCGAGTTCATATTTGCAAGCTCGTCGCGGGCGGCCACGGCAAACGGATAGGCCTTTTTCACGTTCCGCACCAAACGGTCGTACTTTATTTGCTGGCGGCGTTTGCTGAATCGGCGCACCGTCACGGTTTTTATGTTGACATTGGGTATGGTGTCGCCGTTGTCGTCAATAAAAAACGGGAGCGCCACAGGCTCGGGATTGGCGTTTTGGGCTCTAACCGCAAGGCCTGCCGACAGCAGCAATGCACACAATATGGTACGTTTCAAAAACATAGCCATAAAGGTAATAACAGTTTTTTAGGGATAACTTATCGGAATCCGCATTTTTTATGCACATTCCGATAAACTATCAACCTATAACTTATCGGAATCGCCATTTTTCTATACACATTCCGATAAACTATCAACATATAAGTTATCGAAATCCGCATTTTTTACACACATTCCGATAAGCTATCGACTATAAGTTATCGAAATCCGCATTTTATACACACTTTCCGATAGGTTATCGGAACAAAAAGATGTTACTGCCGTTCTTCTTGGCAGTCTTGGAGTTGACCATCGTTACCAGCATCTGCATCTTGGGCCGCAGATTATCGATTATGTGAAGGCTTGGTTCAGCAGAGAGAACAACAAATCATCGCGCTGAAAACGCAATTCACACATAGCCCAACGCAGAGTGAGCGAAGCGAACGGCACGTTGGGTAATTCGCCCCCCCCGCCACGGCGCGCTGAAAGCGCAACTCGTAAAACGTTTTTTTATGTTTTGCCCCTATAGGGC
>JAEEPS010000074.1 GCA_016284875.1 Salinivirgaceae bacterium | reverse complement strand
AACCGAACACAACTCGATTGTTTTATGTTTAATTAAAATGATAGGAGGTTCAAATTATGAAAGCTGATGGAGTCAAGAAGCCTAAAATGAACCAAGCTAAGCACCACAAACATGTGCCTGCTTATGCGGCGAAAGAGGCTGCCGAAACATCAGAAAACAGGAAGATGAAATAATCGCCTGTTTTTTGCAGTAGGAACGAAAATCGGTGGCTGGGCTGCCGGTTTTCGCTTTTTTTATGCCTAAATCTTACTCAAGTTTCAAAAATCTCATCAACGGCAACCGAGACTTGTTCAGCATTGGTGATGTGGCAGAGCTTTGCTTGTATGTCGTCGGGCTTGGCAAGCGCTTTCGCGAAATATTTCCAAAGTTCCTTCAGGCGGTTCAGGCTGTTGCGAGCGCAATACCAATGCGTGATTTCTGTTGCAAATTGCCTGAATGTGGGTGCGCTATTAGTTGGCAATCCTTTGATTTGCAGCCCGATGTGCGGATTTACTATTGCACCGCGGCCAATCATATATCCCTTTAGGTTCGGCAAACTGATGTTGGCTTCGGCCGCGCAGGCGATGTCGCCGTTATAGACAATGGGGTTGAGCGAGTTGCCAGCAGATTCGATGAACGCCTGGCGGTAAGGCTCGCCGCCGTATTGTTGTTCGGCTGTCCGTGCGTGAACAATCAACTCGTTGAGTTTGAATTTGTTAAATATTTCGACAATCGCAGGGAACTCATCAGGCGAACTGAAACCGATGCGAATCTTTACCGAGAGTTCTGGTTTTAGGCGGCCGATGGTGCTATCGAGCAGACGCTCAAGGTTTTCCAAATCGCGTAACAATGCGGCACCGCGGTTTTTGCTCACCACAAACTTTATGGGGCAACCCAAATTCCAATTCACTTTCGGGTAACCTAAATTGTTGAGAATGTTTGCCATTGCCACAAAAGCGTCGGCGTTGTTGCTCAAAAGTTGCGGCACAAGGTTAACTCGGTTGCTGATGCCCGAAAATCGGCGGGCAAGCACTTGCGGTTTGGGCATAGAACGCTCATCAGCAAGCATATATGGTGCAAAAATCTCGTCAAAACCGCCAACTTCGGCAATGGCGTTCATAAACGGCGCATCAATCAAGCCCAACATTGGCGCAAGTTGTATAACTTTTTCTGCCATAGTGTTTTATGGATATACAACATTCACAGAGCCTTTGCGCTCAATGGTCTGGCCGTTTTGCAGTTTGGCCTTCAGATAGTAGAGATAGCCGCCTTCGGCCACCTGCTTGCCGCTGTGGGTACCGTCCCAACGGTTGTCGGGACTTGACGAAACAAAGACGCGGCCGCCGTAGCGGTCGTAAACAATAAACTCGAAATCAGTTATTTGCGCCGACTTCACCACAGGCCCGAAAGTGTCGTTCAGGCCGTCGCCGTTTGGTGTGAAGGCGGTTGGCAGCCACATATCAGCCTGACGTTCAACGCAAACCGTGTTCGATTGGCTCAATCGGGGTCCATCAGCCGCTTCAACACGAATGCAGAAATTCTGTGCGCGGTCATCGGCTATTTCGTTGAAGTTCAGTTCGATTGAAGTATCAGTCAAATCGGTTGCGACAGGTTTTTCCGCACCGCCGTCAACAGCGCAGAAAACAGCGTATTGCTCACTGTTTGAGAGCGAGCGGTTCCACTGCACTTGCATAGATTCCGCATTCGCATTGGCTTCTATCACAATAGGATAGACTTCGTTAGTTGTGAAAATAGGCTCGCCGCAAAAATTCAATGCACTCAGGGTATAGGCGGCATTGGCATTATCTGCATTGAAGATGAATGTAGGCTGTAAAAAGTCGGTTATCAGACTGTCGCTCAGTTTTTTGCCATCTAAAACTTGCCGAATGGAATAGCCTTGCAAATCAGCACCAACGTCAATTTGGCAATGAAGTTCCACTGTGCCCTGACGGTTCACAATCGTGTCGATGCCGACCGTCATCAGATTAGGTAATATGGGTTTGAAAGTCGTGTAACTAATTATGTTTGAGAGCGATTTGAGCCCGTTTTGCAACGTGGCGATAACCATAAAATTGTAGTCGGTACCGTCTTCGAGTCTGTCGGTGGCGAATGTTGTGTCAGCGGTTGTGCCAAACTCGCTGTATGGCTGCCCGATTTTGTGGCCCAAAACCGCGTAACTGGCAACATTGGTGCCAACGTATGCCGACCAATTGAGAGTCAGTGAGTTGAGACATTTGTCATAATCGCCGCTGTGCAGAAAAACCGTCTGATGGGCGTCGCTCAGCGGGGCATTGTGGTCGCCTGCAATCGATGTCGATACGGCGTATCGCTCGGCGTGTTCAAACGGATGTGCTTTAACATCTTGATATTCACGCATATTGGCTGGCAGCGAATCGACAACCAGCACCCATTTGTTGTTATCCCAATGGTAAACGGCAAACGACTGTCCGTTAACCACTTCGGCAACATCCCACTTGATGGTAACGCGCCGTTCGCTAACCGTGTCAACGCTCACACTGCTGATTTCGGCATAGCGTCCGCCTTGCGCAAACGCCTGATTTGCAGCCAACAACAGCAATATGGCGAGCAGACGTCGCATCAGCGTTATTTCACAAGCGAGTTGACAGCCGCTTCAACCGATGCAAAGTCGAACGATGCGCTCACTTCGGCAAACTTGCGGTCAATTTGGTCGTTACACAGGTTGCCGATGCTGCCTTCGTGGGTGTGGTTGATGTGCGTTTCGGGCACAAAACGGCCGTCTTTGATGTCGAAAGCCACCTGCTTGTAGGCATCGCGGAAAGGCACGCCCGACAACACCAGTTTGTTCACCACTTCAACGCTGAAAGCCAACTGATATTTAGGCTCTTTCATAATGTCCTTGCGCACTTCGGTGTTCTTCAGCATCAGTTCGGCCAGACGCAGGCAGTCCTTCAAATCGTTGATTGCGGGAATTATCTGTTCCTTAAGCAGTTGCAGGTCGCGGTGATAGCCCGACGGCAGATTCGAGATGGTGAGCGTGATGTCGGTTGGCAGCGCCTTGATGCGGTTGCACTTGCCGCGCACAAGTTCCCAGACATCGGGGTTTTTCTTGTGCGGCATAATCGACGAGCCAGTCGTAAATTCGTCGGGAAGATGCACAAAACCAAGGTCTTGCGAGTTGTACATACACATATCCATCGCCATACGGCTCAGCGTCTGCGCCATTGCGGCCATTGCAAAACTCAAATCCTGTTCGGTTTTGCCGCGGCCCATCTGAGCGCAAACCACATTGTAGTTTAAATCGCTGAATCCCAACAGTTTGGTTGTGAGCGTACGATTGAGCGGGAACGATGAGCCATAGCCAGCCGCCGAGCCCAGCGGGTTCTGATTGATAACCTTGTAGGCCGCGCTCAACATCCGAAGGTCGTCAGTCAGGCATTCGGCGTAAGCCCCAAACCACAATCCGAACGACGACGGCATAGCCACCTGCAGGTGGGTGTAGCCAGGCATTAGGTCATCTTTATGTTTGTCGCTCAAGGCGATAAGTGTCTTGAAAAGTGATGCCGCAAGGTCGAAAATCTGACGGACCTCGTGGCGCAGATAAAGTTTCATATCCACAAGCACCTGGTCGTTGCGTGAGCGGCCGCTGTGCACTTTCTTGCCCATATCGCCTAGCGAGCGCGTGAGCATCAGTTCAACCTGCGAGTGGATGTCTTCAACATCGTCTTCAATCTTGAGTTTTCCAGCGGCGGCCGTGGCGTAAATCTTTTTGAGTTCGGCCAGCAGCGTGTCCAATTCGTTTTTCTCAAGCAGGCCGATGGTCTGCAGCATTGTGATGTGCGCCATTGTGCCCATCACGTCGAACGGCGCCAGGTACAGGTCCATTTCGCGGTCGAGCCCGACGGTGAACTGCTCGACAAGTTCGTTTGTGGCAATGCCCTTATCCCAAAGTTTCATTTGTATCTGTTTTATTGTCTGACAAATAGATAGGCGCAACACATCGCGCCACCGAATTGTACGGCTGACAAATGTAGCAATTTAGCGCGGATTGAACGCACCAATATAGAATGGATTGTGATGATACCGAATCAGGCGGTAGTGGTTGAAGCCGATTTTTCGGCCAGCAGATGAACAAGTCCGCGGTGGAATCTTCGAATCAAAACTCTGGATTTGCTGTAAACAGCGCATGAAAAATCAAAAATCGCCAGAAAAATCAATGCCAATCGAACTATCATCTCTTTCAAATTTTAAACACTGCAAATGTACGCAAGCAGCGGCTAATAGTTAGTTTTATTTGACAAAATATTGGATTTGGTTGGTGAATTGAAAATCGCCAAAAACCGCATAAATCGGCCATATTGCAGAACTGCCAATCAATCACGCAGTTCAGTGGAAATAACATTTTCGACTTCAGAAAAATTAGGAAGGCGACATCTCCCGACGTCGCCTTCCCCTTTTATGAGAAAAAAACCTTTTTAATGTCTATATCTTTAAATTCTTACACCCATCAGCACCACATCATCGGTCTGGTGGTCAGCCGGACCTCGCCAATCCTCGTATATCTTGTTCAAAATCTCTTTCTGCTCGGCCATCGGCTTCTGGTGGATTTCGAGAAGAACCTCACGCAAGTGCTTGCTCATGAATTTCTTACCACTCTCAAATCCGAACTGGTCTTGGAAACCATCGGAGAATGTGTAGAGACAATCACCCTTCTTAATCTCCATATCAACGCGCTCAAACGGATCGAGTTTTGCGTAGATACCAACAGGCATCTTGCTGGCTTTCACCACTTCCACTTCACCATCACGGATAAGGACGAGCGGGTTGTTGGCACCTGCAAACGACAGCGTCATCTCTTTCTCGTTCAATACATACATGGCCACATCCATACCATCCTGGCTGCGATCCTTCTTCTCGGTAGCTGCAGCAAAGGCTGCGCGGCGATCGGCTTTCGGGTCACCTGTCGAAGGCGGAGTATCGTCCTTCTGACGCAGACTTGTAATGATGGCGTTACGCAGTTTGTTCAGAATCTCATCTGGGCGAAGTTCCTGACCAACAATGTAGTTAAGGTTGGTCATACCCAACATACTCATAAAACCGCCTGGTACGCCGTGGCCTGTGCAGTCGGCCACAATGCTAACCTTGTAGTCGCCAAACTGACCGAACCAGTAGTAGTCACCACTCACCACGTTACGCGGTTTGTAGAGCAGGAAGTGGTCGGGGAAAATCTTATCGATTATCTCATCAGGAGTCAGCAGGGCACGCTGGATACGACGAGCGTAATTGATACTCGACTGAATCTCGTCCTTCTGCTTCTCAATCTCGTCTTTCTGTTGCTCAAGTTGGACGTTCTGTCCGCGAATCTCCTCGGTGGCTTCTGCAATTTTCTGCTCCAGTTTTTTCTTCTCCTCAATGAGTCGACGTGTGTTCCATTTCACAATTCCGTAAACCAGAGCCACAAGCAATGCCATATAGATGATATAAGCCACAATCGAACGGTAGAAAGGCGGCCTGATGGTGAAAGCATATTCTGCAACAGAACTTTCCACACCATATATATTACGTGCCTTGACTTTGAAAACATATCTGCCCTCGCTCAAACCTCGGCGTGCGTACTCCGTGCTTGTTTTCCATTTCGACCATGTTTTGTCGTCACCTTCAAGCATTGTTGAGTATTCAGTTTTATTCTCATCATCGTAGAATGTTGAACTATAGGCAAATGTCAGCGAGTTATTGCTGTAAGGAATAACCACCTTATGCTCGCTGTCGCGACTTTGCGTTTTTGTTATTGACTTGCCATCGGGCGAGGTGAAAGCACCACCGAAAATCGCAATTGAATCGTTGGCTATCACCCTGCGAATGTGGCTGTCGAACTTCTGCCGATAGTACGGCACACTATCTTCGATGAAATTTGGCCGATAGCAATATAGTTTTTCGCTTGTACTTACCCATAAATTGCTATCGCTGTCAACAAACAGCATTTGATACCAGTCGGCAGGTATTTTCTTAAAAACTGCAGCCGCATCGGTCGATACCTCGTAATCACCATTGTCATTCTTGAAAACAACTGACAACCAATTCTTTCCTTCTGCATCGTTATAGTTCGACATGGCATAACCGCCACGGAAAGGACTAAGTTGCCAAATGGAATGAGTTGTATCGCTAGTGATTGAACCCAATTCATGGCTTAACTCAAACCTTGATGTACTCTCGTTGAACTCGTAGACACCGAATTCCGTGAAAAAAAACGCTTTCCCTTCAATTCCTCCAATACCGATTTGATAAAGCGACGGGAGTCCGTCATTTGTATCATAGTGAGTATAGTTCTGCGTTTCACCATCAACAATACGATAAACACCTCCACTTAAAGTTCCTATCCATATGTTGTTTTTATCATCTTCATAAATACTGCAAGCACCCTGAATCTCTTCAAATCTTGCAATTTCTTCCCACTGCTTTCCGCCTGGCCTATATTCATACACAATAACTCCTTTATCGCCTCCAAGACAACATATCATCTGTTCGGTATGAATGTGCGGTTGCAAAATTCTTTGGTAATCAAGGCTCTTTGCATCGTTACTAACTTTTTTTTGTTCAATTCCATCAGTTCCAACAATCCAGAGATCGAAATTCGTACCAGCAAGCAAAAGTGTACGCTTGCTATTAGGTATTTTATACTCAGCCATGCAATTGACATTACTATTCATCTCTCTATTGAATATAGCAATACCGTTCTTATCATATTTCCTGACAAACAATCCTTCTTGTGTGGCGAAATATAACTTTCCGCCGAACTCAAGCATGTCTTTACACTGCCCCAATCCCATTTCCGTACCAAACACATGCACTGCACTCTTCACTTCTGATTTTGATATTCCGTTGGTAGTGGCAGTCCATAGTACGTGACCAGTGGCAAGACTGGCAACTGCATCAGCCGCCGAAAGACCTAATGGCTTGTTAAGCACAAACGATGGCTCAAAATTTTTATCAAATACAGTCAACGTATAAACTTCCGCAAATGCCGACGACAACGCAAAATCGTTGCCAAAACGTGTCAAATTGTAGGGGAGTGTAACATCATCATCGATTAAGTTCTTATAGAATGGATGTACAGGTCTACTCACATAAGAGGTATCAGTTCCAAACACAATCAGTCCGCTGTCTACACAAGTAACTGCCAGATACTTATCTCCCTCATACTGAGCGACTCCATATATTCCGCCTCTGACAGCTGAAATCAAATCTGAACATTTACGATCGTGATAGACCTGCATCCGTAATTTTCTGTCTTCCCGTCCAATCAAAATAGAATCGCCTTTTGCGAAAGAAAAGAAACATCCTTCGGGCAACTTTGCCACATGGGTTACGCTGTCGCCTACCGCTTCATATATATAACTTGGTGAGCAATAGTAGGTTTTATCATTATAACTGTAAGTGTTGTAAATGGGGGATTCCAATGTAATCGAATCAATTTGATTTGATAACGACACATATTCCAACTCACCAACTTCATTAGGTTTCAAATAACCAAAATCGCCATCAAGAAAGCCAACATGAACAATATTGTTTGAGTCAACCGACAACGACTGTGCAAATGTTTTACGAACAATATTCCACCGTGCTCCATCATACTCCAAAATACCATCCTGATTAGCGAAATAGAGAAAGCCCCGCTTGTCCTGCACAACGCCATTGTTTTGTGCGTGCCCACTATACACTTTGTTTGAATAGTTGGTTATAATCGGTAAACCGAACTGGTTTATATGTGTTTTCTTTTTAGTCTGCGCATTGACGGTCAACCCGAGCAAAAACGCAAACGTCAGTATTAGTGAAATTTTCTTCATAAAACTCCCTTTTTCTCTTAATCTGCAAAAGTAGTCCTATATTTCAAAAACTCATATTTTTTTACTCGTTTTTTCACGCATTTTTTTCGACAAAACATCAAGTTTTTTTTAGACATCTGACGAAATTCTAAGCATAACCACAAAAAAATCCGCCAAACATCTATATTTGCAAGGCAAGATTTATCATCGATGACTATATACAACAACTATCCGAAATTCCACATTGCAGTGGATTGCGTGATATTCACTTACGACGAAGACCAACTGAAGGTGCTGCTCTATCCGCGCAACATTGAACCGCACAAGGGCGACTGGTCGCTGATGGGAGGCTTTGTTGACGAGGCGGAATCTTTTGAAGATGCCGCACGCCGCGTATTGATGCAAACTGTTGGGCTGAGCGACATTTTTCTGGAGCAGGTTCAAGGCTTCTCAAAACCCGACCGCGAACCCGACGACCGCGTCATAAGCATGGCTTTCTATGCACTGATTCCGAGCGACCGTCACAACAGCCAACTGATTGAAACACACAATGGTCGATGGTGGCCGATTAACAATCTGCCCAAAGTGGTTTTCGACCACAGCGATATGATAACGTGCGCCCTGAGCCGTCTGCAGCACAAGGCAAGTTGCGAACTAATTGGGCAGGAACTTCTGCCTAAACGGTTCACTTTCACGCAATTGAACAATCTATACAATGCCATTTTCCAACGGAGTTTCGACCAAAGCAATTTCCGCAAGAAAGTGGCAGGGCTTAAAACCCTTATCCAGACTGCCGACAAGGACAATTCCAACTCAAAACGGGGGGCCTTTCTGTATATGTTCCCTAAAAAACAGATTCCATGGACTTTTCATGGCTGACAAAATGGTATGGTCATAAATTCACAATCATTTGCTTGCCATTTTGACAAAAAAACTAAATTTATATTCAAGAAATTGAATTGAGATGAATACAAATTCAGATTTTACTGACGAGGAAAAACAACTCATACAAGACCATTTCCAGGATCTGCTTCAATCGGCGCGGATGTCGCAGAGCGAAGAGGACAAGGCTCTGATTACCAAAGCGTTCAATCTGGCCAACGGTGCGCACGCCAATATGCGCCGCAAGTCGGGCGAGCCGTACATCCTGCACCCGATTGCCGTGGCAAAAATCGCTACAACAGAGATTGGATTGGGCACTAAATCAATTGTTTCGGCATTGCTACACGATGTGGTCGAGGATACCGATTTCACTGTCGAGGACATCCGCTTGCAGTTCGGCGACAAGATTGCCAACATTGTTGACGGCCTGACCAAAATTGCAGGCGTTTTCGACGGGCAGACCGACCTTCAGGCAGAGAATTTCAAGAAGATTATTATGACGATGGCCGACGATTTGCGGGTGATTTTCATCAAGTTGGCCGACCGTCTGCACAATATGCGTACGCTCGACAGTATGCCGCCCAACAAGCAGTTGAAAATTGCCAGCGAGACGCTGTTCATCTACGCTCCGTTGGCCCACCGCCTGGGCTTGTACTCAATCAAGACAGAACTTGAGGATTTGTGCCTGAAATACCACCATCCATTTGAGTATCAACGCATTGCAAGTTTTATTAAGGCGAGCGAGCAGAAGCGGTTCACCTACATCAATCGTTTTTCGCTGCCCATCACCGCAAGGTTGAACGCCGAAAAATACACCTACGAGATTACAGGCCGACCGAAATCGATTTACTCAATCTGGCACAAGATGGAAACGAAAAAGGTGCCGCTCGAGGAAATCTACGACCTGTTCGCCATCCGCATCATCTTCGACCCCGACCCGAACATCCCTGAAAAGGCACAGTGCTGGGCCATCTACTCAATAATCACCGACCTTTACACGCCGCGTCCAGACCGCATCCGCGACTGGATCAGCCAGCCGAAATCGAACGGCTACGAGGCGCTGCACACCACGGTGATGGGCCCTGGCGGACAATGGGTCGAGGTGCAGATTCGTTCGCGAAGGATGAACGACATTGCCGAACACGGATACGCCGCTCACTGGAAATACAAAGAGAATACAACCACTGAAAATGAACTCGATAAGTGGATTTTTGAGATTCGAAAGATGCTTGAAGACCCGAAAAACGACGCTTTCGATTTTCTCGACGAGTTCAAACTGAATCTTTTTGCATCGGAAATCACGGTGTTCACGCCTAAAGGTGAGTCAGTTACGCTGCCCGCCAAATCAACGGTGCTCGATTTTGCATTCGAAATCCACTCGCAAGTGGGCTATCACGCTTACGGCGCAAAGGTGAACCATAAACTGGTGTCGCTCAATCAGGAACTGAATGCGGGCGACCAGATTGAAATTCTGACATCGGAAAAGCAACAGCCTGAGCCAGAATGGATTGACTATGTGACAACAGCAAAGGCGCGCAACACCATCAAGAGTTTCTTCAAAGACCAGCGCCGCAACGTCTCGACCGAAGGCAAACTTCATCTTGAGTGGCTGCTCGAGCAGACGAAGATGCAAATCAACTCGAACATTTTCAGAAAATTATACAACTACTTCCAAACGCGCAACAAGGATGAACTCTACTTCAAACTCGGCACAAAGAAAATCACCGTCGACGAGTTCAAGAACATTATGGAAAAGCGCTCGCTCAGCAAGTGGATGAAATTCTGGGGGATATCGCGGTCGAGTTCGAAGATTGACGCCACGCAGAAGTTCGACAAGTCGAAGCCGCTGGTGGTTGACGATAACACACAAGGCTACCAGATTGCATCGTGCTGCAACCCGATTCCAGGCGACGACGTGATCGGCTACCGCATTGCCGACGACGAACTGATAATCCACAGCACATCGTGCCCCTACGCCATCAAACTCAGTTCGAGCGACAGTTCGAACGTGGTGAAGGTTGAGTGGACGTCGCATAAGATGATGGCCTACCTGGGACGCATCAAAATCAAGGGCGTTTATAATTCCGACGCCATCAACAAGGTGACGAAAACCATCACCAACCAATTGGACGTCAACTTGAGGGCGATAAACATCGACTGCCACGACGGGATTTTCGAGGGCACCATCGATGTGTATGTGCATAATAATGAATTCCTTACGCAGATAATCAAGGATTTGCAGAAGATTAAGGGAATGTCGCACGTGACTCGCGATATGCTTGACGACAAAATTGAACCGCGACTTGAAAAATAATTCTGCAACCACGGAAAACACAGAAAACACGGACAGAAGAAAGTTTCAAAAAACACGAACGGCGCAAGCGCCGAACCTGAAAGCACAAGAATAATGGGAAAGAAAATTTATATAGAAACCTACGGGTGTCAGATGAATGTTGCTGATAGCGAGGTTGTTGCGGCCATTATGCAGGCCGAAGGCTACGACTATACGCGTGAGCGCGACGAGGCCGACATCATCCTGCTCAACACCTGCTCAATCCGCGACAACGCCGAGCAGCGCATTTGGGCAAAACTCGATGGTCTTCAGCAACTTAAGCGGCAGAAGCCCGCGTTGCTGGTTGGCGTTATCGGCTGTATGGCCGAACGCATCGGACAGGAACTGATTGAGAAAAAATCGGTTGATATTGTGGCAGGTCCTGACTCGTACATCCATCTGCCGCTGCTTGTGGCAAAGGCTCTCGGCGGCCATCCTGCCATCGACACCGAACTCTCGACCACTGAAACCTACGCAGGAATCTGCCCCACACGCATCGAGACTAATGGAGTTTCGGCGTTTGTGAGCATTATGCGCGGCTGCAACAATTTCTGCTCGTACTGCATTGTGCCCTACACCCGCGGACGTGAGCGTAGCCGCGACATTGCCGACATTCTGGCTGAAGTGGCCGACCTTGACAGCAAGGGCTACAAAGAGGTTACGCTGCTTGGGCAGAACGTGAATTCGTACTGCTTTGTGAGCAGCGACGGTGAAATCCGTTTTCCGCAACTGCTTGAAACTGTGGCTGAACGATTCCCCACGACGCGCATCCGTTTCTCGACAAGCCACCCGAAGGATATGGCCGACGAAACACTGCAAGTGATTGCCGCTCACCCGAATATCTGCCGCCACATCCATCTGCCCGTGCAGAGCGGCAGCAACAAAATTCTTGAGGCGATGAACCGCAAATATACCCGCGAGTGGTATATGGGCCGCATTGAGGCCATCCGCAAGTATATTCCCGAGTGCGCCATCAGCACCGATGTTTTCTGCGGATTCCATTCTGAAACCGATGAGGACCAACAACTTACGCTCGACCTGATGCGGTGGGCGAAGTTTGATTCGGCGTTTATGTTCAAATACTCGGAACGCCCTGGCACCAAGGCCGCCCGCACAATGCCCGACAATGTGCCTGAAGATGTGAAAGTGGCTCGGTTGCAGCAGATTATCGATTTGCAGAACACGCTTTCAGCCGAATCGAACCAATGCGACATCGGCAAGACATTCGAAGTTCTGGTCGAAGGCCCGAGCAAGCGCTCTGATGCCGAATGGTGCGGACGCAGTTCGCAGAACAAGATGATTGTGTTCCCACATCAGGGACAGAAGCCTGGCGACTACGTGAACGTGAAAGTTGAAAGCAGCACTTCGGCAACGCTGATTGGAAAGATTGTGGATTAGTCTTGCATCAACTTTTTGCACGCCTCAACGCACCGCGTAATAGCAAGATTAAGGTACCCATCGGTTTTGTAAACGGCTGATTCCGAATCGTTTCGCACATATGTCCACAATTGGCGTGTGGAGGCGTCGAAATCGACATTGCCGCAATAGAAATCGGCAAGCACACGGCCATTTCCTCGCGCAAGAACTCGCGAACCTCCTGCCGCGCTAACTCCGTACTGGCTCCATTGGCTCTCGTTGTTGGTCATAAGCCGCTCTGCCTCAACACTTGAAATGGCAGCAAGCAACTCGCCGACAACCGCATCAGCCACCGCTACGCTGTCGCTCGATGTGATTGCAAGCCAATGATTTGATGGTTTGCAAAGTTTGATGGTTGCGCCCCCATCGGCAGCACCAATGCACAAATAATCGACCTGCGCCGTGTCAACAGCCAACGCCACACGGCGAGTTGTGTCGTATGAGCCGCGCTCGCGCAGGACAACCGCCACGCAGGCTGCCAAGAGCAAGGCCAGCACTGCAACAAAAAGCCATCCGCGCTTACTCAACATACCCCTCCTCCATTCGTTTTATGCGACGGTTGCGCTGCTGCTGGGTTCTGATTATGCCAATCAGAACAACTAACACAATGGGCAACAGCACATTAAGCCATTTAATAAAGGCTCGCGTACCATCGTCGAGTTGGGCAATCGGTCGTGCAGTGACACCCTTGGTCCGCAAATCCACCAAACCCGTGTCATCCGACAGATAATCAATCGAATTGACCATCAGGCTGATATTGTCGGGCGACTGCTGGCGGGGCTGCCGCGGACTGCCGTTGATGGCAAAACCGCCGTTGCCGATTACAATCATCTTCGAGTTGGGCACACCGCCGATTGTGCCCTCGAGCAAGCCGCCAAGCGGAATCTCGGCAAGCGGAAAGTCACGCGCAGTCCATTGCCGCTGAACATCAATCACCGTTGGCACATTCAGCGTTGCCGAATGGTCGGAAGTGTAAAGCAGCGGGGTGAAAACCGCCAGCGAGTCGCCCGTGTAAACCACTGGGCTGACAAACTGTAACTGCACCTGTTCCAAACCATTAGTTATGGAATGATGGCCAAAATTGCCGATGAACGGGATGTAAGGAAACTGCTGCTGAACATTCACCCGATAGGCGCCCTGCTGTTGCTGCACACTGACGTTGTCGCAATAGTTGTCGATTGCAAGTTTGCTTTCAACGCTGATATCCTTGCTCATGAGCCATTGTTCAAGGCCTGTATTTCGCACATTTACAAACAGATTGTCCAAATTGGCATCAACGCGGTCGATGGCGATGAAAAGCCTTCCGCCCCGTGCCATGAAACGGTCGATGGCAGCAAATTCAGCAGCGTCGATAGTATCAACTGGCGCAATAATGGCCAGAACCGACACGCTGTCAAGCAGAGAGCCATTCTGCTGCAAGTCAATCGGTTGAACATCGCAAATCACCTCCATTTCGGCCAAAGCCTGCTGCATTGCCATCAATGGCGGCTCGCCATGCCCCTGCAAAACACCGACTAACGGCCGATGCACCGACGACATTTTTCTGATGGCCGACGAAAGCGCATACTCAACTGGCATTTCGGGCTGGATAATTGGCAGAATTTCCTTTTTCCGCCCTTGCTCGACAACCGCACCCATAAAAACACGTTGCTGCCGCACTTGGTCTTTCTCCCTGACATTCAGCATAATCGGATAGACGCCTGCGTTAAGCGCCTCCTGCTCGGCCTCCTCGGAAGATGAGGCGTTGACGAATTTGAAATCGAACTGGCCGTGCGAGACGTTATGATATTCGGTCAGCAAATCCTTGAAATCGCGCTTTGTGCGCAGAATTTCGGCTGGCAAATCATCTGAATAATAAGCCGTTAGCGTGACAGGCTCGTCCAAATTGGAAAGTATCGACTTTGTGGCGCTGCTCAAAGTGTAACGGTTGTCGGCAGTAAAATCGATACGGAAAAACAATTTATCAGATATAATATTGATTACAAGCAATATAACCAACACCGACACTGGATATAACCAAGATTGTTTTGCCTTCTTCATAATCATAAAATTTTTGATTTAAGCGACTGCTCGGCCAGGAAAATGCCTGCAAACGTGAGCGATGCGAAATACACAATGTCCTTTGAATCAATCACTCCACGCGCAATGCTGTCGAAATGGGAGTTCATATCGAGCCCGACGGCAATCAAGCCAAGGCCCCCTCCTATCTGCCGCCCGATGATTCCGAAAATCAGATGAAAGAAAATTCCGATAATCAAAGCCAGCATAAAACTGATAATCTGATTGTTGGTTATTGAACTTGCAAACAGCCCGATGCCAGCGTAGGCACTGCTCATCAGCAGCAGTCCGAAATAGCCGCAAATCACGGCTCCGTGGTCGACATTGCCAAGGAGCGACACCGATATATAATACGGCAGAGTTAGAACCAACACTATGGCTATCAGCATGATAATGGCAAGATATTTGCCCAGCACAATTTGTCGGCAGGTTATTGGCTTTGTGAGCAGCATCTCAATTGTGCCAGTTTTCATCTCTTCGGCTATCGACCTCATTGTCAGCGCGGGAATCAGCAGAAACAGTGTTATGTAAGCCACCGAAAAAAACATCTGCAACGAAGCCTGACCATACATGAAAATGTCGCTGCCGTAAACCCATGTGAAAATGCCGCTGAACCCCAGAAAAAGCACCAGCAGCACATACGCAGTCAGCGAGTCGAAATACGACCTCAACTCCTGACACGCCATTGTCCAAACAAGTTTCATTTCAACAATTATTGATAAAAGATTAATGATTAATGGTTTAGACTGATTTACACATTCTCCCCTATTTAGTCAGTTCGCGGAACACGTCTTCGAGTTTTGTCTCAACAGGAGTCAACTCGGTCAGCAGCCAGCCGTTCTCAACGCACGTGGTGTAAATATCACGCCGACAAGATGTTCCAGGCATTCCGTGCACTTCAAACGAATCGTTTTTCCCTTTTACAGTATCAACAAAATCGATGGTTTCAACCTGTCGCAAGGTGTTGATAACCAAGTCGCGGTAGGCATCTTCAATCGTTATTCTGACCAACTCGGCACCTTGCTCGGCCTTGCGGAGTTGGTCGGCTGTTCCGTCGGCCACAATATGCCCCTTATTAATAATAAGTATGCGGTTGCAGGTGGCCTCAACCTCGGCCAATATGTGCGAACTCAAAATAATGGTCTTTTCGCGGCCGACGCGGCGAATCAGTTCGCGGATTTCAACAATCTGATTCGGGTCGAGGCCTGTTGTAGGCTCGTCGAGGATGAGCACCTGCGGGTCGTGAATCAAGGCTTGCGCCAGACCAACACGCTGGCGGTAGCCTTTCGACAACTCGCCGATTCGCTTGTGCTTTTCGCCCTCAAGACCACACACGTTCACCATTTCAAGAATGCGGTCGTTGATTTTGTCGGCACGAATCAGTTGCAACTGCGCCATGTAACGCAGATAGTCGATGACCGTCATATCGGTGTAAAGCGGGTTATGCTCAGGCAAATAGCCGATAAGTTGCTTCACTTTCGACGGATTGTCGGCAACCGAATATTTGCCGACGATTATCGTGCCATCGGTGGGCGTGATATATCCCGCAATGGCTTTCATGGTTGTGGTTTTGCCCGCGCCGTTCGGCCCCAGAAAACCGAGAATCTCACCCGTCTTAACCTCAAAAGTCAGATTATCGACAGCCCGCTGCTGCCCATAATATTTTGTCAGATTTTTAACAATTACATTCACGCGTGTGAAGGTTTAAAACGCGCCAAATGTAGGCATTGCGCCAATCGGTTTGTGTTAACGTAGTGTTAAATGCTACCGAAATCCGCCACATCAAATTCACAAAATTCGACAAACTCTTGTTTTTGACAGTCAGACTATTATCTTTGTATCTATTTAATAACTAAAACTTTTACAGATTATGAAAAAGATTTTCCTATCAGTTTTGGCCATAGCATCTATGGCAATGACAGCAAACGCACAACTTTGGTTTGGCGGTGGCATCAGTTTCTCGCACAACGGCGGAGTTACCAAAACCAATGGCGCCGATGATGTTGACAAGCCCTCTTCCAACAGTTTCTCATTCTCACCGACTGTCGGTTTTGATTTGAGCGAGAAGTTGGCGGTTGGCGGCAAACTCAATTTCCTCAGCACCACGGGAAAACAGACCAACGGAAATACCGAAACCAAGACTTCAGATTTCATGTTTGGTATCACTCCGTTCGCACGCTACAAATTTGTCGAGTTCAACAAATTCGGCATTATTGCAGAAGCAGGTGCCCCAATCTCACACAGGTCTCATAAAAACGACAATGGCAGCACTACCACCAAAGGCGACCCGACAATGTCTGTCGGTTTGTATGTTGAGCCCGTTCTGACCTACAGTTTGAATGACCATTTCCAACTTGAGTGCGGTCTCGACTTCATGTCGTTCAACGCCACACACTCTGTCACCAAAGACCGCGACGACAGCAGCAACAAGGACATTAACAATTATTTCCGATTTGGCGCCAACACATACAACGTGGTGACTATCAGCAATATCACCATTGGTTTCATATACAAACTGTAATGTCAGCAGCATATCAAACAAAAGGGGAACTTAACGGTTCCCCTTTTGTTTGCCTGAGAAACGGGCAAAAAAAAAGACCGTCCAGAAACTGAACGGTCTTTTTTCTATGCTGAATTCTGTTATTTCTTGTTCTTCTCAAATTTAGCATAACGGCTGCGGAATTTATCAACGCGGCCTGCGGTGTCAACCAATTTCATCTTACCTGTATAGAACGGGTGTGATGCACTTGAGATTTCGAGTTTCACCAATGGATACTCAACCCCGTCTACCTCTATCGTATCTTTAGTGTTGACTGTCGATTTGTTGATGAACAACTGTCCGTTCGACATGTCTTTGAACACTACAAGGCGATAATCACTGGGATGTATGTCCTTTTTCATTGTAGTACGTTTTTAATAATTCATTAAATTTTTGAGTTGGCAAAAGTAGAACATTGAATTGGATTTGCAAATGTTTTTAAACACAATTTCAATACGATTTTTTCCAGTGCCCGCATCAGCATTATCCATTCAGTCCTTCAATCCTTCAATCCTTGTCAGGAGCACCACATTCTCAACGTGCTGTGTCTGTGGGAACATATCAACCGGCTGAACTTTCGCAATTTGGTAACGGCTGGTCATCATTGCAAGGTCGCGGGCCTGCGTGGCCGGATTACAGCTCACATACACAATGCGTTTGGGGTTGGCGTTCAGGATTACCTGCACAACATCGGGGTGCATACCCGAGCGCGGTGGGTCGGTTATGATGACATCGGGGCGGCCGTGCTCGGCTATGAAGCTGTCGGTGAGCACGTTTTTCATATCGCCGGCAAAAAAGTCGAGGTTGGTGAGGCTGTTCATCTGCGCGTTCACTTTGGCATCGGCAATGGCGTCGGCAACATACTCAATGCCAATCACTTTCTGCGCCTTATCGGCAATAAAGCAGGCAATGGTTCCGGTGCCGGTGTAGAGGTCGTAAACCACCTCATCGCCCGTGAGCGCCGCAAAATCCTTGGCCACCTGATACAGGCGGATTGCCTGCTCGGTGTTTGTCTGGTAGAACGAGTTGGGCCCGATTTTGAACCGCAGGCCGCCCATCTCACCCACAATATGGTCGTCGCCGGCGTAGAGCGTGGCCGGAAGGTCAGTGTACGAGTCGTTCAACTTGCTGT
>JAEEPS010000073.1 GCA_016284875.1 Salinivirgaceae bacterium | reverse complement strand
ATGCAAACCATTGATAAAGAAGGTAAAGGCGTGATTATCTATATGAATCAGGAAGGCCGCGGCATTGGACTAATGGCTAAAATCAAGGCCTACGAGTTGCAGGAACACGGCTACGACACCGTTGATGCCAACATTCACCTGGGTTTCGATGCCGATGAGCGCGACTATGGGGTGGGGGCGAGCATTCTGCGAGAGTTGGGCGTGAGCAAGATGCGCCTGATGACAAACAATCCTGTGAAACGCATCGGACTTGAAGCCTACGGGCTCGAAGTGGTTGAGAATGTGCCAATTGAGATTGAGCCGAACAAGTACAATGAGTTCTATATGCGCACCAAAAAAGAGCGTATGGGGCACACACTTCGACTGATTCATTGCAACAACAAATAATTTAGACGCGATGAAAACCGTCTGCGTTTTTTGTGCGTCGAATCGGGGCTCAAACGATGAATATGAGCGTGTTGCCTCTGAATTCGGCTCAATGCTTGCCGCTCGTGGGCTCAATATGGTTTATGGTGGAGCCAACGTTGGGCTTATGCGTTGCGTGGCGGAAGCCGCGATGGCTGGCGGAAGCAAGGTTACTGGCGTTATCACCGAATTTCTGGCTGGTCGCCAACTGGCGCAGACAGGTTTGGCAGAGATGCTCACCGTGGGCACAATGCCAGAACGCAAGACCACAATGGAGCGCCTTTCGGACGGATTCGTGGTTCTGCCTGGCGGCTTTGGCACTATGGACGAGATGTTCGAAATCTTGTCGGGCGGACAGTTAAGCTTCCATAAAAAGCCGATTGTCGTGCTGAATATCAACGGATTCTACAATCACTTGAAGGCTCAACTTGAGTTTATGGTCAGCGAGAAGATGCTTTTGCCGCAGCACGCCGCAATGGTGCAGTTTGCCGACACTCCCGCCGAAGCCATCGACCAATTATTCAACTATTCTGCACCCGTAGTGGGGAAGTGGATTGACGATATTCGGCGGGATAATGGCCTCACTCTTCTTTAACTTTTTCAAAATCATATTGATACATATCGCAGCAAGGGTCTGACAAAGATAGGCAGTGCGAGTGGTTGGCATCATATAGGGTGGCTCTTTTGGGCTCTGTAGTTGACATTGGTAATGGTGCATCAAAAGAGGATTTTGTACTATCAATATTAAACCAATACCACACATCATTGTTCGAGTCCGTTTCTGTTGTAATTGTACCAACAGCGAGTCTGCCAGAGGCATTATAAAACCCAAATGTGCCGTCTGATTTGATATTTAGATATGCGCATTCATCAGGAGTCCAAACACCTCCGCTGAATCCACCTGAAATCTTTACTAATTCCCAGTATCCTACAATTGGATTTGATGATGATTTTTCCTCGTGCTTTTCGCAAGACAGAAATACGATGAATAGAATCATTAAGAATAAGTTCTTCGTTTTCATGATATTATGTTTAAGTCTTTTTTTCGTAAGCAGACACGAAAGATGATGTACAAAACAATCAATCTCTCATGTCGATAACTTCCACGCCAGGGTACTTTTTCGCGTCGAAATTCAGTTGCGATTCATCAATTTTCTGATTGACATCGAATTTTGAGAGAGTAAGCGTATAGCGCGTTCCGTCTTTCTGGAAACACTTGATTTGATAAAGAATGTAATCTTGTGTGAACCAATATCTTATCTTGAAGTAAGGCTTTTTGATGTTTTCGGGAGCCAGTTCCACCACGTGCATGGTCTTGCCACCAATGGTTTCGTCATCGTTCAGCAGATATTTGAATCCGTCGCGATAGACGGTGTATAGCGACATTGGGTCCGACAGGAATTTTTCTTCTGGGGCATCATCGTCGGAAAGTTCAATCGGCGAGATGGTAACTTCATTGCTTTCAGACAGATATACCCAACGGCATTTGCCATCGCAGAACGTTGTGGTTTGGTCAACATCCATGCGGAATTTGTTGCCTTTGATTATCAGGTTGCCGCTGTAGGTTTCGCTTTTTTCTTCGGCAAGATTCTCAAACAGATAGTCAAAATCGATGCTTATGTTCTTGTATGACTGCACTTTGTTTGCGGCCTTGTCGAGCACTTTTTTCGCTTCGGGGTCTTTCTGCGCAAAGCAGTTCATCGTGGCAAAAGCCAGTAATATGACGAGTATCTTTTTCATTTTCTTCAACGTAAAGATTCCAATAAACGGTCGAGGCTCAATTCGTCGGGGATGAGCACTTCGCGTGCCTTGGCGCCCTGGAACGGTCCCACGATTCCTGCGGCTTCCAACTGGTCCATTATGCGGCCTGCACGGTTGTAGCCGATAGAGAACTTTCTCTGTATCAATGATGTAGAGCCTTGCTGGTTTATCACGATTATGCGGGCGGCTTCTTCAAACATCGAGTCGCGTTTCGAGAGGTCGACATTCTCCATATCGCCACCAGCGCTGCCTTCGGGCACGTATTCGGGCAGTTCAAACGCTCCTGTATAACTCTGCTGCTGCTCAATGTGATGCATAATGCGCTCAAGTTCAGGAGTGTCCACAAATGCGCACTGCACGCGGGTGGTCTCGCTGCCCATCGAGATTAGCATATCGCCGCGGCCGATAAGTTGGTTGGCTCCTGGTGCGTCGAGAATGGTGCGCGAGTCAATCATACTCATCACGCGGAAGGCGATTCGGGCAGGGAAGTTGGCTTTTATCAGACCAGTGATGATGTTTGTTGTCGGTCGCTGGGTGGCGATAATCAGGTGAATACCAATGGCGCGCGCCAACTGTGCCAGACGGGCGATTGGCAACTCAACCTCCTTGCCTGCGGTCATAATAAGGTCGGCAAACTCATCAATAACTACCACAATGTAAGGCAGATAGCGGTGTCCCTTGGTGGGGTTGAGTTTGCGGCTGATGAATTTGGCGTTGTACTCTTTAATGTTGCGGCACTGTGCATCTTTCAGCAGGTCATAGCGCGAGTCCATCTCAATGCAGAGCGATTGCAATGTGTTCACAACCTTTTGAGTATCAGTGATAATCGCTTCTTCAGCATCGGGCAGTTTGGCCAAGAAATATTTCTCAAGCGACTTGTAGAGCGTCAGTTCCACCTTCTTCGGGTCGACCAGCACAAGTTTCAGTTGCGACGGATGTTTCTTGTAGAGCAGCGATGTCAGTATCGCGTTCAGTCCCACAGATTTACCTTGACCAGTGGCACCAGCCACAAGCAGGTGCGGCGTTTTGGTCAGGTCGAACACGTAGGTTTCGTTGGCAATGTTTTTGCCAATGGCCACGGGCAGTTCGTATTTCGATTCCTGGAACTTTGGCGATGCAATCACCGTGCGCATTGCTACCGTTTGCGGCTTCTCGTTCGGCACTTCAATACCGATGGTTCCGCGGCCAGGAATTGGCGCTATGATGCGGATTCCGAGAGCGGCAAGGCTCAATGCAATATCATCACTTAAATTCTTGATTTTCGATATTTTGACACCTTTGGCGGGAACAATCTCGTAAAGCGTGATGGTCGGTCCGACAGTGGCGTTGATTTTGGCAATCTGGATTTTATAATCGTTCAGTGTTTCAACAATTTTGTCCTTGTTTGCAATCAGTTCCTCGTTTGAAACAGCCGTGTTGTTCTGCTCATAGTCGTTCAGAAGGTCGATTGATGGCAGGCGGTAGTTCTCAAGGTCTCGGGTGGGGTCGTATGGCTCAAGGTCTATTTCGTTAGCCGATTGAGTGTCTTCTTCGTTTCTCTTAATATCTATTTCGACATCGGTATTCGGCTCATCTTCAGTGTTATCGTCCGATGGAATTTCTTCGTTTTTCTTTGTGGCGTCGGTGACGATGAAATCGTCTTGTCCACGGCCTAAATCGCTGATATTGTTGTCGTTTGAATCATTGTTGTCATCGTCAAGCAATTTCGATTCCACATCGTCGAGATTGTCAAACGATTCGTCAGTTGGATTGATATTTTGTTGATTATCTGACTCGTCAATAGTTGTGGTAGTCTTGATTTCGAATTTCAGAAGGTCTTTGTCGTTATTCACAAACGGAGTGTTGTCGTTGTCATCGCCTTCTGATTGTTCGTTCTCTGCATTCTCAACATCGGTTGCATCAATATCAACGGTTTCTGTATTTTGTTCATTTTCATTTGTTTCGGTAGGCGACTCTTGTTCCGTTGATGGCGGCAGTTCCTTGTCGGTCACTTTCGGACGGATGAGTTCTTTCATGAAAGTGCGGCATCGGGTAATAAAACTGTCGAAAGTGAACGACAGAATGGCGAACAGGCAGGTAATCAGCACAATACCAGTACCCAACTTGCCAATCACAGCGTTCATCCATTCGCTGACAAAATATCCATGTGCGCCACCAGGAGTGAATGCAGCGTGGTGGAACACGTAGCCCAGCGCAATCGAGCCCCAAATGGAATAGACAATCGACAATTTGATGGTCTTGCTAACGGGTAATGTCTTGATATTAAATAATTTGAAAATAACCACGGCCAGAATCACAATCAGCGCGAACGACGGCAGACCAATCCATCGGTACATGAATCGGTGAGCCAGAAAGGCTCCGAATGTGCCTGTCCAGTTGCTGGCCACAATGTTTGGGTTGAAAAAGAGTTTGCTGGCCGGAACATCGAGCGTGCTTTGGTCGATGCGCCAGGTGAATAGATACGAAATGAAGGCGAAGGCCATGTAAACCGTGAACGCAGTGAGGCAGACACCCACAATGGTGCGCCGACGGACGGTCACGCTCACGTCTATATCATCAACAGTATTGTTGTTTTTTTTCTTTGCCATAGTCTTAATTGTCAGGATTGAAACGAAAAAAAGGCAAAATTATTTGCCTATTCCATTGAAAATTTCGTCCATTTGCGACCGTTCAACGCGTTCGTAACCTTCAGGAATTTCAAATGTCTTGTTCGATATTTTTTCGTTAATGAATTCAATCGCTTCAAGGTGCATGGGGATGCCGTTCATCGAGAGTCTGAAATCCATTGGCATTCCTGGAATTTTGTCGAGAGGTGTGTTGGCTGTGGCGTTGCTGATTTTGATGTCGGTGGTGTAGAACACATCAAACGAGGTGGAGTCGCCGATGCTCACGCTTGCATGGTTGCAGTGAAACCCGATCATGTCTTTTTCAGTATTGTCAAAATTGATTTGCAGATTGTCGGGGCGGCTCATGCCATAGTAGCCTTCTTCTGATGTTGAAACGTATAAATATTTCTTGTTCAGTATTTTAAGTAGGGTATAGGCTTTTTTGTCGCCGTCTTTGATGAATGCTGACCTGAATATTCCCAACCAGCCCTCCATCTCAAGAATCACCTTGTCGTTTTTGAAGTGCATCACAATTGTTGAAGGCAGAAGGCCGATAATCGGATTCTCTTTTTCTGTCTGCAAATAGGTGATTTTAAACTTTACCGAGCCTTCGCTGATGCTTCCGTGACGTCCCTTTTCGGCGCATCCGAAGAGTATCGCAAAACACAATAAAGCCATGGCACACAAGTGCTTACAATGTCTGCGTGTATTGTTGCGTTTGTTGTCCAAGATTCTATTTTTTCAGTTGTGGTAAAGGTACTTATTATCGATTAAAAACCGATTATTCTGCAACTTTTTTTGCAAAAAAAATGCCCGCCAAATGCAATCGTTTGACGGGCAATTTTTACTATCGGATTTTATTACCACGCGAACATCGGGCGCGGCATCATCATCTCGTTCACTTCGGCTTTAACTTTTGCGATAACGCTCTCGTTTTCAGGGTCGGCCAGAACGCGGTCAATCATATCCACGATAATGTCCATATCTGATTCCTTCAGGCCGCGGGTGGTGATGGCTGGTGTGCCAAGACGCAGGCCGCTGGTCTGCATAGCCGAGCGGGTGTCGAACGGTACAAGGTTCATATTCACCGTGATGTCGGCGGCAACAAGTGCTTTTTCAGCCACCTTGCCAGTCAGTTCAGCGTATTTCGGACGAAGGTCAACCAGCATCGAGTGGTTGTCGGTGCCGCCTGAAACAATGTAGAAGCCTTTGTTCATCATACCTTTTGCAAGGGCTGCGGCGTTCTTCTGCACCTGTTTCTGATACTCTTTGAATTCGGGTGTGAGTGCTTCGCCGAAGGCAACGGCTTTGGCTGCAATCACGTGCTCGAGTGGTCCGCCTTGTTGTCCTGGGAAGACTGCCGAGTTAATCAGGCTGCCCATCGAGCGGATTTCGCCTTTTTTGGTTGTTTTTCCGAACGGATTCGGGAAGTCTTTGCCAATCAGGATGATACCGCCGCGTGGTCCGCGCAGAGTCTTGTGAGTTGTCGATGTTACAATGTCGGCATATTTAACAGGGTTGTCGAGCAGTCCTGCTGCGATGAGTCCTGCAGGGTGAGCCATATCCACCATCAGCAGAGCGCCGCAGGCGTCGGCAATCTGGCGCATACGCTTGTAGTCCCATTCGCGGCTGTAGGCTGAGCCACCGCCGATAATCAATTTCGGCTTCTCGCGCATTGCAATTTCTTCCATCTCATCGTAGTCAACACGGCCTGTTTCCTTGTTCAGGTGGTAGGCGCAGGGGGTGTAAATCATACCCGATGTGTTCACTGCCGAGCCGTGCGAAAGGTGTCCGCCGTGTGCAAGGTCGAGACCCATAAACTTGTCGCCCGGTTTCAGCACTGCCAGCAGAACGGCGGCATTGGCCTGTGCGCCAGAGTGGGGCTGCACGTTGGCATATTCGGCGCCGTAGATTTTCTTCAGGCGCTCAATGGCCAGCGTCTCAACTTCGTCAACCACTTCGCAGCCGCCGTAGTGGCGTTTGCCCGGGTAGCCTTCGGCGTATTTGTTGGTCAGGCACGAGCCCATAGCCTGCATAACCTGGTCGCTCACAAAGTTTTCAGATGCAATCATCTCAATGCCGCGCTTCTGGCGGGCGTACTCCTTGTCTATAAGGTCGAAAACAACACTGTCTTTATTCATATTGTTTCAAATTGTTATTGATTTATAAATATTTAGTCATTCGATTCAATTGGGAACTGCCTGCGGAAACTCTCTTCGAGCGAGATGATGGTTTCAGTGCGCTCCACGATGTCGAGCCGTTGTAACTTGTCCGACAGAATGCGGCGCAGGTGCTCGTTGTCGTGAGCCATCACCTTGATGAACAGCGAATAGTTGCCGGTAACGTAGTGGCATTCAATTATTTCGGGAATTTTGAAAAGTTCTTCGGCGATGTCGTGATACAGGCAGGCTTTTTTCAGGTTGATGCCCACAAAGGCGCACGTTTTGTAGCCCAGATTCTGCGGGCTGACAATGAATTCGGAACCTGTGATGATGCCGATGTTGGTGAGCCGCTGCACTCTTTGGTGTATGGCTGCACCCGACACTCCGCACTCGCGTGCCACTTCAAGAAAAGGTGTGCGTGCGTTTTTCGAGATTATCGACAGAATCTTCTTGTCAAGTTCGTCGATGTTGTGGTTTTCGCTCATAGTTAAAAGCCTTTAGATGTGTTTTTCAAACTCCACAAATCAGTTGCAGGGCAATCTTGACCCCGCTTTTAATTTGACGCAAAGAAAACTAAATCTTTGGTACAAAACTTACAGTTGCGCGTTTTTTATTACCTGAAAGTTAACAATTGAAAGTTGAGGAATTTAGTTGTTAGGCATAAGGCACAAGGCAAAAGTCATTTGAATTGCGATAGGTCTATTTCCTCGTTTGTCCAAATTCTTTCCCCGTTTATTTCATAGTAATACTTGTATTTGGCGAACCGTTTGGTGTTGTTATGGTAATACAGAAAATATAAAAGCACTGACATAACAACAATCGCAACCATCATCCAACAGTTTGTTTGCAGAGAGAATGGATGGCGCCAAAAGCCGTATCCGGAAAAAAACAATTCATAGAATCCAACACAATACGTAAACATAATGTTCCAAAATATGCGGAGGAAAATTGCACCTTTTGAATAGTATAGAGGTTCTTCAATTGAATTTTTAGAAGGAATATGACCTGGAATGACATTGCGTATTGCACAAGATGTTGCAAAACACATCTCAATCCACATAAACAGAAGAAACTCAATCTGGAAACCATCTGTAAAAGGTGATTTATGGCCGATAACAAACGCGGCGTGAATTGCAAACGGAATGACCGAGTATATAATTTTTATGACCGTTTCAGTAATGTATTTCTCCAACTCCGATGCTTCTGGCAGTTGATTCCACATTGGGCGGTCGGGAGTGTTGGTGCACAATGGCAGCAAGGCCGCATCCACCGACAACGCGATAAACACAACTGTTAGCCCCGCACCGCAAACCGCCAATACTGCGGGAATCATAAACAAAACTGCCATTATTGTCAGAAAACGTTTGTTAAAGGCAATAAAACTGATGGCGTAGTTATAAAATCGATTAAAGTTAAATGTGTGATTCATAGTTTAATATCTATGCATTGAAATATTAATATCAAGCAATATTTACTTATACCTTATATCTTGTAACTTGCCCCTTACAATGTATTCAGCATCTTCTTGAACACATCATTAGGCTTCAAGCCGAGTTCATCCTCAGAAAATTCAGGTTTCAGGCGATGGACAATGTACGATTTCATTGGCTCCATGTGTTTAGGGTAGATGGAGCCTCGGCATTCACATTCAAAATAATCTTTAATGTAGTCGTAGGTGCTTTCCGAAATGCACACCTTGCCAACTACACCTTCCTGCTCAACGCGGGCGGCAGTGTTCACCGTCACGCCCCACACATCGTAAACATATTTTTTGCGGCCTACAACTCCCACAATGGCAGGTCCAGTGTGAAGCCCGATGCGGCAAAGCCATGGATTGATGCCGTTTGCTTCATTTTCTTCGGCAATCTTATTCACAACATGCTGCATGTCGAGGGCAGCCAGAACGGTGTCGAACGGGTGGCTCTTGTTGCTCAGCGGCAGGCCTCCGGCGCACATGTAGGCGTCGCCGATGGTTTTTATCTTCTCGATGAAATGCGCGTCAGTGATGTCGTCGAAAGTCTTGAAATACGAATCGAGCCTCTCAATCAGTTCTTTAGGTGATAGTTCGCTTGTCAGATTGGTGAAGTTGGCGAAATCGAGAAACAGGATAGTGGTGCTCTTGTATTGGCGCGGCGACACAGAGCCTTTCGATTTCAACTGGCGCATTATCTCAAAAGGCAGAATGTTGAGCAGCAGTTCGTCCGATTTGCGTTTTTCTTCGGCAATGACGGCGTTTTGTGAGTTGATTTCAAGTTGCTGTTGCTCAAGCAGTTTGTTGGTTTCCTGCAAGTGCTTGGTCAGCGACAGCATATACTCATTCTTCTGATTCAAAGCCAATTCCGACTCTTTGAGATTTGTGATGTCTGTTTCAACGGCAAAGATGTTCTTAACATTCCCGTCGCGCCCAAGAATAGGGGTCAGTGTGGTTTGAATCCATTTATAGTCTTCGCCAACCGTAAACACCGAGGCGAATGTGACAGGCTCTTTTTCCCCGATACATTTGTCAAAATATTGTTTGATGTTGACATTGTCGTTGAATTCCAGAATGTTACGGCCGAAAATGTTCTTGAATTCATCCATTCCGAATCCATACATTTTCGCAAAACCATCGTTGCACCAGATGAGTTCGCCGGCAGCGTCGAGCATCATAAATGAGTTGGATGACAGGTTGATGCACTGCATCACTTTGCGGAATTTGCCGCGCCGTTTGTTTCTGCTCGTTACCTTGCCGATTGTGTTTTCAAGTCTTACGCTTTCTTCGGCTTTGTTGTGGGTGCTTATACATTCGTAAAAGCCTGATTCATATACAGATTTCAGTTGCTCGATGTCGCCAGGTTCGGTAAGAGCAACAAATGCCGTGTCGGAGAAATGTTTGTCTGTTGCCAGAGCAATCGCATCATTCAAATCGGTGCTTTTTAAATCGATGATAATCAGCATTGAAGCATTCTGCCCGATTACTTTCATATCAACCTTTTCAAGGGTTAGCACGGAGTAATCGCTGCTGTTTTTATCGAGAATGCACGGACGGTTTTTGATGCTACCTATATATATTATTGTCTCCATTACCACACATCCTATTCCCACTCAATGGTTCCCGGCGGTTTGTGAGTGACGTCGTACCAAAGCGAGCCGGCGCCATCAGCCTTGAACTGCTGCCACAAGCCGGCGAGCAGGTTTTGGTCGATTTCGGCAAAGTTGGCGGTCATTGCTTCCGAACTGTTTACGGGGCGCATCACAATGCACGGCTTGTCTTGCACGCGCAGCGGTGTCAGAACCACGGGCATCTGCCAGATTTTCTCGTAAAGGTCGTTGGCCTGAAGGAACTCGGTGCAGATGTTGTCGAACTTGCGCAGAGTGTCGAACTTGTCTTTTGTGGCGTACTGCGCAACCAGTTTCGGCATCTCGTCCGATACTGTGCCAACCTGCCAAATCACACGGTTGATGACTTTGAATCGGTTCACCAGTTCGGTGCTGAAACGCTCGCACTCTTTCCAACTTAAGTTTTTCGAAGTCAGTAGGAAAGGCTGTGCGTAGGTGCGGCCGTCGCCTTGTACGCCAACGCTTTTCACTGGCAGAACGCGGCCTTCTATATTATTGTCTTTCAAATATTTGTCAAGTCCTTCAACATCGGCGTTCGATGCAAACTCGCCTTTTCCGTCGGTGCAGAGCAGGCGCACGCCAAGTCCCGGGCCGGGGAAGGGGTGGCGCCAAACCAGATTGTGCGGAATGCCGAGTTCTTCGCCGAGCATACGCACTTCGTCTTTGTAAAGGTCGGCAAGTGGCTCAAGCAGAAGACCTTGCGCCATCAGGTCCATCACTTCCTTCACACGGTTGTGGTGGGTTTTTATCAGGTCGGCGTTTTTGGTTCCGCCGCTCTCGATGGTGTCGGGGTAGATGGTGCCTTGCGCAATCATCCACTCTTTCGGGTCAAGGTTCAACTTGCTCATTTCCTTGTCTTTAACCGTCAGGAATGTTGCACCGATGCGTTTGCGCTTCTCTTCGGGCGCGGTTATTCCTTCCAGTTGACCAAGGAAATCGGCAGTGGCGTCAACCACGCGCAGGTTGTGCATTCCTTCGGCCTTCAGGAACTCAATAATCTTCTGCGACTCGTCCATTCGCATCATTCCGTTGTCGATGTGCAGGCCCATAACGCGCTCTGTACCAAGAACTTTGTTCAGCAGAACGAAAGCCACCGTGCTGTCAACGCCGCCCGATACAAGCAGGAACACCTTGCGTGAGCCAACTTCGGTGCGTATCTTCTCGGAAATCAGCGGCATATAACTTTTCATATTCCACGTGCGCTCGCATTGGCAGATGCCGATGAAGTTGTCCAGTAGTTGCATTCCGAATTTGCTGTGTGTTACTTCGGGGTGGAACTGAATGCCGTAAATCTTGCGCTCGTCCATCGCCACAGCGGCAATGGGACAGTCTTTTGTTGATGCTATAATGCGGTATCCGTCAGGCAGTTGCGAAACCGAATCGCCGTGGCTCATCCACATTGGCGACGATGCCGGAATACCTTTGAGTAGCGGGTGTTGGCTGTCGCCGATAATCAGATCCGATATGCCGTACTCTTTCACCTTGCCGGGTTTCACGGTTCCGCCCAGTTGCGACGCAATGAGTTGGTGACCATAGCAGATGCCGAGTTTCGGCACCGGAATGTTCAGAATCTCAGGATTGTATTCGGGTGCGTCGGCGGCATAAACGCTTGCCGGTCCGCCGCTGTAGATGATGCCTTTTGCGCCCGCCAGTTCTTCAACTGGCGCTGCAGGCGAGTGAATCTCTGTGAAAACGCCCAACCGGCGTACACGGTTGGCAATCAGGTGAGCATACTGCCCGCCAAAGTCAAGAACAATGATTTTCTCTTGCATATCAGTTCGTAATTTTTGCGCAAAGATATGAATCTTGGCGGTTGTGTGCAGTCCGATTTTTTTCTGCGCGCAATCCTTTTATGAAAATGTTGCTAACAATATGAGCGAAAGTGATAATACTTGTTCACCACTTTTTGCTAACAAAAACTGCATTCCGCTTCTCACGCATACTCCTGATATCCTGAATATTATTGAAAATGCTGATTAGTCCGAACGTCATAAGCAGGGCGAGAGCGGCGGCCACAATCGGGCGGGCGTTTTCGGCAAACCACGAGAGCAGGACCATATGCGTTTGGAAACTGAAAAGCGGAATGGCGGCGGGGGCCGAAAGCAAAAACGCAATGGTGATGCCGCCGCTGACGATGCCAACCACAAAAGCCGCCACCATAGCCATTTTGTAGCGGCGGATGGTTGCCTCCTGATGCCGCTTTATAAATTCAACGGCCTCCAAACGCTTTTCGAGCGATGTCATAAACTCCTCGCTATCATTGAATTGTGGTTTCTGCGCGAGAAAAAGTTCCTCAAGTGCTTTGTCTTTGATCATATCTCCAGTTTTTCTTTCAGTTTGTCGCGTCCGCGCGATAATTGTTTCTTCACAGCGTCTTCCGACGTGTCGGTGATTGCCGCTATCTCTTTGATATTGTACCCGTTCAGATAAAACAACGTGATGGCCGAGCGCTCCTTTGGCGGTAGCGTCCGCAGGGCCAGATAAAGGCTCTGATGCTCGAACGATGAGTCGGCCGCCGTTGGGCTGATGAGCGTCCGCGCCTCGTCGATGCTCTCCATTGTGCGGCAACTTGCCTTGTGGTTCAGGAAGGTGTTGTGGGCAATCTTGAAGAGCCACGAGCGGAACCGCCCCTCGTCGCGATAGCCCGCCGATGCAATGTAGGCCTTCACCAGCGCGTCCTGCGCCAGGTCGTCGGCGTCGGCCTTGTTGCCGCAACAGAGCGCAAGCAGGAAACCACGCACGGCCGCCTGCTCACTCTCAATGTGTCCGATGAATTCTTCGCGAGTCACGTTTTACGCTTGTGCTGACAACTTGTTCTGTTCGGCTTCAATCTCTTTGGCGAGCATTTTCTTACCAATAAAGTAATTGATTAAGAAGGCAATACCGACAGCAATCATAATGGCGCTCATAAATCCCGAAAACCAAAGGTTGCTCGGTGTCATTCCGCCGCCAAAACTTGTGCAAAGACAGAAAATCGCCAATCCAACACCCAGTAGTAATGTAATGCAGCCCCACAGCAGTTTGGCGAGCAGTTTCTCCTTCAGCAGTTTCTGCTTTGGCGCCATTTTTTTGAGCATTTCGTCGATGTCCATTCCAGGATTCTTTTCCAGTGCGGCCAGCACAATCTGTGTGCGCGATTTGTCCTCGAGTATTCTTCGGCGGCTGTTCAGCCAAACTATCATTATCGGAAGCACGCAGCCAATAGCGAATGGCATAAAATTCCGAATTAAACTGTTTATAACGTGAATCATTTTTATAATTTTTTAAATGTTAAACTTCTGTTTTTTGAACCAGTTCGCCTAAATAACAAGTCTGCCAGGCAAAAGGTGACGTCAAGTTTAAAGTTTTTTTCTGATTCGCCGACTTTCGTCGATGGCGGCAAGTGTGGCTGCAATGCAAATTGTTGTCGCACTATATTTTATGTCGATTAAAGGCAGTGTCAGCGGCAGAGCGAACAGCAGTGCGCCTGCGGCTTTGTTCATTGCCGAATGAACGGCCACAAATTGCCGCTTTTCGGCGTAGACCGAAACAATATTGAAAATCTTTATGCAGGCGATTGCGCCCGTCCAGACAATGAGCCAGACGGGAATGTTGACGGCGGGAACAAGTTTTATCAGGCAGACAATGACAAAAGCCATATCGGCGGCAGTGTCGAACTTCGAGCCAAACTCGCTTGCGGTGTTTGTGCGCCTTGCAATCCAGCCGTCGGCAATATCGGAAACTCCGGCGGTAACATACAGCGCGAAGAACATCGGCGAAAGCGCATTGCAGAACAAGATGGCCGCGCTGCACAGAATTCTGACGGCTGTTATGGCGTTGGGCAGGTTCATTCGGTGGTGTCGGCAGGTAGCACTCACTTCTTCAGTTCCAAAACGTACTCTTCCGCGTCGAAATAAACCACTTCGCGGTCGGGGTAGATTTTGGTCACCTTGCAGTATGAAGGCTCTTTAAACTCATTGCCGCTGTGGAAGTTACCGCCTTCGCAACGCCACCCGATATATCTGATTGTGCCGTCTTCGAGTTCTTCGGTCTGCCGCTGCGAACTCTCGTATTTCAGTATGCCGTTCTCTTTGTCGAAGAAGAAAGTGCCCTCGCCCGAAACGCCGTTGAAGGTGATTGTGGCGCGGCAACGGGTGCTGTCAATATCTTCATATTCAATGAAATCGGAAAACAGAAACGACGGGTTGAGCATTGCGTTTTCGGCCAGCAAGGTTAGGTACATCGTGCGTTCCATATTGGGCGCTTTTTGGTCGAAAAGTTGGAAATGTTTTGCAATGTAGCCTTTCATTCCGCCGCTGCGCATTGTGGTGTCGAAATAGTCAACGCCTTCGAACGGAATACCCATAATGGCTGATTTACAGAACGCTTCGCGGTGCGGACAGTCGGCAAAAATCCACAGGTCGTAGTCCATTCGAATGCTCACGCCCTTCTTCTCGTTGAACACGAAATCGGCTTGTCGGAAAAGGCAGTGCGTAATGTTGTACTTCGGGGTGCCCGCAAGGCCGATAAATTCGCAGAAATCCTTCAGGCAGACGGGCAATCGGTTTATCTCGTCGGCCGTACAGAGTCCAGCCGCTTCGGCAGTCTTGTCTTCACGCTCTTGCATTTCGGCTTTAAAATTCCGATAAACACCTGATTCGCCGCAATTTAAAAATACGACCACGCCGCCAATGGCGACCAGAATGATTGTGATTATGAGCATAAAACGTTTCATTATTCGTAATCGTAGAGCGATATATGCAGGATTTTCCACTCGCCGCAGGATATTCGCGCGTGTCGGCCTTGGTGGTCTTGGTCGCCGTTGTGGCGGCGCACAAAGTTTATCGCACCTTGGTCGTCAATGGTCACTTCATCGACACTGAGAATGCCCTTGCGCGGCCCTTTGAACTGACTGCCGTTTTGCGTCGGCTTGTCGGTGCCGCCCGCGGCTATGAAACCGTCTTCGCCAAGCACAAGTTGCTGCTCGTGAGCCTTTTCGTAGGCCGAAGCGAACGTCACCACAACGCCCGTTCCAGCCAGCAAATAGTGGTTCGGGGCCAGTTTCAAGAGTACGGCGCCGCCTTCGGGCCAGACAGAGCCGTCGGTGGCGCGCGGGTCCCAAGGCAGGGTGAAATAGTGGCGGCAGGTTATCACCATATCGTTGTCGGTAATGACGCGCTCTTTGTCGTCGGCGTCGAACAGCAGGCCGTAAGATTGCAGCGGCTTGATTTTGGTTTGCCGATTTCGAATTTGCTTTAGTAGTTTGTAGGCTTCGGTAACGTTTTGTGTTTCAGTGGGCTGCGCCTGGTCAATGGCGAAGGGTGAAAAGCCAATGGCGCCGTGCTGGCCGAAAGCGTACATCGCTCTTGCGCCGCTGTTCTCGCAGCATCGGCTTTCGGGGATAAACAGCGGATTGCCAGGCAGCGCGTACTGGTCGGCCCAGCCCTTGAATCCAGTGTCGTAAATGTCGGGGGCTATGCAGAGCAGTTGCGGCGCGCCCGCCCGCCAAATATCGATAAGGTGAGCCAGCGGTCCTGCCGACGGATATTGCCCAGGCAGGCGTCCGCGGCTGTTCATTGCGGCGTTCACGTAGAGCGGAATGTTGGTGTACTGCCTTGCTGTCTCGCAAAGGCGGCCAACATATCGGGCGTAGTTGTAGGCCATAAAAATCTCGTCGGTAAATATGTCATTTCCAAATACTTCGGTCCAACTGTGGCCGTTGGCGTTGAACCGATTTTTGAGCCACGGGTGCAGTGTGCTGGCGTTGTTTTTCAGGTAGTCCATCAATTCCTTCGGAACGCCTTTGTTATAAACTTCGTCGGCCAACGGTGAGTGGTCGCGGGCATCTTCGAGCATACCAATCTCGTTCTCAACCTGCACCATCGTCACCACATCGGCGGCCGTCTGGCTGATATGCTTCATCAACTCGCCAAAGGCCTTGTTGTCGGCTTTGAACACGTTTTCCGAAAAGCAACTTGCTATCTCGAGTGGCTTGCCGCTGGCTGTCCGCGCCCGCGGAAACTGCCTGGTGTCGGTCTTGAACCACGACGGGGCGTAGCACGACATTGAGTTTTTCCAGGCCCCGAACCACAGAAACACCACTTTGAGTTGCAGTTGCCGCGCCTGCTCAACGGTGCGGTCGATAAGCGTGAAGTTAAACTGGCCAGGCGAAGGTTCCATCATTTCCCAATAGGCGGGCACCAGCACCGTGTTCAGCCCCAGGGCCTTCATCCGCGGCATCACATCGTCAATGTCGGCGACGCAGGTTGCGGCCGAATTGCTCAACTCGCCGCCCAAAATGAACAAGTCGCTCTGGGCCGCCACCGTCATCGCTGTCAGCCCTGCAAAAATCGAGAGAAATATCCTTTTCATCATCCTTAACTGTTTTGTCAAAAATATGAAAAATTGTTTTCCGCCCGCAATGCCGATTACCATCCGCCAGGTCGTCCGCCGCCGCCAGGGCCGCCGAATCCGCTTCCGTTGCCGCCCGAGTATGACGACAGCGACACTTCGGAACCTTCGCTCGCCGCGCCGCCGACAACAAACATTCCGTCGAACAGGCTTGTTCCGCCCGTCACCGACGCGCCGCTCACGAGTGTCGGTTTTTCGGCGCCCGACACAACCAGCGGTGTGCCGCCGCTCGTCGGGGTTTTGAAGGCTACAACATTGTCGCCCACCGTCATTGAGTACCAAGTGTTTTTGTTCCACGACGCGGCCTGATAGCAACTCTGCGTAAGGCTTGAGCCCGATTCCAGTCCGCCTACAGCCACAATTGTGCCGCCCGACACGTAGAGTTTGAAGCCGCCTTCGGTGTTGGCGTCGATTGCCAATTCGGGCGCCGTGCTGCCTATGGCGTAAACGGTGCCGCCTTTAATGTAGAAATTGCCGTTGGCGTCCAATCCGTCGTTGCTTGGGGCGTGTCCGCACACGTAACCGCCACTGATTGTGAATGTTCCAGCCGAATTTATGGCATCGTCGGTGGCCGAATAAATGTAAACCACGCCGTCGGTAATGATTATGTTGCCTTTCGACTCAATTCCTTCATTTGCAGCGCATTTGACCGAAACCGAGCCGCCCGCAAAGATTATGTTGCCGTCGAACTTTATGCCCTTGGCCGAAACGCTGTTTGAATTGGAAGAGTTGCCGCGGCCGAACGGATTGGCCGACGATTGGCCGTAGTTTGAGCCGCTGACGGTCACCGTCACGCTGCCGCCGTTGAAGCAGCCCGTCAAATCGCCGCTAATGCCTTTGCCGCCAGCGCCAGAGTTGGTTATGTCGAGCGAGCCACCGTTGATTTCGAACAGGCAGTCGGCCTTTATTCCCGCGGTGCCGCTATATTCCGCGTCTTCGCTATCGTATGCCGCTGAACCAGTGACGTTTATCACCGTTGTGCCGCCGTTTATGCAGACAAGCGAGTCGGAAGCAATGCCCTTCTTCATATTGGCCGACACGCTGACGTTGATAGTTCCGCCCGAAACAATGACTGCGTCTTTCCCGCGCACGCCGTGCCCCGCCGACGAACTGACGCTGACCGTGGGCGTGCCCATAAAATGCACGTAGTCGTCGCTTGTGATTCCCGATTTGCCTTGCGCGGTGACGCTGAGCGTGCCGTTGCCGCTGAAAATGAGTTGCCCTTCACTGAAAATGGCGGCTTTCTCATCTTCGCCGTCGGGGGTGGAATAGGTGGCAGCGTCTTTCAACGTGTTCGAGCCTTTCACCACCACAAAGCAGCGTTTTTTGCCCTGATTGTTAATGGCTGCGCCCTGCGTGTTGGTTAGGTTCAAATTGTTGAGAATCAATGCCTGTTTCTTCTGGTTGTACAGTTTCAGCGAGCCGTCGGCCGCCGTTCCCGAAAGTTCGAAAATCACCTTCTCGTCGGTGGTGTTGTTCACCGTCACGTGGTTTCCGCTGACGGCCACAATGCCGTTCTCGTCACCCGTAACCTGCGCGCCGCCGTCGGCAAACACTATTTTTATGGTGCGGTCGAACTTGGTTTCCGCAAAGTTGTCTTCTTCCAAGATAGAATTGTCGAACTTTGGCGACACCGTGGTGGTGTCGGCCGTGGCGGTTTGGCTTTCGCCGACGGGCGTTATGTCGTCGAAATTGTCGGTCGAGCAACCTCCGCAACCTATCAGCAGCATCGCGAAAGCGAAATATCCTTTTTCCATAGCACACATTTTTTTGTTA
>JAEEPS010000072.1 GCA_016284875.1 Salinivirgaceae bacterium | reverse complement strand
TGATGGCGCGCCACAGCGACATTTGTAACTATCTCGACATTGCCCTGCAGCATATCAGCGACAATATGCTCACCCGAATGCGCCGAAATATCAGTAAACAAGAAACTTACAATCTTGTGCGTGAGTTCCGCAAGCGCGTGCCTGGCCTTGTTTTGCGCACCACTCTGCTTGTGGGCCACCCCGACGAAACCGACCAAGATTTTGCCGAACTTGTTGAATTTGTTAAAGATGTGCGTTTCGACCGCTTGGGCGTCTTCACCTACTCGAACGAGGAGCACACCTATGCCTTTGAAAATTACACCGATAACGTGCCCGAAGATGTGAAACAGCGGCGGATGGAGGAGATTATGGCCATTCAGCAGCAGATTTCGCTGGAAATCAATCAGAAGAAAAATGGGCAAACCATAAAAGTGCTGATAGACAGACAGGAAGGCGAATATTTTGTTGGCCGCAGCGAGGGCGACTCACCCGAAGTTGACGGCGAAGTGCTCGTTTCGGGCGCCGACCTGCCAATCGGCGACTTTGTCAGCGTGCGCGTCACCGATGCCGACGAATTCGACCTTTACGCGGAGTTGGCGTGAGGTAACCACGGAACACGCAGAAATCGCGCTGAAAGCGCAACTTATAATAGTCTATGGCTACCGAAAAAGGTGGCCATAGAATAAAAAAGCAACTATCAACTTCGCTGAAAACGCAACTATAATAGTCTATGGCAAAGCGAAGCGGCGCCATAAATGAAAAATACAACTATCAACTTCGCGCTGAAAGCGCAACTTATAATAGCCTATGGCAAAGCGAAGCGGCGCCATAGGAAAAAGGGGCAGTCCTAGTCAGCGCCCTGAAAGGGCAACTCAAAAAAATGCTATTTTCGCAAAACAATAATTATCAAGAAAATGGCACAATCACTATCGCAACTATTTGCCCATATCACATTCCACGTGAAAAGCACAAGTTGCCTAATAAAAGACGAAGATTCTCAATCTCTATATGCCTACATTGGCTCTATTCTCAACGATTTGGAATCCAAACCAATAATTATCAATGGGATGCCCGACCATATCCATATTTTCTGTTCGCTTTCGAAAAATATCGCCGCAGCGAAACTTATTGAAGATGTTAAAAGGCATAGTAGCAGATGGATAAAACACCTTTCTGACTATTACAAGAATTTTGCCTGGCAAAGCGGATATGGCATTTTTTCAGTCAGTCCGTCGCTGTACGACAAAACATTCAATTACATTCAGAATCAGAAGAATCACCACAAAAAGGCTTCGTTTAAAGAAGAGTTGCTATTGTTTTTGAAGCAATATAACATTGATTATGACGAGCGGTATTTGTGGACAGATTGAGTTGCGCTTTCAGCGCGCCAATTACACTTCCGCCTGTAACCCAACGTGCCGTGCACTCATTCTTCGTGCACTTTGCGTTGGGCTGTCTTGATTTGCGCTTTCAGCGCGTTCCTGTTTTTGGCACCATTCAAATTGTTGATTTAACAACAATATCGCCCTAAAAAGGCAACTGATAATAGTCAAAGGCAAAGCGAATCGGCGCCATAGAATGAAAATTCAATTGTCAACTTCGCGCTGAAAGCGCAACTTAAAATAGCCTATGGCAAAGCGAAGCGGCGCCACAGGAAAATGTTACAATCACCGAAAGCGCCCTGTAAGGGCAACTAATAAAACTCTTTGCTCTGAAAAATCGGTGGCCATTTTTTATTTTCCGATTCCAATTTCTCGGCCGTTGCTGCAAAATCAGATATTCTTTTGTAAGTTTGTGCAAACCCGAACCGCAATTATTGGTGCGGATTTGATTGTATAAAACGTATAAACAATAGTGAATGAAGTAAAAGATTGATTTAACATATTATAAATAGCGATTAGAGACTATTCTTGGCACTAAATCTTCCACAATTGTCATTTTGACACGCTTTCAAGAATAAGTTTCCATACAGCCATTGTTGAATGGCGTGGAATACTTGTCGGAAAGCGTGGGGTGTGGAAGCCCGAGTGTCAGGCAGGTAGTTAATTCCACGCTTTTTTATTGTAAACCGATAACGCAATGGCCACGGAACAGAATCTTCACATTGGGCAACTAATTAAATCCGTTTTCGATGAGAGCGGGTTGAGTGTGGCTGAATTTGCGCGACGCATAAATTGCGGGCGTCCAAATGTCTATTCCATTTTCGAGCGTAGCACCATTGATGTTAAGCAACTCGTTGCCGTTTGCAAAGCCTTGAATCATAATTTTTTAAACGATATTGAAATTCTCTGCGACATAAATCAGGATTCCCCTTTGCAATCAATCAACATAAATTTGAATATCACCGATTTAGATAGCGGCAAAGCCGCAAAAGTTGCCCGTTTCCTTAATGAATTAAACGACTTAGACCGTCAGTAACTTTGACGCAAACCGTCATTGATTTTGACGGTAAGGTGTTAAGGTTGTGGCGGCGATGTGAGTAGTTTTAGAAAGTGAATTATTAATGATTTATTAACTAAAAACGAATTGATATGGTAAATAAAGAAAGATGTCCTGAATGTGGTGAACTTATTCGCGGACAAGGCGTTTACGCTGGTCCTTCTTGGAATAGAAGACATTATTGTTCCAATAGATGTATGCGGGATGGAGAAGCAAACTTATCCCAAGATGATGTAAAAGAAGATAATAGGGGATGTTTGTACAGATTCTTTAGATGGATAATATCAGCAATTATTGTTATAGTAGGTATATTCATTTTTCTTTACATTGAAACTAAACTGGAAAGCCCGAAAAAAACAGAACAAACAACAACGCAAACGCCTAAAAAGCAAAGTGCAACACCTGCTAAAAGCACAAGTAGTTCTAATGCGAGTTCGAAACCTGTGTCAAGCAAAACTGCCACTACAAGCAGTTCTAAACCTGCAACAACGCAATCGCCTAGTTCGCAGTCTAGTTCAAAGACAGGATCTAAAGCGCCTTCAACTGCGCAGACAAATACTACGACAACAAGTGCTTCTGTGGCTACAACTAAGAGTATAAGTAAAGAATCTGATGATTCCTATCAAACATACCTTGCATTAATGACTCTGTTGGCAGATGAAGGAGAGTCGTTGAAGTTATGTGAAGCCCAAAATAAAACAAAGGGGAAAGAAGCGAATGTGATTGGAAAAATGTGTCAATTGCGAGGAACACAATATTATAATGATGCGTTGAATGATTTATTAGGATATTGCCCCAAATATGCTTCGGAATATTCGAAAAATGGAAAATATTTTGCTTCAGATGCGGAATTTTACCAATCCTATATAAGCACTGATTACTCGAAGATATTGAAGGCGAAGAAAAAAGGAAAATAGAAAATGATTAAAAATTAATGTATTATGGAAGAAATGAAAGTGTGTCCGTTTTGTGGCAAAGAGATTCTTGCGGTTGCAAAGATGTGCAAGTATTGTAGGGAATGGTTGCCTGAAGAACCCACTAATATAGAAGGCAGTTCAAAAGTTGAGCAACCCTTGGAAAAAGAACCTGTAAACACAGAAGAATGCACACAAGAAGAGAATTCTTCTGTAGAAGAACCTGTTCAAACACCGAAATTAAGCGGTGCCGAAAGAGATGCTAGACTCGATAAGATAAAAAGAGAGTTAAATATATTAATGTTTGTAGAAAAACCTAGAGCCCAAGAAGCAGGTAAAGATGTTAGTGAGATAGAAGATAAAATTGCCAAATTAAGAAAGGAAGAACACCAATTAGACCTTGAAAAAGGACTTGAAGAAGGATATTGGGTCCGTACTGAAGATGGTACTATTATTAGTAACGGGACAATATTTGGAGAAGACGATGAAAGTTATTGTAGAGAACGACAAAAGAAAAGACGTATTATTATAATATCCGTAGTAGTTGTAATCGTTGTTGTGATTATATTTCTAACACACAGATAAAAACGGCATTGCCCCACATTCAAAAGGCGATACACAAAATTAGTATCGCCTTTTTTATATCTGTGATAATCTGTGTTTTCAGTGTTTCCGATAGCAATCGGGACTGTGCGAAAAATTGACTGTCAGCACTTTTAATTCCCCAAAAATATTTGCCGAAAGTTTGCGTGTAACAAAATGTTTGTATATTTAACTTCATTTTTCACGAAAAAACTATGGTAAACAGAGTAACTTTGATTGGCAACGTGGGCAAGGACCCCGAGGTCCGCTATTTGAATGAAGGCGTTGCAAGCACAACTATCTCGCTGGCAACCAACGAGACTTACACCGACAAATCGGGCAACCGCACCACACACACCGAGTGGCACCGAGTGGCGCTTTGGCGCAATCTGGCTGAGGTGGCCGAAAAATATATCCGCAAGGGCACAATGCTTTATATTGACGGAAAACTGTCGACGCGCAGTTATACCGACCGCGAAGGCAAGGAACACACTGTGACAGAGGTGATTGCCAACGATATGAAGATTTTGAGCGGCAAATATCAGCCGCAGACTGGCACAACCGAAACAGCGTAAATCACTTATTCATAACCCTAAACAAATTTTAACAATGATTAACAAGGCAATTTTAGTCGGGAATGTGGGCAACGAGCCCGAAATCCGCACTTTGGACAACGACACAAAGGTGGCAACCTTCTCGCTGGCAACAAGCGAGCGTTATCAGGACAAATCGGGCCAACGTCAGGAACGCACTGAGTGGCACCGAATTGTGGCTTGGCGCGGACTTGCAGGAATTATCGAGCAATATGTGCACAAAGGCACAAAATTGTATATCGAAGGCCGAATCACCTACCGCCAATACAAAGACAAGGACGGCAACGACCGTTTCACAACTGAAATTGTTGCCAACGAGATGAAAATGCTCGATTCGCGCAACGGCGGAAGTTCAAATTCGGGCGGTTCGGTTGGTGAGCCTGCCACTAATTACGACTCGGCACCGCAACCAACTCAGGCACCGTTGGAAGCCGACGATTTGCCGTTTTAAGTTTAACCAATAGCATAGATTTTGGAAAACGACCCTTATACGCAAGAGGCAGTTGCTGATATACAGGCAATTGGCTCTTGCTTTTCAACAGATGCGGCGCTGATTGCCGCAATAGTTGCTGGCGTTCTGCTAATGATAGCCGCCGCACTTGTGTCGGGCAGCAAAGTTGCTTTTCTGTCGATTAACACACAGCAAATCAGAACTTTGCGCAAAAGCAAGAAAATCACCGCCCGCACAGCACTCAAATTTATCGACAAACCTGAGGAACTGCTTGCGCTCACGTCGGTGCTCAACTGCATTAACTATGTGGCCGTCGCCATACTGTTTATGTACGTCACGCGTCAGCCGCTTTCGTTTCTGCACCCCGCTTTATGCCTTGTTCTTCAGGTAGTTATCATTACACCGATACTGCTTGTTTTTTGCGAGGTGATGCCCAAAATGCTCGCCCGCCAAAATCCCGACGGGATAATCGGCTTTATGTCGATTCCACTGCTGATAATGAGCAAGATAATGAAGCCGCTGACATTCTTCGTGGCGCGCAACAACCGTCACGTTGAGTTGCAAATACATAAGAATCAGTCAATTTCGATGGACGAATTGTCCGACGTGATTGAGGAAAATCCGACAGGCCTGATGAGCGAGCGTGAGATGCTGAAGGGCATTATCGAGTTTGGCAACATTGAGGTTTCGGAGATTATGTGCCCGCGGGTAGATATGGTGGCCATAGAGTCGAAAGAGCCGTTTGAGCAGGTGCTGAAAAAAATCACTGAGTCGGGCTACTCGCGCATTCCCGTTTACACTGATACGTTCGATCAAATATCTGGTATTCTGTATATTAAGGACTTGCTGCCGTATGTGAACAACAAAAACGGCTTCAAGTGGATGACACTTATCCGTCCGCCGCATTTTGTGCCCGAGAACAAGAAAATCAATGAGTTGCTTGAGGAGTTGCAGATGCAGAAAAACCATATGGCCATTGTGGTCGACGAGTACGGCGGCACGTCGGGCCTGGTGACGATGGAGGACATTATTGAGATGATTGTGGGCGACATTTCCGATGAGTTCGACGAGGAAGAGTCCGACTTCACGCGTGTCGATGAGAACACCTACATTTTCAAAGGCAAAACGCTGCTTTCGGATTTCTGTGATGAGTTAGAGATTGATTCTGAGACATTTGCCGAGGCGCAAGGCGAGTCGGAGTCGCTGGCTGGACTGATTCTGGAGATGAAGGGCGAACTGCCGCGCAAGAACGAGCGTTTTGAGTGCTGCGGCTTCGAATTCACTGTCCTTGAGGTAGATAGGCGGCGAATCACTTCGGTGAAGGTGCACCGCAAAATTGCCGCCGAACCCGCACCTGCCGACCAATGATTTGGCTACCTTTGCAACCAAATTGCTGATTATGACAAAAATCGTTTCATTGTTTGCGCTTGTCGCGATGCTGGTGTCCTGCGGCAACGACTATGTGCCGAAACCGCGCGGTTATTACCGAGTGGATATGCCTGAAAAAAGTTATCAATCAATCGATTGCAAGGTGCCGTATCGGTTTGAGTATCCAACTTACGCAACCTTCGATTTGCGCAACTCGAAAAACGCTGACGAGCGTTATTGGGCCGATGTCAACTTCAAGTCGCTCAACGCGAAAATCCATTTGAGTTACAAGGCAATCGACCATAATTTGGACAGTTATATTACTGATGCACACAACTTTGTGTATAAGCACACAATAAAAGCCGACGCCATTAGCGAGACGCCGTACGACAATCCCGACCGCAAGGTTTATGGTCTGCTTTACGAAATCAGCGGCGATGCGGCGTCGAACGTGCAGTTCTATGTGACTGACAGCGTGCACCATTTTGTGCGCGGCGCGCTCTATTTCAACGTGGTGCCAAACAAAGATTCGCTCGCGCCGATGCTCGATTTCATTAACGCCGATATCAAGCACCTGATTGAGACTTTTAGTTGGAACTAACTATGCCACTGCTATTTACACAGACAATTGGCGATGCTGTATTAGGAGTTTGGAGCAAACAGGAGACGGCGGAGCAACTTTTGCCTATGATTTGTTTGCACGATGCGGATAAGGCTGTGTATGAGCAAATTGGCAACGACCGCCGCCGCACCGAATGGCTTACAACGCGAATCGTGCTGCGCGAGTTGCTCAACCGCGATGTAACTATTGCCCACGACAGCAACGGCAAACCATATATCGCTGAAAACAAGGGCTTTATATCAATTTCGCACTCAAAAAATATGGTTGCAGTGATGGTCGCCAAACAGAATTTGGGTATCGACATTGAGCAGATTACCGTGCGGACAACAAAAGTCCGCCATAAATTCCTGACTGGCAGCGAATTGGATTGGTGCAAAACCGATACCGAGCACACCCTTGTCTGGACGGTCAAGGAAGCCGCCTACAAGTTGATTGGCAGCGGACTGGAACACACCGAAGTTGAGATTGAAGAAAATCCCAACTTTATGCAAGTGGCTGATTACAATGTTGTTATACGCAAAAACGCGCCTGTCAGTAAAAACTGCCACTCGCAACTAATCGGCGACAATATTTTGTCGTATATTATCGGGTAGAAAAACGGGATATGTTACTGACTGATATTCAAGAAAATATTGCCAAAGGCCGCAAGATGTTCGCCCTGCTTATCGACCCCGACAAGCAGAATGAAATCGATTTGCTGCGCCTGACCGAAAAAATCAACTCGGCCAATGGCCCCGACATAGTTTTGGTTGGCGGAAGCCTGCTTTTCAGCAATATCGATGAAACGGTTGCCACCCTGAAGCGCCACACGCAAAAGCCTGTGGTTCTGTTTCCTGGCAGCGCAATGCAAGTGTCTAGCAAGGCCGACGGTATTCTGTTGCTGTCGCTCATTTCGGGCCGCAACCCCGAATTTCTTATCGGTCAGCACGTGCAGGCGGCACCCGCTTTGGCCAAAGCGGGCATTGAGATTCTGCCCACAGGCTATATGCTGATTGGCGAAGAGAATTATACTTCGGTTCGCTACATAAGCAACACAATGCCAATACCTTACAACAAAACCGACATTGCTGTGGCTACGGCTTTGGCTGGTCAGATGTTGGGCTTGAAGGCCATTTATCTTGAAGGCGGAAGCGGCGCCGCCAAACCCGTGAGTGCCGAAATGATTGCGGCCGTGCGCCGTGCGGTTGGTCTGCCGCTGATTGTCGGCGGTGGTCTGCGTTCGGCAGCCGATGTCACAACTGCCTTAAAATCAGGCGCCGACATTGTCGTGGTCGGCACTTCGATTGAGAGTAACTATGGGTTGGTTGATGAAATCTCTCGCGCTGTAGCAGATTTTTCTCGCTAACTGTCTGCATTTCAGTTGCATATTTAAATCCGTTCGCTATCTTTAAAGTCGGTTTTGTGATTCGTAATCAATCGGATTTGCAATGCCATTGACATATTTATAATTGGCATTCAGCAGAACTCAAAGGTCTGCCGAGGCCTCCTAAAAATTTATTTCTATGAGAACAATTTCGTTTTTTGTTGCGTCAGTAGGAATGTTGCTGATGACGCAATCGTGCTCAAACTCGCCGAAACAGGCGACAGATAACGCACAAATGCCACGGGGCGAGGCTGTTGCCGAAATCACCGCAGCCGCCGACGAACTTATCGCCTACACTGACACGCTTGAGGGAGTAACGCTTCAGAGCGTGATGATTGCCCAACACGGCAAAGTGATTTACGAAAAATGGATGAACGGCGGCTATGCCGATACGGCTCACGTAATGCACTCAGTCAGCAAATCGTTTTGCGCGACGGCTGTCGGAATGCTTGTCGATGATGGCAAACTGAAGGTTTCCGACAAAGTTGTCGATTTCTTTCCCGACCAATTGCCGGCCGAAGTGTCGGACAATCTGAAATCGATGACCGTTCGCGACCTGCTCACAATGAACTGCGGCCACGAAACCGAGCCAAACGTGCGTCGCAACGGCGACAGCACCGATTGGGTTTCGGCCTTTCTTGAGCACCCCGTCACCAAGGAGCCGGGCACTTGGTATTGCTACAATTCAATCGGCACTTATATGCTTTCCGCTATTGTGCAAAAGATTACAGGTCAGAAAGTTGTCGATTTTCTCACGCCGCGTCTTTTCGAGCCGCTGCATATCGATAAACCACGCTGGGACGAGAGTCCGCAAGGCATTAACTGCGGCGGATGGGGACTTTTTATCAAGACGGAGGATATGCTTAAGTTCGGCCAACTCTTTTTGCAGCAAGGCCAATGGGAGGGCAAGCAACTGTTGAGCCGCGAGTGGGTGGCTGAAGCGTCGGCTTGCCAAGTGCCGTCAGTTCCGGCTGGCACTCGTCCCGACGAGGTTGAATCCAAAGGTTTAACCACCGACAACTGCGCGTGGCTGCTCGGCTACGGCTATCAGATGTGGCGCTGCCCTGACAACGCCTATCGTGCCGACGGCGCCCGCGGTCAATACATTATTGTAATGCCCGACCAAGACGCTGTGATTGCCGTAACCGCCGATTCGCCCGATTTGCAAGCCGAATTGAGCAGCATTTACAAGTATTTGTTCCCGGTGCTGAAGAAATAAGTGCGCGACCGTATAAAACAATAAGAGCCGTGAGATTTTTCCCGCGGCTCTTATTTTATGAATCGTATTGGCCTAAAACAGCGTCCTGATTTCTTCCTTCAGATAGCCTATGGCCTTTGTTGTTGGGTCGAGTTCGCGGTCCATTGTGTTCTCTAAAATCAACTTGCAGAGTTGCAGCGAGTTACCATCAGGTTTCGTTTGCAGAGCCGTTTGGTTGATAAACTTGATGCAGTCTTCTTTGGCCATTCGAACCATTTCCCACGCCTTGTCGCTGATATAGAGTTGGTGCGCCATATTGTGCTCAAATTCAGAGCGTATGGTCTTCAACAATGCCGATTGCAGTTCCTGATTAGTGATATTCTGCCGCTGCGTGCGCATAATGAGCGATTGCGGCGATATGCGTTCCATTAGCAGCACCATTCGCTCGTAGGCCTGCAGGCGGATGGGGGTGATGAATTTTTGGTTGTTGAGCACGTTCTCGGCTTTCAGGCGCAGTTGCTCGCTTTTAACCATTTTGCTCATAACAAGATAAGTGGCCAAAAAGACAAACAGCGCAGGCAGTGTGTATTTCAGAATTTCGGCAATCATAGCAAATTACTTTTTTTTGTTAATCAGATATATTGACGGTGCAATTTCGCTACCGACCAGTATTTTACAAAGTTACTTACTTTCGATTTAAGGTGAACAAAAATTCCCGTCAAATAAATTATTGAGTTATTAGTTTCGATGGACGTATTCGGTCAATGACTACCGTATCGTTCTCAACGTGAAATATATACACCCATTTTTTGTTATGAGATACCATTCTACGGGCTTTCGGATGATACCGTAGGATGACAGCGTAGGTGCTAGGTTTGTAAAGGTCAGCAAAAATCGATAATGAATTGATTTCTTGCAGCATAGCCTTTAGATAGCGTTTCGCACCGTCTATAGATAAATTGCTTACAAGAAATTCAGCCAGACTATCGATGTCTGCTAGTGCCGATTCAGCAATTTCAACGTTGTATATCTTCATATTTTTTCAAAACTGCAGTCCACACTTTGTCAAAATATTCTTCAACCGACATACGGCCAGCCCTGTTGGCGCCTGGTGTGCACTCGGTTTGGCATTGTGCGTAAGTTGCTTGCGGTTCTGAAGCCGTTGAAACCGCATTATTGGTCCGTTTGTAGGATTTTGTGGCCATAAGCGTTTTTGTTTGTAAAGATAAACAAATATATAGCAAGTAGGTCGATGTTTTGAAGCCATAAAAAATCCCTGCCAATCAGTTTGACAGGGTATTTTCTTTTGTCTGATGTTTTGTTGATTATTTCAACAGTCTGTTTTTCAATTCAGTATAATCCGCTTTAATCTTCACCGTCTGTTTGGTGCCTTCGGCAAATTTCTGCAGACGTGCGGGAATCTCGACGCGCTTGCCAGTATATTTCTCAACCGTGTCGATAAACTTGGCGGGATGGGCCGTCTCAAGGAACAGGCCAAGTTCGCCAGCGTTCAGGTGGTCGCGCAAAGCGGAATAACCCACAGCGCCGTGCGGGTCGAGTTCGTAGCCAGTTGCTTTCAGCACTTCGGCCATTGTGGCGCCAATCTGCTCGTCGGTGTAACTGTAACTGCTGATTTCGGCGCGGACATTGTCAACCGACTTGCCGAACAGTTCAATCACGCGCGCAAAGTTGCTCGGGTCGCCCACGTCCATTGCGTTGGCAATGGTGGCAATCGATTTCTGCGGCTTGTAAACGCCCGTCTGCAGGTAATCGGCAAACACGCGGTTGGCGTTGATGGCGGCAATGAAACGCTTGACGGGCATTCCCATTCGCCAGGCCACCAGTCCAGCGGTGATATTGCCGAAGTTGCCGCTCGGAACGGTCATTACCACGTCTTTCCAGCGCTCTTGCGGAATCTGCGACAGCGCGTAAGCGTAGTAAACGCTCTGCGGCAGGAACCGCGCCAGGTTGATTGAGTTGGCCGATGTCAGAATCCGCTTTTGGTTCAACTCTTTATTCATAAAGCACTCTTTCACCATACGTTGGCAGTCGTCGAACACGCCGCTGACTTCGTAGGCCGTAACGTTCTGACCAAGAGTGGTGAACTGCAACTCTTGCAGGCGGCTCACCAGTCCCGACGGATAGAGAACGTGCACCTTCACGCCCTTCACGCCCAAAAATCCGTTGGCCACGGCGCTGCCCGTGTCGCCCGAAGTGGCAACAAGGACATTGATATCGCCTTGATTGCTTGCAAAATACGACATTACCCGCGCCAAAAATCTTGCGCCCACGTCTTTGAAAGCCAGCGTCGGACCGTGGAACAATTCGGCGGTGCTAATGTTCTCGGTGATTTTGACCACCGGCACCGGGAAGTTGAACGCGTCGTCAACCATTTTGCGGAACGTATCTTCCGGAATATCAGGACAGAAATACGGCTTGAGCAACTCAAAACCAATCTCGCCCATTGTCTTGCCAGGAATGTTGTCCCAGAACGATTTCGGCAAAACAGGAATCGATTCGGGCATATAAAGGCCTTTGTCCGAAGCCAATCCTTTAAGAATCGCTGTCTTTAAATCAGCCGTGTTCGTTTTATCGTTTGTACTGTAGAATATCATTGAATATCAGTTTAATAATCTGTGTTATCTGTGCGAAAACCGCTACATATTTGCCAGCCTCATCATATCCGCAAACACGCCCGAAGCCGTCACGCCAGGACCAGCGCCAGCGCCCTTAATCACGAGCGGTTGGTCGTGGTAGCGGCGGGTGTAGAGCAGAATGATGTTGTCCATTCCGTCAAGGTTGTAGGCGGGGTGGCTTGCGTCGACGCTCTGCAGGCCCGTCACGGCCTTACCGTTGTCAAACTCAGCCACATAGCGCAGTTTCTTGCCGGCTGCAGCCGACTCGGCGCGGATGGCTTCAATCTTCGCGTCATTCTTCTTCAGGTTGTCCAGAAGTTCGTCGAAGTTGTTGGCTTTCAGTTCGTTTTCAGGAATGATGTCGTTCTTCTGAACGTCGTCAAGTTCGAGCATATTTCCGCCCACGCGAGCCAGAATCAGAATCTTGCGGCGAACGTCGAGACCGCTCAAATCGATTGCGGGGTCGGGTTCGGTCAGGCCCTTCTCACGCGCCTGAACTACGGCCTGCGAGAACGGAACGTCGCTGCTGATGGTGTTGAAAATATAGTTCAGACTGCCCGAAAGCACGGCTTGAATTTTGATGATTTTGTCGCCCGAAGCCACAAGGTCCTCGATGGTCTTCAGCACGGGCAAACCCGCAGCCACGTTGGTCTCGTGCAGGAATTTCACGCCGTAGGCCTTCACTTCCTTCTTGAAATTCAGGTACGTCTCAAGCGGCGACGACGCCATAATCTTGTTCGACGCCACAATCGGGATGCTCAGTTGCGCCACGCGGCTGTACATTTTCGGCAGTTCGTGCGACGCCGTGTTGTCGATGAAGATGCTGTTGCGCAGGTTCAGCGTTTTGATGTTCTCGATGAACGCAGGCAGATTGGCCGCTTCGTCGGCGTTGGCCAGAAGGTCGCGCCAGTTCGTCAGGTCGATGCCTTTGCGATTGAAAATCATTCGTTTAGAGTTCGAAATTCCCACCACGCGGATGTCGATTCCGTACTCATTTTTCAGGAAATCGGTTTGGTCGCGCAGTTGGTCGAGCATTGTGCCGCCCACCGTGCCCACGCCCACCATAAACAGGTGCACGCGTTTGTATTTCGACAGGAAGAAGCCGTCGTGCAGTGCGTTCAGCGCCTTCGCCACCTCTTTTTCCCTGATAACAATCGATATGTTGCGCTCGGTTGCGCCTTGCGCGATGGCTCGGATGTTGATGCCGTTCTCGCCCAGCAGGCGGAAAGCCTTGCCAGCGATGCCCACCTGCTCGCGCATTTTGTCGCCCACCACGGCAATGATTGCCAGGCCGTCTTCCGACTCGATGGTGTGCACAATCTTGCGCTCAATCTCAATCGAGAATTCCTCGTTGAGTCGGCTGCAGGCCGCTTCGGCGTCGGTTGTGTAGATGCCGATGCAGATGGTGTGCTCGCTCGACGACTGCGTGATGAACAGCACGTTCACATTCGCGGCGCAAAGAGCCTTGAACGCCCGCATAGCCACGCCAGGCACCCCAATCATTCCGCTGCCCGACACGGTTACGAGCGATATGTTGCCGATTGACGAGAAGCCCTTAACCGTGGCGTCGCCGTGGTTCGGGTGCTCGGTGATGAGCGTGCCTTCGTCGTCAGGCGCGTATGAATTTTTTATGCCGATGGGGATTTTCTTCTCAAGCGCGGGCTGAATGGTCGGCGGATAGATGACCTTCGCACCGAAGTACGAAAGTTCCATTGCTTCTTCATAACTCATTGATTTGATTGGATATGCAGCCGAAACAATGTTCGGTGCGGCCGTCAGCATACCGCTCACGTCGGTCCAGATGTCGATGAGCGACGCGTCGAGATAGTTGCCCAGCAGAGCGGCCGTGTAGTCCGAACCGCCGCGGCCCAAAGTCGAAGCCTCGCTGTCGTGAGTGCTCGAAATGAAGCCAGGCACAACGGCTATTCCCTTGAAGTTTTTGAATTCGTTGCGCGTTTTCTGTTCCGACAGGGCGTGGTCCACATTGCCTTGCAGATAGTTGCTGTCGGTAATGATAATGTTGCGCGAGTCGACGAGTATGTTCTTCAGTCCCAAATTGTTAAGCGATGCGCTGATGAGTGTCGACGACATACGCTCGCCCATTGAGAGCAATTTGGCGCGGGTGCGGTCCGAGCATTCGTCGAGAAATTTGATGCTTTGGCAAATCTTGTTGGCCTCTGCGCAGCGGTCCTTGATGAATTCGGTCATTGCGTTTTTTTGGTCGTCGGCCACCAGTTCGTTGATAATCTCAATGTGGCGGCGGCGAATTTCGTCGATGAACTCGGTGTACTGTTCCGAGCCTTCGAGCGCGGCTTTAGCGCTGTTTTCCAGCAGGTTGGTAACGCCCTGCAAAGCCGACACCACAACCACCAAATCCTGTTTACCGTATCGGCCCACTATTTTGGCCAGTTGTTCAATGCGTTCGGCATTGGCAACCGATGAGCCGCCAAATTTTAATATCTGCATAATAAATTGATTTTTAATAGATTAGTAAAATACTTGTAAAATTGCTGAAACCACATATCACATTCGACCCCCGCAAGGGGTAGTGGTTGTGGTCGAAGGAATGTAGGCGATTGTGCACCGCGTCGATGGTGCGCCCGTAGTGGAAATCCCTCTGTTTATGTTGTTTAGTACAAGCATTTATTCTCTCTTTTTTGAGTAGCGCAAAAGTAGAAAATTGTTGGAAAAATGAAATATTGTTGACTGCTATATTTTTAGATGGCTCAATTGCCAATATCGATGTTGGCGAAATTCAACAAAAAACACTTATTATATTATTCGAAAAATAATTATCGAAAAACGATAAAATTTTTCTGTTTTTTGTTGCGAATTTCAAACTTTAATTATTTTTGCGCAGTAATTATTTATCGTTTAACAATAAAAAACTTACTACTATGAACAAAAAACTAAAAGTCTACTCTGGATTGTTTCTGTTTTCAATCCTGTTTGTTGTTGGATTTGCAGTGTTCACACCCACAGACAAGCCACACTATTCACGCCTCTATATCCACGATAATGTCGATAGTATGCCGACTGTTGAGCGCGATGCCAACCCGTTGGTTACAACTAAATCGGACACCACCTATCAAGTTGTTACCGATTCGTTGGGCGAGATTGACACAGTTGATGTATCGATAACCAGGAATTGGCGCCCTATGTGGTTCGACGTGAATCTGCGAAAACGTAGCCACACCAACTCACCGATTATTTACGCGACCAACTCAACAACTATGGGGTTGATGTACATTGATAAAGCTCAAATCCACTTTCGTACGACACGGTATTTTTTTGTCAAAATGTCGATTTTAACTGTAGTAGTTGCCATAGTTTACCTTATCGGTTTGATATGGGTTATCCGACTAATTGTAAGGGTGATTAAAAATATTCGCAAGGGGAATATCTTTGTGTCACAGATGGCAGTTGACCTTGAGCGTTTGGGCATACTGATGACAATATTCTTTGTTATCGGATTCATTGTGCAGATTGTCGTTTACTTTACGGCTTGCGGTATCCATTTTGAGGATTATCAGGTGGTTTTTGGTCCGATAAACAGACGCGCCTGGCTTATTGCCGGTACCGGACTTATGCTCTTGTCGCAGATATTCAGTATGGGCAAAGATCTGAAAGAAGATGTTGATTTAACCGTTTAACTGATTGATATTATGAGTATAATAGTGAATTTGGATGTGATGATGGCCAAACGCAAAATATCGTCGCAGGCGTTGGCGGAACAGATTGGCATTACGCAGGCAAACCTATCGCTGCTTAAGACGGGCAAGGTGCGGGCAGTCCGATTCTCAACTCTCGATGCTATCTGCAAAGCCCTTGATTGTCAGCCAGGTGACATTCTTGAGTACAAAGACGAACCTGTTGGCTAAAACACTTTAAACAACTAACACGCGGAAAGCACGGAATCGTAAAACATTTCGTGCTTTTTGTATTTATCCACCAACCACCAAATCCATTGGAATGTCAGTTTCTTCTGTTGGTATCTGATTGAAAATCTGACAACTGTATGCGATGCCGATTTTGTAAGCCTTTGAATTGGCCAGCAGACGGTCGTAGAAGCCGCGCCCGCGCCCCATACGGTTGTTTTGCAAATCGAAAGCCACGCCAGGAACAATTATCAGCCCGATTTGCGCCACATTGTCGAGTTGCCGCCCCGTTGGTTCCAGAATGCCGAACGCACCCGCAGTCATTTTATCGGTGCCTTCGAATTGTCTGAAAATCAAATCGTCACCTACAACCACGGGCAGCCAGAGCCGTTTCCGATTGAACCATTTTTCAATAAAACGGTGAGTGTCAATCTCGTCGTCGAGCGACCAATAGACGGCAATATCGGTGGCGGCTTTAAATTGCTGAAGTTGTTCAATTTGCGCAAACACGCTATCGGCTTGCCGCTGCTTTTCGCCTTCGGTCAGCAGTTTCTTCAACTGCCCCACCATTCGCCGCAGCGACGGTTTGTCCAAAATCGTAATCTGACCATTCATTGCCTGTCGGTTTTGGTGGTGAAGATATTGGTTTTTCGTGATGTTTCTCCTTCGGCATTCGTAACAGCAACAAAAAAGCCTACCGAAAATCGATAGGCTTATATGTAAATGATTGATTTTGTTTAGAAGTTGAACTCCACACCGCCGTTCAGCGTCATACGCATGTAAGGTGCAGTGTTGTCCTTAACAATCGGGCGGAAATAGATGTAATATTCAGGTGTCAAAGTGAGAGCGATGTGCTTGGCAATCTTGTATTTGCAGAGCAACTGAACATTGCCGCCCAAAATGTGGTTCGGGTTTTGGTAGGCAATTTCCTTGTAGTTTTTGTAACTTACTCTGCGGCGGCTGTAAGTCAAGATGTTGTCTTCCTCGGTGCGCAGGAAGTTCTTCGACTCGCGGTCGATGTTGAACTCCCACAAAAGACCTGGCGATACAAACACTTTCCATTTCTCGCTTTCGGCAATCTTGTAGTCGAAGCGGAGGTTGACACCCATGTTCCAGACTTTCACCTTGGTTTTGAGCGGACAGTACGATGCTGCAGGAATTTGCGCCGTATCCCAAATGGCTTTGTAGTGGAATTCTTCGTGCTCAACCTCAATACGGAAGCGTGTTTTGTCGGTTGTGCGGATACCAAGGTCGATGGCCACATTGTAGCCTGGCATGCCGTTTTTGTATTCCTTCACAATTGGGTCTTCCTCCTCGGGGTCTTGTCTGTAGCCGTTGATGTTGTTAACAACACCGCCGTTGATACCTATTGTTATATACTCCTCGGTTTGCGCGTTTGCCGACGAAAGTGCCGCAACAAACAGCAGCGCAATCATTAAAAGTCTTTTCATCTGTTTATCTTTAGTACGCCTCTGATTCTTCAGAAAGCCGGTGCAAAACTATAATAATTAATTAAACCGCCATGAAAATTCCGCCATTGTTGGGATTTTTCGGCACACCTTATACGCAGATGCCGCAGTTTTTATTGTGCCCGACCGAAAAACACTTTTTTTGCCTTTCGGCGATGGCTCGATGTTGCCGCGTTTTGCCAATAATTTCTACCTTCGCATCGCCATAGGCATACATTTTGCTTATGCCGATGGCAATAAATCCGTAAAAATTATGAAATTACTTGAAGGAAAAGTTGCGCTGATAACAGGCGCAGGACGGGGAATAGGCAAGGGCATCGCCCTCAAATTCGCCGAGCAGGGCGCAAACTTGGCGCTCACTTGCACATCGCTTCGCGATGAGGTGATGAAGTTTGAATCTGAACTGAACCAGATGGGCGTCAAGGCCAAATTCTACGCTTTCGACGCGTCGGATTTTGAGGCTGCGCAGAAATATGTGGCTGAAATTGCAGTCGAATTTGGCCGCATCGACATCTTGGTGAATAACGCAGGAATCACCCGCGACGCCGCTCTCAAGCGCCTCACCGAGGAGCAGTGGGACGACATTATGCGCGTCAATCTGAAATCGGTGTTCTGTATGAGTAAGGCCGTTCAGCCCATTATGTGGAAGCAGGCCGTCGGCTCAATCGTTAATATGAGTTCGGTTGTGGGTGTTCGCGGCAACGCCAACCAGTGCAACTACGCGGCTTCGAAGGCGGGAATTATCGGCTTCACCAAGTCGGCGGCTCAGGAACTGGGTGCGCGCAACATTCGCTGCAACGCCATTG
>JAEEPS010000071.1 GCA_016284875.1 Salinivirgaceae bacterium | reverse complement strand
TAAGTTCGTGGCCGAGCGCGAGTTTCTCCTCAATCAGCATTCCCACGTAGTTGCCTGTGGCAAAGCCGGCGGCATAGCCAATGTAGCACGCCCAGTTGTCGATGTTCTGAATGATGTTGCTGATGGCTACAATCCAAATCAGAGTCTCAAAGAAGCCCGTCAGCGGAGCAAGTTTTTTATATCCTTTCGCCACCAGAATAATGCGAATGGTGCCAATGCTCACATCGGTCACGCGTGCGCAGAATATAAGAATCGGGAGTAATATGTAGGAATAGACGTCGAACATTGCAGAAACTATTTAGTTGTGTCTGCAACAATCTTGATTGGGAATTTCACCATTTTCGACAGACGCATGGCTTGAGCCTTTGAGTCGGTATCATCGTTGTTGTAGTGCCACACAACGTTCACCGCTGTTGATTTGCCGTTGACTTCGTCCAGCATGCCAAACAATTTGACAAGTTGCTTCATCGACGATGAATTGATGTAGTCAAAATTCAAGTCGATGACCGTTTTTGGATTAGGATTCTGCAAATATTCGCTCCACCAATTGAGTATGGGTTCAAAAGCCACCGCTGCATTTTCTGGTATTGAGCGTCCGCTGAATGTGAATATTCCTTTCTCTTTATCGAGAGTCACATCTGGTTTAAACGCGTCGCCTGCAACAGTGTATTCTTCCATTTTTAAATAGTTACTTGAATGAATATTGCCGATACTTTGTCGTCAACTGGCGATATTAAGTAGTTTATTTTGTGCTGGGTGCGCAGACGCATTTCAGTTAATCCGAGCCCGTCTTTTATATTCTCATCTTTGGTTAAATTGCTGTCGTAGAACTCGTTTAGTTCGCTTTCCGACATCTGGTTCACTCTTTCGAGTGCTTTCTTGGCTTGTTCAACATTACTGTTCGCAATGTAGTTCACCGTGTTCAGTTGATACTCATTGTTGCTGTTGCTGATAAAGAAGACTCCCTTGGTAGCGTTAGTTTCCTTTTTACCATGTTTTACAATGTTTTGCAGCAGTTCAACAATGCAGTAAATCATTTTTTTCTTAAAGTTCACATCCTTGTTCATCAGGTGCTCCTCCATAATCGAAATTATGTGAAGCAGACTGTCTTGAGTATGTAAACCATTGAAAATAATGATGATATTCTGATCGTTGATAGTCTTGTGAATGGCTTTAATGGCATCCATCGAGCACTTTTCAGCAGGGACTTCGGGTGCTGTCTCCTCATTGACTACAACTGTTGTGCCCATATAGAAATATGAGTAGTTGTCGTTGATTTCCGAGAAGTCGAAATCGAGTTTGTTGCCCGATTTGCGTGCCATCTCAATCAATCCGAGGCCCGCGCCGCCTTTGTCTGATATCACATTGTCGTTCAGAACCTCTTTGTAGAACTTCTTTAAGTCGTCGGGCGAGAGACTGTTGATTTTTTCGAGCTGACGAGTCAACTTTGGAATATTGGCTTTCAGAATCGGGTTTCCAGTGGTGATGTAGTAGCGCTCATTCTGATTTTGAATGATGAATATGCCAGATTGGTTGGGAGAGGCCTCTTTTCCGTCAATTTCCTGATGGCGGGTGACGTTTTGAAGACCTTCAACCAGAATGGTGAAGACTCTTTTTTTGATTTTTGAGTCTTCAACAACGCTGTTCATATTCGCTTCTGTCAACAATATAATGTTGTCAGTGATGCTTTGCGTAAAGAACCCTCTGTATATGTAATTCAGGTTGTTACGCTGCATATCTTCGAACAAGTCGAACACAAAACCGTTTTTGGATAGCAAGTTATCCATTCCCTAAAAATTGTTCTGCCAAAGTAGTTTATCTTTTCCTTTTATCAAAGAGAGAAATCGCAATTTGTTGCATTATCTTTTTCTTTTTTTACAACGTTGTCATTCTTAGTGTGTTAACAAAAAGTTAAACCCCGAAAAAAATAAAACAATTTCATTTCGGTATCGTTTCTTTGTCATGTTTTTCAAATGTCGGAAGCGGCATTGGTGATTTTTTTGATAAAGTTTTTTAAAAATATTCAGTTATGAAAAAGATTTTGGTACTTCTGGCTGCGTCAGTTTTGGGCGGGGCCGTTTCTGTCGCCATTTACAATAATATGGGACAGAAAGAAATGCGTTATGTGCAGAACGACAGTACTTTACAGAATGCACGGCCGTTGCAGGTTAATTATTCGGGAATGGTCGATTTTACGGCGGCGGCAGGTGCTACGGTTGATGCTGTGGTGCACGTCAAAATCCGCAGCCAGTATTCGGTTGCCGAAAACCCTATCTATAACTTCCTTTTCGGGCGGCCCAACTATCAGCAGCAGGAGATGCCTGTGGTGGCGTCGGGTAGTGGAGTGATTATTTCGCGCGACGGCTACATTGTTACCAATAACCATGTTGTTGAAGGCGCTGACGCTCTTGAAGTCACGCTCGACGACAACCGCACTTTTACGGCCAAAGTCATTGGCGCAGACCCCACAACCGACATTGCTCTGATTAAGATTGACGGCGACGATTTCCCGTTCATTCCGTGGGGCAATTCCGACAATCTGAAAGTGGGCGAGTGGGTTCTTGCCATCGGCAATCCGTTCAATCTGGCTTCGACCGTGACGGCAGGAATTGTCAGCGCAAAGGCGCGTAACATAAACATCAACAATAGAAACACTGCCATCGAGGCGTTTATCCAGACCGACGCCGCGGTGAATCCTGGCAACAGCGGTGGCGCGCTTGTCAACGTGTCAGGCGAACTGGTTGGAGTGATAACTGCCATTGCCAGCCCAACAGGCTCATTCACAGGCTATTCGTTTGCTGTTCCAGAGCGTATCGCTCGTAAGGTTGTGTCGGATTTGATGGAATATGGCACGGTGCAGCGTGCGTTTATCGGCATCAGTATCAACGAGGTAACATCAGAATTGGCACAAAAGAGTGGCGTTACAAGCCTTAAAGGTGTGTACGTTAGTTCGGTTGCCGACGGCGGTGCCGCTCAAGAGGCAGGAATCAAGGCTGGCGATGTCATTCTGAAAGTGAACGATGTGGAGGTGAACAAAGTGTCGGAACTTCAGGAGCAAATTGGGCGCTATCGTCCTGGTCAGCAAATCAGCGTGACGGTGCTTCACGGTGAGAAAACTAAAAACGTCATGCTCACTTTGCGCAACATCGACGGCGGCACATCGCTGCAGGTTCAAGGCGAATCGGTGGAGATTCTGGGCGCAAGCGTGCGTACAGTCAATCCGCAGACGGCCAGCAACTTGCGAATCCGTGGCGGTGTTGAAATCACATCACTGAGCGACGGCAAGTTCAAGCAGGCAGGCATACGCGAAGGTTTCATCATCACATCTGTCAACCGCCGTCCGATGCGCTCAGCCGAAGAATTGAAGTCTATTTTGAACAACTCAAAGGGTGGCATCTACGTTGAAGGCGTTTATCCGAACGGAAAAGTGTCTTATTATGCGTTTGGAATCTAATTTGGCATGTAAATTGAGGAGAAAAACAGAAGATTTTTTAAGGGAATAATGACAATTTAATTGGTATTGGTTGGAGAGTGGCGGTTGGCATTTCAGGCTAATCGCCGCTCTGTTTTTGAATAGTTGTAAAAAATGCAGAAATCGCCGAAAAAAATAAAATTATTTGTAACAAAAGCAATAGCCAATCGTAAAAAGGCGTTGTTTTCGCAAATGTTTTAGCGGAATTCCAAAGGAATAATTTGATAAATAATTATAAATGAGACAATTAAAGATTACAAAGTCCATTACCAATCGTGAGAGCGCGTCGTTGGACAAGTATTTGCAGGAGATTGGTAAGGAGGACCTTATTACGGTTGAGGAAGAAGTTGAGTTGGCACAACGCATCAGAAAAGGCGACCGTTTGGCGCTTGAGAAACTTACAAAAGCCAACTTGCGATTTGTGGTGTCGGTTGCGAAACAGTATCAGAACCAAGGTCTTAGCCTGCCTGACTTGATTAACGAAGGTAATTTGGGCTTGATTAAGGCCGCCGAGAAATTCGATGAGACACGTGGTTTCAAATTCATATCATACGCCGTGTGGTGGATTCGCCAGTCGATTCTGCAGGCTCTGGCCGAGCAGTCTCGTATTGTGCGTCTGCCGTTGAACCAGGTGGGTTCACTGAACAAAATCAACAAGGCATATTCGAAATTTGAACAGGAGAACGAGCGCGTGCCGTCGCCTGAGGAACTGGCCGCTATGATGGACCTTCCGAAGGAGAAAATCATCGACACTCTGCGTGTTTCTGGCCGTCACGTTTCGGTTGACGCACCGTTTGTTGAAGGCGAAGACAACAGCCTGCTCGATGTGCTTGAGAACAAAGACAGTCCAATCGCCGACGATATGCTTATGAACGAGTCGCTGAGCCGCGAGATTGAGCGCTCTTTGGCCACTTTGACCGAGCGTGAGCGCGACATCATCCGTTTGTTCTTCGGCATCGGTTGTCAGGAAATGACGCTCGAAGAGATTGGTGAGAAGTTCGGTCTTACCCGTGAGCGCGTGCGCCAAATCAAAGAGAAGGCCATTCGCCGCTTGCGTCACACATCGCGCAGCAAACTGCTGAAGACTTATTTGGGATAAAAAATAGTTGTAAGTTTTAATTGTTGGACGGGTTCAGAAATGAACGCGTTTTTTGTTGTCATCCCATTCAGTTAATCAATCCTTCACCCAACAAAAAAGGCGAACCCCGAAAGATTCGCCTTTTCAATTATTCAGTTATTCAATCCTTATTTTGCAGGTGCCGAAGCAGGAGCCGGAGCAGGCATTGGTCCGAAACCGAAGCCACCACCAAGGGTTGACTTAATCGGGTCGCCCATCTCTGAATTTTCTACATCAGCATCGTTCAGTTTGAAGAGCATAAACTTGTTGTTCTCTTTGGTGTATGGAGTCCATTCGCCGCCTTGCGGGCCGTTCGGGTCGCTGTATTTTGCAAAGTTGGTCCAAGCGGTCAGCATCTTCTCAGAAAGGTCCCAGTCGCCTTGTGTCCAAGGACGCCAGCAATGTTTGAGTGATTTAAATACAAACCAAAGGTCAGACGAGTGGAAAGCGCCTTTCAAGCGTTGAGTAACTTCAGGATGTGAACCGTCGTCAGGCAATGGACGGGCGAATTCATAAACATAGCATTTGTTGCCAACGCTGTCGCGGTTTAAGCCAAATGCGGCAATGCCACTTGACATATCGCCCATATCGTCGAGTGTGTAACCCATCATATAAGGAACATCGGCAAGTGTGCCGTCGAGAGCAGCCTCATCGAAACTTTCGCGAGAAACATAGCCATCAACCATCGGCATAGCAGTGATACCGCCAAAGTTGCCAGTTGCATTCGAATAAATTGTGCCAACAGTATGCATTACTTCAGTTTCAGCGGCACGCATCTTGGCCAGTGTGTTATAACCTGCCCAATCCATAATCACTTTAGTGTTGAATTCAGCACGTTGAAGAGCGTTAAGGTTTTCAGGAGCTTGTGGTGCTTTGTAGGCTGCGATTTTCTTCTCGGCAGGACGGTTGCCAAAGTTGCCGAAGTTGAAACCTGCAGGCATACGCATACGGCCGCCACCCATACCGCCAAGACCGCCAGCACTCATAATGACTGCCTTGTGGAAGAGTCCGCGGGCAAGCGGTGATTCGCAGATTGTGCGAACACTGCCACCACCAGCACTTTGTCCGAATATCATCACATTGTCGGGGTCGCCACCGAATTGTGCAATGTTTTTCTTAACCCATTTCAAAGATTCGATTTGGTCGAGAATTCCATAGTTGCCCGATACACCGTGCTCGCTTTCAGCCGACAGTTCAGGGTGTGCAAGGAATCCAAATACGCCAAGACGATAGTTGATTGTTACAAGAACAACGTCTTTATTACCCCATTCCTGACCATCAAATTCGGGTTCTGTGCCAAAGCCTTCGCGATAGCCACCACCGTGAATCCAGACTGCAACAGGAAGTTTTGCGTCAACTTTGCCTGAAGCCTTTGTCCAAACGTTCAAATAAAGGCAATCTTCAGAGAAAGGTGCTTCGTCGCCGTAGCCCCATTCGGTGTAGTAACCACCTTTATACTGAATGTGTTGGTAACTTGGGTTGGCAAAACGGTCACAAACCTTAACGCCTTCCCAAGGTGTAACAGGTTGTGGTGCCTTCCAGCGCAAATCGCGTATTGGCGCTGCAGCGTACGGAATGCCGCGATAAACAAGCACGCCTTCGGTTTCGGTTTTAACACCTTGAACCTGACCGCCCTCAATGGTCAGCACGGGATTTTTTGAGTTGTCGCAGCACGATAGGTTGCAACCGCTGTTGTTGCAGCAACTGACCATTGTCAGCGCCGCAAATCCGAATAGAATTGATTTTCTCATCTCAATTACGTTTAATAGTTGTTAAATATTTATTTGTGAATGGGGCGGGGACACGTTTCCGCACCCCCGTCCGCAGTTTCATTTCACTTCAAAATCAATCGATTTCAAATCTTTGTCGAGCGACGAGCAGCCATACAGAATCTGATATTTGCCTGCGCGTGTCGAGAGTTCGTCAATCGAAGCGTCGTAGTATTCAAACGATTCGCCGTTGAGCGTGATAGTAGCCGTAGCAGTCTGTCCAGCAGCGATTTGCAGTTTTTGGAATCCTTTGAGCGATTTGATTGGCGCCTCGGGATAGTCCAGAGCCTTCACGTAAACCTGAACAATCTCGGCACCGTCGCGTTTGCCAGTGTTAGTAACAGGAACAGTGATAGTTACGCTGCCTTTCTTGTCCATCTCTGTGGCCGACAGTTTGCCCTCGCCGTACTCGAAAGTGGTGTACGACAGGCCGTAGCCGAAGGCGTAGAGCGGCGTGCCAGTGAAGTATTTATATGTGCGGTTCGCCATACTGTAGTCAAGGAAGTCGGGCAGGTCGTTGTTCGAAGCGTAGAACGTCACAGGCAGTTTGCCCGACGGGTTGAAGTCGCCGAAGAGCACCTCAGCCAGAGCCTTTGCGCCGCCCTGACCAGCGTACCAGGCCTGAATGAGTCCGTCAATTTGGTCCTCAATGCTTGCGAACGCAATGCACGAGCCCGAGCAGTTGACATAGACAACAGGCTTGCCAGTCTCGTGCATAGCCTTAATCAGACGCTGCTGAACGGCAGGCAGTTCAATGTCGGCCTTGTCGCCGCCTTCGCCCTCAAGTTGGGCCGAAATACCGCCGATAACAATGATTGCGTCAACATCGGCAGCCATCTTCTTTTCCTCGACAAAATCGGCGTATTTGCGCTCGCAGAAGTCGGCGCGAAGCATTGCAAACGGGCCAGAGCCGCGCTTGTACTCAATGCTGATATTGTAGGTCTGACCAGCCTTCACGTCGAATGTCTTGTACTCGACGCCACGGCGGCCAAAGCCGAAGCCGAATCCGCCGCGACCCATTCCAGGTTTGGCGTCTTCAACAACCTTGCCGTTCACCTTGAACACATATCCGTTGTCCGACGAAATGGTGTAACTCATCGGGCCGCTGAATGTGGCTTTGTAAGTGCCTGTGATTCTGACAGAAAGACTGTCGGTGCGAATGCCTTCGGCAAATCCGTAAGCGCCGAAAGTGCTGAAATTCAATGTGGTGTAATCGCCAGTAACATCAGGATTGCCCTTCATCTCGCTGTTGTTCCAGAACTCAACTTTCACGCCCTTGCCGTCGTTGAAATCGGGCAGGTGATAGAATGTGTTGTATTCGTCGGTGAGTTGGCAACCTTTTGAGTATTTGACATTTGCGTTAGGCAGCGCGTTCTTGATACCTTCCAGAAGTGAGTGGGTGTGCTCTTTGGTTGGCGAGCCGCCGTAGTTGCCTTCGAGCAGTTTGGCGTCGTCGGCGTTGGGGCCAACAACCAGCACGCTCTTAATCTCTTTCGAGAGTGGCAGAATGCCGTTGTTCTTCAGCAGAACCATCGACTCACGTGCGGCCTGAACAGCCAGAGCGTCGTTCGACTCGCTGCTGATAACGTCCTCGCCCAGATTGGCCCACGGCAGCATTTCGGCAGGGTCGAACATACCCAGTTCGAATCGGCCGCGCAGAGTCTTGCGCAAGTGCTCGTCGAGTTCGGCCTCGGTAATCTTGCCTTCGTTAAGTGCTTGAGTCAGAACCATAAACACTTTGCCGCACTCAAGGTCGGTGCCGTTCAGCACGGCGTCAACCGAAGCCGACAGCGGACCGTCGTGGGTGCCGTGTTGGTTCTTGTTGTAGAAGTTGTTGATAGCGTCGCAGTCGGTGAGCACAATGGCGTCGTAGCCCCATTTTTCGCGCAGAATGTTCTGCAGCAGACGGTCGCTTGCGCAGCACGGAACACCCTCGTAGCGGTTGTAGGCGCACATAAACTCACGCACGTTGGCGTCGGTCACAAGTTTCTTGAAGGCGGGAAGATAGGTTTCCCACAGGTCGCGCATCGACACGCGTGCGTCGTACGAGTGGCGCAACGGCTCGGGACCGCTGTGCACGGCGTAGTGTTTCGCGCAAGCGTGAGTTTTGAAGTAGTGCTTGTCGTTGCCCTGCATACCCAGCACGGTCTGAACGCCCAGAACGCTTGTCAGATAGGGGTCCTCGCCGCAGGTTTCCTGACCACGTCCCCAGCGCGGGTCGCGGAAAATGTTCACGTTGGGGCACCAGAAGGTCAACTCGGGGTTGCCAGGGTAGTAGGTGACGCCCATCGGCACGTTGAAGAGCGACGAATCGCTGTGGTTGGTGCGGTTCCAGTTGGCGCGCGCCTCGTCCGAAACGGTCGAGAAGACGTTGTAGAACAGTTCGGGGCTGAACGAAGCCGCCATACCGATAGGCTGCGGATAAACCGTGTAGCCGTCCTGCCGCACGCCGTGGCAAGCCTCGCTCCACCAGTTGTACGACGGGATTCCCAGTCGGTCAATCGATATGGATTTGTTCATCATCAAGCCCACTTTCTCCTCGGGTGTGAGAAGTGAGATAAGGTTCTCAACCCGCTTGTCGATAGAGAGTTTCGGGTTTTGGAACGGATATTCGTATTTCTGCCCGCAGGATACGAATGTGACCGCAACGGCGGCCAGTGCTAATGGTTTGAAAAATCTGCTCATTTGCATTTCCTAATTATTATTGTTACTGAAAATTAATTCCTTAAATGGTCGCTGTGGGTCGTTGGTGAAGATTTTCACGCTGAATTTTCCGCCCTGTTCGGTTTCGGCTTTCACGTCGATTTTCCGCCCAGGCTTCACCACCGTTCCGCCGCCAATGTTCACCCGCACGCCGTCGGGTTTCTCAACGGCGTGAATCACAAGGTCGGCTTTTCCGTTGTTAGTCAGGCTGATAGTTCCCGATAAGGTGCTCGACAGCCAGCCGCTTTCAAGTTTTCCTTCCGACGGATAGGTGGTCATCTGCGGTGCGGCCGCGCTCTCGTCAGTTTTCGCCAGACAAATGGCCGAAACAGCCACAGGCACTCGTGCCTTCTGTCCGTTGACAATCAGCCAGATAGTATCGTTGAAAGTGCGGAAAAGCGATTTGTCGTCGGGCATTGTGTAGGTGATAGTTATGGCCGATTCGCGTCCAGCCTCAAGTCTGTAGGGCGCCACGGCTCGCAGTTCGGGCGTTGGTGTGGTCTGCACTTCAAGGTTCATCGCTTGGTCCGACGCGTTGGCTATAAACACTTGTTTTTGAGCCATTTTGCCTTGATAGACGTAGCCGAAAGGCAGTGTATTCTTGTTGGCGTAGAGCATATCGGCGAGCGTGTAGAAGTAGCGTTCCTGAATGCTGCGGTCGGCGGGCACCACGTTGGCTTTGGTTGAGAGCGTGCCAAGGCTGCGACCGTCGGTGGCCATAATCTCAATGGTGCGGTAAGTGTCGCCCACCGCCCCCGACGGCGAGTAGGTGACAACCACATCGGTCATCTTGCCAGGCTCAACGGGTGTGCTCACAAAGTCGGCATTTATGCACGAGCATCCAGGAATGGCGCGCGAAATGGCAACGCTCTTGTCGGAATTGTTGAGCAGGTGGAACACGTGGCTCACAGGTCCGTCGGCCTCGCTGATAGTGCCAAAATCGTGCTCGTAGGTGTCGAAAACGGGCATAGCACCGCCATTTTGTGCCACAACACAAACCGACGCTGCAAGCGCATAGAAGATTATAAACAGCCTTTTCAAATTAGTTGCAAGTGTTTCACCAAATGTAGGTAAATCTTTCTTTTGTTGTCAACAATGATTCACGATAGTTATTAAACTTTTGTCGATAAAATCTGTTCATATCTCGCAAAAAGCGAAAAATGAAGGATAGTCATTCTTGATATCGATAAAATAAAAAATCCCCGCACCATATTTCAGATGCGGGGATGTAATTAGTTATTGTTCAAATCATTATTTAAACAAACCTTGAGCCATCAAGTGCAAGCAACGGCGCCATGTCAGGAACTCGTGTGCTGTGCCTTCCGATACGTAGCCAACGCAGTTGTAACCAGCGGCTTTCATATCGGCAGCCGATTTGTTGATAGCCTCGGGGCTCTCTTTGCTACCGCAACCAACGAACAGATAGTTGACAGCCTTGTTGTCTTTGAAGTCGGTTGGGGCAAATTGTCCGCCGCTCAACAGACCGAACGATGCGAAGGTGTCGGTCTTACGGCCAGAGATGAGTTTTGTCTCCATACCGCCCATCGACAAGCCTGCAAGAGCGCGGTTGTTGCGGTCTGCTTTGGTCTTGAAGTGAGAATCGATATACGGAATCAGTTCGTCGCAAAGCATTGTCTCAAACTCTTTTGCGGTGAATTGGCCGAAGCCGCTTCCAAACTTGATGTCGTTGGTCAGACCGTAGGTCATAACAATGATGAACGGTTTTGCCTTGCCTTCAGCAATCAGGTTGTCCATAATCAGGTTGGCGTGGCCTTGGTTGCTCCAAGCGGTCTCATCCTCGCCCCAGCCGTGCTGCAGATACAGAACAGGGAATTTCTCCTTCGGGTTGTTGTTGTAGGTCGGCGGAGTGTAAACAAAGGCGCGTTGGAACTTGCCAGTGCTTTCGCTCCAGAAGATTACCTGTTGAACCAGTCCGTGCGGAACGTCTTTCTTTGCAGCGTAGAAATCAGCGTCGTGAGCCGGGATTTCGATACCGCTTTCCCAACGAACCGAACCGTAGTAGTTCAGTGCACCCGGGTCGTTAACAACACCGCCGTCGATGGTCAGGTGATAGTAGTGGAAACCTTCGTCCATCGGGCCTTCGGTTGTACCTTCCCAAACGCCGTCTTTATTCTTCTTCAGAACAGTTGCGCCAACGCCACCCATGTTGCCGCCAAGTCCAAGGCTGACAATCACAGATTTAGCCTGCGGTGCAACAACGCGGAAGCGTGCATAACCCTGTGAGTTAACCTGCGGGTACTCCTGACCAGGTTGGTTCAGTTCCGATGGTTTGAAGTCTTCTTTAATCTCAACATTGTCAAGGTCAGGATTGAAGCGTTTAACAAGACGGTATGATGATTTGCGTTTCAAATCCTTGTCGAACAACAAAGGATAGTTGTTTACGCCTACCCACGAATCCTTGTCGCTGACGTTCCAGAAAGTAACCACGTCAATCACGTCTTTGTGCTTGCGCAGAACGCGGAACAGTTGCGAGTATTGGTTGTCGTGCAGAGTGCGGGTGCTTTGGTCGATGGTAGCGCCCTCGTTGCGGCTGAACTGCAGTTGGCCACCCATTTCCTCGTTTGCACGGATGTCGAGTTCGGTGAATTGGATGTGGTCAACAATTGTTGCGTATTTTTCGATTGCGGCAGCAATGTCTTCCATCGACGGGCCGTAAACATTGTAGTGGCCTTGCATACCGATACCGTCGATTGGCACGCCAGCATCTTTCATCTTCTTAACCATGTCGAAGATGCGGTCGCGCTTGTCAGGATTGGCAGCGTTGTAGTCGTTGTAGAAGAGTTGTGCGTTCGGGTCGGCCTCACGAGCGAATTGGAATGCTTTAGCGATGAACTCGTCGCCGCACAACTGATAGAGTTTCGAGTTGCGGTAAGGCGACGGATTCGGGTTCCAGGGCGAGCGGCGAACGTCGTCGGCCATAGCCTCGTTCACAACGTCCCAGCAGTAAACCACGTCTTTGTAGCGGTTCACAACGGTGGTAATGTGGGTTTTCAGGCGCTGATAGAACACCTCTTTCGAAACAGGATTGCCCTTCTTGTCGGTGAACATCCAGTCGCAGAATTGGCTGTGCCAAACAAGGCAGTGACCGCGCAGTTTGATGTTGTTCTTGCGGCAGAAGTTGGCGATGCTGTCGGCGTTGGCCCAGTTCCATTCGCCCTCTTTCGGCTGCAGCGAGCCCGGTTTCATATCGTTCTCGGCCGTAATGCTGTTGTACTCCTTCAGGATAACTTCTATCTCCTTCGGATTCTGCATATTACGCATATTCACAGCCACGCCAATCTTGAAGTAATCTTTGTAGGCGTCTTTCAATCCATCGGGATCTTCAGGTTCGGGGCGGCCAAACGGGAATTGTGCCATTGAAACCCCTGCACTCATTGCTAATGCAATGATGCACAAACTTTTAAATAGTGGTTTACGCATAGTTATTAATATTAAATTAAAAATCAATTGGTGCAAATCTAAACTTATTTTGCAGATTGTTTTATTTCGAATAGATGATTTCCCCTTTTTGCGCTAAGTTTTGCCGTAGGATGACGATTAACTAAGGTTTTGGACGACGGATGGCGAAAAAACGTCGATTATGCAAAACAAACGGGGACTTTCGCCCCCGTCTCTGTTATTTCAGGCCTTTGCCTTCATTCAATTTTATTCAATCCTTCAGTTAATCAGTCAATCACTGCACTCTCCACACGCGAAGGCTGATTCCCTCTGGTGTGAAGCCGCCCGGTTTGCAAAGGAAAAGCGAGTTGTTGAGCCAGTCGTACTTGCTGTCGCTTGGCGCCTCAAATTTCGGCGCGCAGCGGAAGTAGAAGTTCGGTGAGCCGTCGGCGTTCTTGCCGGTTACAATCAGGCCGCAGTTGCGGATGTGAATGTAAACGCCATCGTCGGTTTTGATGGAGTAGATAGCTTCAATCTCGTTGCGGCCTTTGGCTTGGTCGACAAGTTGATAATCAGCACCGCCTTCAAGCACTGTGCCTTTCATGTTGGGGCCTTCAAATGTTCCGCCAGTAATGGGGATAACCACACGTGCGCCGTGTGCTGTCTGGCCAACGGTGTAGGTCTGGCCCAATTTCACATGAAGTTCGCACACAAACTCAAGAGTAGGGGTGTCATCGCCTTGAGCGGGTTGAGCCTTTGCTTGCGGCGCGAATGCCATAACTGCCAGAGCGGCAGCAATAAAAAGATGTTTACGGTTCATAATTATTGATTTTTAGATAGTTATTTGCTGTTTTGTGTTATTGGTATACTTTTAAAAATATCGCCTGCAGTCATTTCTAAATATGCCTTGCGTATACTGTCAGTTGTGTTTTCGCTGACTGTCACAAATACCCAATTACGTTTGTCGTCAGGAACAACAACTTCCATCCAATCGGCTTTGGTTGAACGAAAATCATCGCAATAATAGTTTTTGTCGACAAATGCGTGTTCAATCCACCAACTGCTATAATTTTTCACTTTAATTGAGTCGGTTCCACCTTCAGCGGGGAATACAAATTCTTTTTTCGATAGTTTCATTGGATCCCAGTCACCGTCCTTACTCTCTTTGGTGCAAGAGATTGCTGTGGCAAATAATGTGATAAGAGATATTGCGATTACCTTTTTCATATTATGTCTTTGTCGATTCTCAAATGTAGCGAAAAATGATTTGCCGCGCTGCGAATGGGGTGCTTTTGCGTGGTCAGGTCCACAATTCGGTGATGAACATTGGACTTGCATCGGTGGCGCGATTGAATCCGCAGTGCTCGTAGAAGCCGATTTCCTTGTCGTAGGCCACAACCACAATTCGCAGATAATCTTTGTATTTCGCTTTTATCCGTTCAACAAGTTGCTGCCCGACGCCCTTGCCCTGATATTCGGGGCGCACGAGCAGATAGTGCACGTAGGCGTTCATCACGCCATCGTCCATGGCGCAAATCATACCAATGAGTTTTTCGCCGTCCCACGCCGAATAAACAGTCTTGAAATTTCGCATTGCAACCACCAACTTGTCAGGGAAATGCCCCGACGACCATTCAACCGACAGAAACAAATCTTGCAGTTGGTCGGGAGTAAAATCGTGAGTGTCTTTTATTTGCATAGTTTGATTCATCATTTCTTACGACAAATATATCAGTTTTTCGGTTCAGTAACCGTTAGCTGCATTCGATAGCCAAAGCACATACAAAACCAATTAGCCATAAATAAATCCCGAAAACGTTTTGATTATTCGTAGAATTTGTAATTTTATTGAACGTTTCGGACGGGGAGAGGCCTATGGCGCCACTCATCGGGCAACAACATTGTAAAATATTGATACTATGGAAATAACCATCATTTGTATTGGTCTGCTTTACTTCTTTTCGCACTATTTGACCATACTCTATCAAAAGACGCGCATTCCTGATGTGCTCATTCTGATTATCGTGGGCATACTTATCGGTCCAGTATTCAAACTGGCATCGGTCGACAGTTTTGGAATGTTGGGGCAAGTGCTTACAAGTGTGGCGCTTATCATAATTTTGTTTGAGGGCGGCTTGAATATGGAACTCTCGAACATTTGGGGTTCCATGCGCACTGCTTCCAAACTGACAATCAGTTTCTTCTTTATCACGGCAATGATTGTGGGGCTGCTGCTGCACTATATGCTGCATTACTCGTGGCTGCTGTCGTTCATCACAGGATTTATTCTGGGTGGCACATCGTCGGCAGTGGTGCTACCAATGGTGAGCCTGCTTCACATGAGCGACAAGCCGCGTACCATTCTGGTGCTTGAGTCGGCACTGACCGATGTGTTGTGTATCGTGTTTGCAATTAGTTTCTTGGGCAGTTATTCAACTGGCGTTGTCGAGATTGGCAAGATAGCAGGTTCGCTTATCTCGTCGCTGGTGCTGGCATCGGCATTGGGAATAGGAGCGGGCTATATCTGGCTGCGCCTGATGAACTGGATTAAGACGTTCCCCAACACGCAGTTCACCACCTTCGCGTTCATGTTCATTGTTTACGGTCTGGCCGAATATTTCGGGTTCAGCGGTGCCATCACAGCGCTGGCTTTCGGCATTGTGATGGGCAACTACAGCAAAATCCGCCTGCCCGAACGCATGAAGAGCAAACTGCCCGACGGCATCATCACCGAACTGGAGCGCAAACTCTACAGCGAAATAGTCTTCTTGCTGAAAATCTACTTCTTTGTCTATCTGGGAATGTCAATTCCGTTCGAGTCGTCGTACTTCTTCATTATTGCTGCGGCGCTGGTGGGAGCCATCTATCTGGCAAGACTTTTCTCTACTCGTCTTTTGGTGCGCGATACCGATATCAGATGGGAGGACAAATCGGTTATGTCGGCAATGGTGCCCAAAGGATTGGCCGCCGCCGTTTTGGCTGGTCTGCCGCTTCAATACGGCATACCTGAAGGCTCTGAGATTCAGACAATTGTCTATAACGTAGTGTTTGTCAGCATTCTGACCACATCGGTGCTGATACCGCTCATCCGCACGCGGTTCATCAGCCATTTCTATCATGTTTTCTTCCGTCCGATAGGCAAACTCGAAAATATCTCACTCGGGCGCAAGACCGATGTGCAGGAATCGGAAGTTGTTGAAAATAACGAGAATAACCTATGAGCAATGTAGAGATAATCGGCTATGTGGCGTCATGTCTGCTGCTGCTGGCCATGATGATGACTTCGGTGATTAAGTTGCGCATTCTCAACACAATAGGCTGCATTCTTTATATCATCTATGGCCTGAAAATCGGCTCTTATCCAGTGGCTTTGATGAATGCCGCCATTTCCTGCGTTAATATTGTGCATATCACCAAGGGCCTATTCTCGAAGCATGTCTTTAAATTGCTGTCAATCAAGAACGACGACAGCCTAGTGGAGCCATTCCTTGCCCACTACAAGTCTGATATTGATAAGAATTTTCCTGAATTCACGTTCAGCGGCCACCCGTATTCCTGCTCGTTTATGATTGTGCGCAACATGAACATTGCCGGCATTTTCCTGGCCAACGACATGGGCAATGGCACGCTCTTGGTTGAACTTGACTATGTGATTCCGATGTATCGCGATTCTAAAGTCGGCAAATTCCTGTTTAATGACAATCGAAGTGTGTTTAAAGAGCACGGTTTCAAGAAGATAGTTGCAATATCAGGCAGTGCGTATCATGCCCGCTATTTGAAGAATGTCGGTTTTCAAGAGACGGCGTCCTCAGAAGGGGTGAAGACATTCGAACTGAATGTTTGATTGATATGAAGCACGAAATTGACCCGAAAGAGACCAGCCGCGCGCAGGCTTTCAGCCTTTGGATGACTTCGCCAATGCCTATGGTGACGCTCACCAAAACCTTCGATGTTACACGCGTTCAGAAGGTTAGCCGCAAAAGGCGGATGAAGTTCAATATGCTATTGTGTTGGTGCGCGGGCAAGGCTGCAAGCAAGATTGACGAATTCTACACTCTGCCCGAAGGCGGAAAGTTGTTCCGCTACGACCGTTTGGCCATTAACGTGATTGTGAACAACGCGCGTGGCGGTATCAATTCCTGCGACATTCCGTACAGCGATGATTTAGAGCGGTTTAACGCCGACTACGCAACCCGCACGCAGGTGGCCGCCGAATCGTGCGAAAGCAGTTTTGAAGACGGCGCAATGATTGTCGGCACGTCGGCAATGACCGCCACAGAACTCGACTGCATTGTCAATCAGTACACCGACAAGTTCAGCAACCCGATGTTGATGTGGGGCCGCTACCGCAAGGGATTATTTAAAACAACTCTGCCCATATCGTTCCAGTTTCACCACGTTCAGATGGATGGCGGCCAGGCGACACAGTTTCTTGAAGAACTACAATTGATAATCAACTCATTATGAAAATCGAAACCGCAACACGGAACGACGTTCCCGAACTTTTGGAACTGCAATACAAGGCGTTTGCGCCTGTGGCGCGGAAACTGCAGTTTGCAGCCATTCCGCAAATGACCGCCACCATTGACGATGCCTACGCGCACTTCGACAGCCACACAACGCTGAAAATGGTGTCGGACGATGGCCGCATTGTCGGCTCGGTCAGCGGAAAGATGGACGGCGGCTCGCTCTACATTGGGCGGCTGATGGTGTCGCCCGACTGCCAGCGGCAAGGCATTGGACGCAAGTTGCTGCACCATTTGGAATCGATGTTCCCCAGCACCCGCGAGTGGCTCTGTTCCTATCGCGACGACGACGTGACCTGCGGCTTCTATTCGAGCGAAGGTTTCCGCAAATACGACGATTACTTGGTTTGCGACGGCCTTTGGGCCATTCATATGGAAAAGATTATGTAACCCTGTTCAAGCGGGATTTTCTGAAGCGGCGCTCTCGTCGAACATATAGCCGAAACCTTGGCGGTTGGCGATGTTTGGGGCGTAGGGACCGAGTTTTTTGCGCAGCCGCGTGATGTTCACGTTGATGGTGCGGTCGGTGACAATCACCCCCGACCAAATGCTGTCCATAAGCCGTTGCCGCGACAAAACCTGACCGCTGTTCGACAAAAGCAGGCACAGAAGGTCGAATTCTGTACGGGTAAGGCTGACGGGTGCGCCGTCGATGGTGACGCTTTCTCGGTCGAGATTCACCATTAAGCCGCGGAAACTCAAGAAACGCTTGCCGAGCCGCGCTTCCACAATGTTCATAACATAGTCGCCGAGTTTCTCGCAATTGGCCACAATGTCGTTGTAGAGAGCGCCGAGCGCATATGAGTAGCGATGCGCGTTTACGTCGCCGATGGCTTCGGTTTTCAGTTTGTCGCGCATAGTGTTGATGTCGTTCTCTATTTCGAGTGAAGTATTTATTGTCAGGTCTTTGCGGCGGCCGCTGACCACAACAAGCATTTGCGTCAGCGACTCGTTCACAAGCCGCATAATCTCGTTCAAACGGCTGTATTGTTGCGGGGTGAAGTCTTCGCGGCTCTCTTTGCGGTGGCTGATAGTGCGGGCGATTTTGTAGCAGGCGTCGCCAACCGATTCCAATTCACCAATCTGACGCAGCATTGAGCGGATTTTGCCTTTTGTGTCGTCGGACAGATGCTCGTTGCTCACCTTCTCCAGATAGGCCGCAATCTCAATCTCCATATTGTCGGCAATGGTTTCGTATTTGCTGATTCGCTCATACTGACGGGTGAATTCGCGGCTGTCGCGCTCGTCAAGCAGGTTGCACACCATTCCGAACATTCGCTGCATTCGCTCGGCGAAATGGACAATCTCCTTTTGCGCTTGAAATACAGATATTTCGGGTGTCGACATTAATCCGCTGTTGATAAAATGAAGGGTTGTCGGCGTTTTAGCCACTGTGTCCTTGGCGGGCATAAGGCGGCATACCAGACGCTCCAGTTGCGGCACAAAACCGATAAGTATTGCCGTGTTTATCACATTAAAGCAGGTGTGGAAGAGCGCCAGCACCACAGGCAGCCGTTCGACCTGACCGCCAAGTTGCGGATTGTAGTTCGCCATTCGGCAAATCAAATCGACAAAAGGATAGAACACGCAG
>JAEEPS010000149.1 GCA_016284875.1 Salinivirgaceae bacterium | reverse complement strand
CCGATAATCAGCACGGGTTGTGGCAGCAGCCACGCGTTCGATTTAAAACTTTTCATTTCCTTAAAATTTGTTTGTTGATATAAACCATTCATTTTGTTATAGATACATATCCTTGAAAGTGTCAACCAGTTGCTACGTGTCGCGCTTCAGGTTCTTTTTGAGTTGCGCAATCATATCGTCGAGCGTTTGGAACAGAGCGGGCACGGTTTCGGGCGTCAGGCTTTTGCAGGCAACGGCGCCGCCAACGGCAATTGGCACGTCGGTCAGGGCGGTTTGCAGTTGCTGCCCCTTATCTGTCAGACTGACAATTATTTGCCGTGCGTCGTTCGTCCCTTTCGCGCGGGTGACAATGCCTTGCTTCTCCATTCGCTGCACAAGCGGCGTCACGGTGTTGGTCTCCAGGTAGAGCCGTTTGGCAATGTCGTTGACGGGCTGCGCGTCGTTCTCCCACAAAACCAGCAGAACCAGATACTGCGGATAGGTGAGTCCGTGGGCCGAGAGCAGCGGATTGTAGGCCTGCGTGAGTAGCCGCGACGCGGTGTAGAGCCTGAAACACAGTTGGTTATCGAGCCGAAACTCTTCTTTCATCACAGCAGAGTTTTAAGGTCGGCTTCAATCTCCTCGGGCGTCGTGGTGGGCGCGTAACGCTTCACGGTCTTGCCGTCGCGGCTGATAACGAACTTGGTGAAGTTCCACAGAATATCGCCCTCGTTGACAGCCGAGTTGCTGATTTTCTTCAGCATTGTGTGCGTCGCCTTGGCTTTCAGGCCTTTGTACTCTTCGGTAGGGGCTTGGCTTTTCAGATACTCGAAGACGGGGCTCGCATTGCTGCCGTTGACGTCAATCTTTTTCATCAGCGGGAAGGTGACGCCGTGGTTCAGGCGGCAGAACTCGGCAATCTCCTCGTCGGTGCCAGGCTCTTGGTGTGCGAATTGGTCGCAGGGGAAGCCCAGAATGACCAGCCCTTGGTCTTTATATTTCTGATAGAGAGCCTCTAAGCCGTCGTATTGCGGCGTGAAACCGCATTTTGAAGCGGTGTTGACAATCATCAGCACTTGGTTCTTGTACTGCGCAAGGTCCACCTCGGCGCCCTTGTTGTTCAGGGCTTTGAAATCGTAAATTGTAGCCATTTTGTTGTTGTTTTGCGTGCAGGCCGTCAGTGCCAACGCAAGGCAGACCACCGCACTTGTTATACTTTTATTTATTGCGTTCAGTGTTGATTTGTTCTTTTTCATCGTTTTGAATCTTTAAATTGCTATTTATATCGTTCACGATACAAAAGTAGTATAATTAATTTATATCGCAAGCGATATATTTAAAAAATTATCAAATGGGGTTAAAAATTGGCTTGCAACTCAAGTTTGTAGCAGACGCATTCCGCATCGCGGTAAAACTCGGTCGCGCCCCAGCGCTGCCAGTATTGGTGGGTTTTCAGGCGGTGAAGCACGGGAATGAAAAGGAAGTCGTAGCGGGCTTTCAGTTCGGGCATTATCGACATTAACATATTGTAGTTCAGTTGCGTGCCGCGATATGGCTCGGCGACAATGAACGAGAAAACCGCCGTGTAGCGACGGGCGTTGAGTCGCGCAATCAAATCGGGGGCGTCGGTGGCAATCTGCGGCACTTCGTCCTGAATGCGGTAGTCGCTCATATTCAGCAGGCCGATAACTTCGCCGTCGGCATCTATCGCCTTGACACTCAGCGGCCAGTTGAAGTGCAGCGTGCGCACCCATTGCTCCACATCGGCGCGGTCGAAGCCGTATTGGCGCACCATCCAGTCGGTGGTCAGCGGCGCGTCGGCGGCGGTCATCCGCTCCAAAGTGTAGGGCTTGCAGATTCTCAACGTATTGTAAGTCAGCAATATTTCGGGGTGATACGACAGTTTTGCCTTTCGAAGTCCAGGCAGGCCCATATCTTCTTCGCGGTTCAGATAGGTGAATTGTTCGGGTAGGTGCGCGGCAAATTGCTGATTGATAATGGCAAATGCTCCTTCAATGCGGCGGTCGGCCTTCTCAACGCAAACGTCGAAGGTATCGGTGGTGACGGCGGCGCCGTAGGTGAAGGCCACCATCTGCCCGTCGATAAAAATGCTTCCGCCAGTCATTTGCAGGGCGTCCCAATTGGCGAAAACGGTCTCCATCACGCGCTGCTCGGCCAGAATGGTGCGGTTGGCGTCTTTCTCTTCGAGCCACGTTGCCGTGAGCCGTCGGCACTCGTCGAAGAGTTCGGGCGCAAGCGGGCGGTACTCAAAATCGGGGTGCTCGGCGCGAAATCGGTTCGCGTGGTTGCGCTTGGCCTGATAGGCGCCGCCCTGAAGCGTGGCAAGGCCGCTGCGGCGGTAGATATAGTCGTATCGGTTGCGGACGGCTACGGCCTTGATTATTAGGTCGGAATGCTGACTTTCGACGGCCTGCACCTGCGAATCTTCAAGTCCGAGCAGCATCAGGCAGCCGCCGCTGTCGGCAAGAAGGTCGCTCAGCAGTTCGGGCTGAAGGTTGCCCGCCGTGCAGACCATATAGGCCCGTCGGCCATCGAAGGTGAAGCGCAGCACCACGGCATCGGCCAGCACGCAGACTTCGGTTTGAAACCAAAACTGCCAGCCCACAAGGTTGGCGAAGTCGTAGTTGCAGTTGCGCCGTCCAGCCTTGAGCGACACGGCCTGCACAGCCGCGCGGTCCGTAACTGAAAGGGTGTGGAACGTCAGCATAAAACAATTTCCATTGTGGTTTTCTGCACCTGCATTCCCATATTTTGGTAGAACGACAGGGCGGCGTCGTTGCCTGCCCAAACATTCAGCGTAATGTTGTGGCAACCAATTGTTTGTGCATAGTCGCGGACGTGCTCGAACAGCGATTTGCCAACGTGACGGCCGCGGGCGCTCTCGTCAACGCAAATGTCGTCGATATACAGAGTTTTTGTGTCTTGCAGCAGTTTATTGTTTTGAACTTCAGTGATTTGGCAAAATGCGTAGCCGAGCACGCCGCCGTCGTCGAAAACGAAAATCGGCTTGTTGTCGTCGGTCAGCATTTGGTTGAGTTCCTGCTCGTTATACTTGGTTGTGTGCGGTTTGAACAAATCGGGGCGGATATGGTAATGAACCATATTCACTTGGTGCAATAGATTGATAATCTGCCCAATATCGGCAGTGGTTGCGCGTCGAATCATCCCTTTTCCTTTTAAACGCAAAAGACTTGTTTTTATTCGCAAATATAAGGTTTTGGGAATATCCTTTTCAAGTTTCGGTCACAGCCGATTATTATAGAAAATCATAGAAATCGTTTCGGTTAAAATGGTAAAATTTGCAATAAACCGCCCAATGTGCATAAATCGACGTTTTTTTTAGGCATTATCTGACATTCGCACCTATATTTGGAAAAAATCTGAACATTATGGCAAGTTACTCTATAGGCGACATTGCCGCTGTGGTTGGCGGCAAGTTGACACGCGGCTCGGGCGGCAACATCTCTCACATTCTGATTGACAGTCGTAAGGTGGTTTTTGCCCGCGAGAGCCTGTTTTTCGCGCTCAAAGGCACACGCAACGACGGGCACCGTTTCATCACCGAACTTTACAAGTCGGGCGTGCGCAATTTTGTGGTGGACCATCTTCCGCAAAATGTTGAAAGTTACCAATA
>JAEEPS010000070.1 GCA_016284875.1 Salinivirgaceae bacterium | reverse complement strand
CTACATTCTAAATTCTAAATTCTCAAACCAGCCCCTCCGCAAACCTCCGTGCCTCGCGGTCCGTTGCCACATAATCGTCGTAGGTCGGTTTGCCGACGAAGGCGATGGCGTGCATTGTCCGTTCGATGGTTGCGGCAATGTCAAGGAAACCGATGCGCTCCTTCAGGAAGGCGGCCACGGCCACCTCGTTGGCGGCGTTCATAATGGCGGGCATATTTCCGCCTTTGCCCAGAGCCTCGTAGGCCAGCGCCAGGCAACGGAATTTCTCCAAATCGGGTGCCTCAAACGTGAGCGGCTGCTGATTCTTGAAATCGATGCGGCCAAACGTCGATGGCCAGCGGTCGGGATAACTCAAGGCGTACTGAATGGGCAGACGCATATCGGGCAGGCCCATTTGCGCCTTCACGCTGCCGTCGATGAACTGCACCATACTGTGTATGATTGACTGCGGATGAACCGTCACCTCAATCTTCTCGTACAGAATGCCGAAAAGCCAGTGAGCCTCAATCACTTCCAAGCCCTTGTTCATCATTGATGCCGAGTCGATGGTGATTTTTGCGCCCATATTCCAGTTGGGGTGCTTCAGCGCCTGTTGTGGCGTCACGGTGCGCAGTTCGTCGATGCTTTTGGTGCGGAACGGTCCGCCCGAAGCGGTGATAATCAGTTTCTCCACCTCAGGCTCGCCCACCAGGCATTGGAAGATGGCCGAGTGCTCCGAATCGACGGGCGTCACCTTAACTTTGTGTTTTGCAACAAGTTCGGTAATCAGTTCGCCAGCCACAACAAGCGTCTCTTTGTTGGCCAGGGCGATGTTTTTGCCAGCCTCAATGGCTTTGATGGTCGATGATAGCCCCACGTAGCCCACCATAGCGGTCACCACGGTGTCAACGGTGCTCATTTGCACCACGTCCTCAATGGCTTTCGAGCCCGTCCAGACTTTGATGTCAAGGTCGGAAAGAGCCGATTTCACCTCTTCGTACTTCGATTCGTCGGCAATGACAACGGTGTTTGGCTGAAACTCGCGCGCCTGTTCAATGAGCAGTTTGGCGTTGTGCCCGGCTGTCAGAACCTCAACCGTGAATTTGTCGGTGTGGGCGCGTGCCACATCGAGCGTCTGCGTGCCGATTGAGCCTGTCGAACCAAGTATTGCAATATGTTTAGTCATTATGTATCAGAAAATTATGTAGTCAGTTGGATTGAGCGGCGTGCCGTTCTGCCACAACTCAAAATGAAGATGCGGTCCGGTGGTGTACTCGCCCGTGTTGCCAATGATGCCCAGCGGCTCGCCAGCCTTCACGTGGTCGCCTATCTTCTTGAGCAGAAACGAGTTGTGTTTGTACTGCGACACAATATTATTCCGATGCTGAACCACAATCACATATCCCGCCTCGAGCGTCCATCCTGCCATAATCACCGTTCCGTCGAGCACCGACAGAATGGGGTCTTTGGCATCCGACACAATGTCGATACCGTAGTGGCCGGTTTCGGGCGAGTGCGGATTGGTGATGTCGCCCTTGAGCGGGCAGTAGAAGTGCATTTTGATGGTGCTCAGCACAGTGGGTAGCACCGTTTCGTCCTCAACATAACGCACATTGAACTGGTCGTCGTCGATGGTGTGGTGAATGGTGTCAATCCTCACTTGGCGCTTTTTCTCATCTTGTTTGATGGAGTCCTTTACAACAACGTGCGGATTGGTGCGCTGACCAGTGAGAATATCGCGCAGATTATTGATATACAAATCGTTCTGCGATATCAGCCGTTCAAGCGAATCGACTTTTAAATAATTTGAGATGGCCAAATCGCGGTCGTGAGAACTTGGATAACCAGGCACATACTGACGCAAAGGCGTGAAGGTAATCAATGCCGCCCCTCCTACTATCAGAAACACGACTGCCACAACCATCATAATCACGAAACTGCGCAGAGTCATCACCTTGTTCCACAACTCTTTAAAAGTGCGGTCGTTGATGATGGCAAAACGATAACGTTCCGACAAACGGCTTTTTTTCTTTGTTTTTCCCATTGTTATATATGAGTTGGCAAAGATAAAACTGAAAATGACAATTATAAATTAAAAATCAGTCAGACACCAAATCAAATGCATTTAATGGTCTTAAACAATTCAGGGTGCAAAATAAATGCACCCCGAATCAATTAAAATATTGAATATAAGTTGTTAATACGCTTCGTTGCAAATAAACTTAATCCTCATCAGGCGGATTTCCTCTTCGGTGTAGTCGTCCTCGCCCAATTCCTTCAGCGCGTCTTCGAGTGAGTCGGTTGCGGCCTCGCGGAAATACTCGTAGATGTCGTCCTGGCAGTCCTCATCAATCACCTCGTCAATATAGTAGTCGATGTTCAGTTTGGTGCCCGAATTCACGATTTTTTCCATTTCGGTGAGCAGCTCGTCCATTTCCAGCCCTTTGCCGTCGGCAATCACATCGAGCCCCAACTTGCGGTCGATGCTCTGAACAATGTAGAGTTTCATTCCAGAATTGTTGCCGGTGGTTTTCACCACAAGGTCCATCGGACGTTCTATCTCGTTCTCTTTCACGTATTTGCTAATCAAATCGCAGAACGGTTGGCCGAATTTCATTGCTTTGGCCTGACCAACGCCAGGGATGTTGCCCAACTCCTGAAGCGTCATCGGATAGTGGATGGTCATATCCTGCAGAGCCGGGTCTTGGAAGATGATGTACGGCGGCAGACCACGCTTTTTGGCAATGTCTTTCCGCAAATCGCAGAGCATACTGAAGAGCGTCTGGTCGGCAGCCACCATTGCGCCACCGCCTTCGCCCGAATCGTCGCCACCATCGTCGTAATCGCGCTCTTTGGCAATCATAAACGAGTGCGGATGCTCAAGGAACTCGTGTCCTTGCGGCGTAACGGTCAGCGAGCCGTAGTTTTCAATATTCTTGCCCAAAAGGTCAGCCACAAGTGCCTGGCGGATAATTGTTTGCCAGTATTTCTCATCGTGTTCCTTGCCACTGCCGAATTCGGGTATCGTGTTGTATTTGTATGCTTTGATGGTGCTGTCGGCCACGCCGCAGAGCACATTGGCCACAAGGTCGGGCTTGAAAAACTCCTTGACGGCGATGACGGTTTTCAGAACCTTCACCACGCTGTCTTTGCCCTCGAACAGTTCGCGCGGGTGCAGACAGTTGTCGCAGGCGCCGCAGTTGTCCTCGTTGTACTCCTCGCCAAAGTAGTGCAGCAGTTGCTTGCGGCGGCACACAGCCGATTCGGCGTACGACACGGTCTCCATCAGCAGATGGCGGCCAATCTCCTGTTCAGCCACAGGTTTGCCCTGCATAAACTTCTCCAGCATCTGGATGTCCTTATAAGAATAGAAGGCGATGCAGCGTCCCTCACCACCGTCACGGCCGGCACGGCCCGTCTCCTGATAGTATCCCTCAAGGCTCTTCGGCATATCGTGGTGGATGACAAACCGCACGTCGGGCTTGTCGATTCCCATTCCGAAGGCGATGGTGGCCACAATCACGTCAATCTCCTCCATCAGGAATTTGTCCTGGTTGGCCGAACGCACCGCCGACTCGAGTCCAGCGTGATAAGGTGCGGCCTTTATTCCGTTGATTACCAGTGTTTCGGCCAATTCCTCAACTTTTTTGCGGCTCAAGCAGTACACAATACCCGATTTGCCCGGGTTGGCCTTTATAAATTTGATGATTTCTTTAGTCACATCGCGCTTCGGGCGCACCTCATATATAAGATTGGGGCGGTTGAACGACGATTTGAACACATCGGCTTCAACCATTCCAAGCGTTTTCTGAATATCGCTCTGCACCTTTGGCGTGGCGGTGGCGGTGAGCGCAATGATGGGCGCGCGGCCAATCTCGTCAACTCGCGAGCGGATGCTGCGGTACTCGGGGCGGAAATCGTGGCCCCACTCCGAGATGCAGTGCGCCTCGTCGATGGCGTAGAACGAAATTTTTATCTGCTTCAGGAACTGGATGTTATCGTCCTTTGCCAGCGATTCGGGTGCCACATAGAGCAGTTTGGTTTTGTGGGCCAGAATGTCATCTTTCACGCTCTGAATCTCGTTTTTCGAAAGCGATGAGTTCAGAAAATGGGCAATGCCGTCCTCCTCGCTGAATCCACGGATGGCGTCCACCTGATTCTTCATCAGGGCAATGAGCGGCGAGATTACAATGGCGGTGCCGTCCTGAATCATTGCCGGCAGTTGGTAACAAAGCGACTTGCCGCCGCCTGTGGGCATCAGCACAAAGGTGTCGCGCCCGGCCAGAATATTCTCAATAATTGCTTCCTGATTGCCTTTGAACGTGTCAAAGCCGAAGTACTTTTTTAGATAATCCTTCAGTTCCATCATCAAACTTTTAATGTGATCCCTGACAACCCGTTAGAAGATTTCAGAACCACTCCCCCTTTTAATATTTCTTTAAACGGCAAATTTTGAAAAATCGCCTACAAACTCGAAAATAAATTTAGTAAAAATTATGAGTCCATTTATATTTTTGTGTGTTTTTTTGAAATGTTTTTTCCAAACCGTCCGAACCGCCTGAATTTCAGCGCGGCGGCAAACATAAGAAACGTGATTATGAAGACAAACGACGAAATAACAGCCATTGCGGCCGACGTGATTGAGCAGGAAGCGACCACCGTTGCCAATCTCAAAAATATGATTGACAGCAATTTTGCCGAAGCCGTAAGCACCATCTTCAAAAGCCGCGGCCGTCTAGTCGTGACCGGAATCGGCAAGAGCGCCATCATTGCGCAGAAGATTGTGGCCACAATGAACTCAACCGGCACCCCGGCGCTCTTTATGCACGCCGCCGACGCCATCCACGGCGATTTGGGTATGATTCAGGACAATGACATTGTGATGCTGCTTTCGCGAAGCGGCAACACGCCCGAAATCAAAGTTCTGGTGCCAATTTTGAAGATGCGCGGCAACCGGATGATTGCAATGGTGAGTGACACACAGTCGTATCTGGCTCAGCAGGCCGACATTATTATAAATGCGTATGCCGAGCACGAAGCCTGCCCCAACAATCTGGCGCCAACATCGAGCACCACGGCCCAACTGGTGATGGGCGACGCAATGGCCATCGCACTGCTCGAGTGTCGCGGTTTTTCGCCGTCCGACTTTGCCAAATACCACCCGGGCGGCGCACTGGGCAAGAAACTCTATATGCGCGTGAGCGACCTATATATAAACAACGAGAAACCGCAAGTCGCATCCACCGACAACATCAAGCAGGTGATTATGGAAATGACATCGAAGCGGCTTGGCGCCACGGCGGTGCTCAACGCTGACGGCGATATGGTGGGCATCATCACCGATGGCGACCTGCGCCGAATGCTGATGTCGGGCCGCGACATTGCCAACCTGACCGCCGCCGACATTATGTCGGTCAAGCCGAAGACGATTGACGAAAACGCAATGGCTGTGAACGCTTTCCACCTGATGGAACAGAACCACATCACGCAACTCATCGTGCTCAAAGATGGCCGCTACGCTGGTGTCATCCACATTCACGACATTCTGCAGGAAGGGATTGTGTAATGATGCTGGTGAATCGTATAACTGTATAATCGGCTAATCGACTAAAAGTCATTCAGTTTATCAGTTCACCGATTATCCGGTTCACCGATTCAACATTCCGTCATTGCTCACAAATAATCTGTGCCAACAGTGTCGGTGGTGCGATTTGTTTATGTATCTTTGCCGCCGATTTAATAACAATTTAAGGCTCTTTCAAATGATTAGCAGACGATTAATCAGGGTTAAGGTTCTACAACTACTCTACGCATACTTCAACGGCAACAACACCGACGGCTTGCCCAAATACGAAAAAGACCTTCAGAAGAGTCTCGAAAAATCATACGACCTGTATCATTTGTTCTTCTTGCTGCTAATCGACGTCAGCCGCTACGCACAGAACAAAATCGACATCTACAAGTCGAAGATGATGGCCACCGAAGCCGACCTGAACCCCAACACTCGTTTTGTTGACAACAAGGTGGTCCGCCAGTTGGAACAGACTGAAAAACTGACGGTTTACGCCGACAGCAACACTCTGAACTGGAACGCCACACCCGAACTCATCAAGCACATCTACAACGTGATGGTTGAGTCGGACAGTTACAAAGCCTATATGGCCAGCCCCGACAACAGTTACGATGCCGACCGAAAGTTTGTGATGAACTTCTTCAACGAGTATATGGTGGATGACGATATGCTCTATCAGGTGCTCGAAGAGAACTCAATCTACTGGAACGATGACATTGAGTTCGTGTTGAGTATGAACATCAAAACCGTTGAGCGGCTGAAAGAAAGCGCGACATCGGTTTCGCTGATGAACCTTTACAAAAACGACGACGACCGCCGCTTTGCCACCGACCTGTTCTGCAAGACGGTGATGCATCACGAAGAGAATGAGCAACTTATCCGCAACAACATAAAGAACTGGGACCTTGAGCGGCTTGCGCAGATGGACCTTCTGATTATTGAGCAGGCCATTGTCGAGATTACATCGTTCGAGAGCATCCCCGTGAAGGTGAGCCTGAACGAGTACATCGACCTTGCGCGCTTCTACAGCACCGACCGCAGCAACGCCTTTGTGAACGGCATTCTGGACAAGATTGTGAACCAGATGAAGGCCGAAGGCAAAATCAAGAAAACAGGTCGCGGACTTATTGAATGAATCTGATGAGTAAACTTGCGAAAATCGGTCTGCTGATGGCTGCGTTTTGCGTCAGTTGCGCTGGAAACCAGCCTAAAACCGATGCGCAGAACGGTACACCGCAAATCAGTTTCGATGACGTAAGCCACAATTTCGGCACCATCGCACAAGGCGAGAAAGTGACGCACACGTTCAGTTTCCGCAACATTGGCGACGGCCCGCTGCAGATAACCGATGTGACAACCAGTTGCGGATGCACAGCGTCGAAATACTCGCTTGAGCCAGTTGCACCAGGCGCCACAGGCAGCGTCGAAATCATCTTCGACAGTTACGGGCGCGAAGGCAAGCAACTGAAGAGCGCCAGCGTCTGGACAAATTGTGGCGAGCAGCCCGTCAAATTGCAGATTTTCGCTAATATTGAAACTTCAAAATAGTACATATTTATAACTAAAACACTATGAATCTTTTAAGTATTTTTCTGATGGCGCCACAAGGTGGGGCCGAAGGCGCTCAAGGCGGCGGCGCAAGCAGCCTGATAATGCTGGTGCTTATCATTTTTGTGTTCTACTTCTTTATGATTCGCCCGCAAACCAAAAAGCAAAAGGAAGTTAACGAGTTCCGCAAGTCGCTTAAGAAAGGCGACAAAGTGCTCACCGTTGGCGGCATCTACGGAACTATTGCCGAAGTGAAGGACACCACCGTTCTGCTCGACATTTCGAACGGCGTGCTTATCAAAATCGACAAGGCAGGTTTGGTAAAAGACCCATCAGACGTGGCCGCAAAGGCTTAATTCTGAATCACAGGAAATGCATAAGGCGCTGAAGAGATTCGGCGCCTTTTTTTGTGAGTTGGAATACTATCGGGGTTGTCTTTTAAGTTTTTATATTTGTAAATGGATAACACAAATTTCTGACTGATTATGAAAAAACTATTATGGGCAACATTTGGCGTTGCATTGATTTCGACGGCGTTTGCTGAAGACAACAATGAAAATGTGGCTGTGGTTGATTTAGGTCTTGAAAGCGGCATACTTTGGACAACCTGCAATTTGGGTGCCACCAACCCGTGGAACTGCGGAAATTATTATGCGTGGGGCGAAACCGAAACGAAAAAGGAATACAGTTGGAATACATATAAATACTGCGACGATTGGTATATCAAAAACCACATTGCGTACAGCAATAGTTTCACCAAATACTGCTACGATTCAAACTTCGGCAAAGACGGCTTCACCGACACTCTGACAATACTTGAGCCAACCGACGATGTTGCTACAGTTGTGTTGGGGTCTGATTACTCAATGCCGACCGCTGCCGATTGGAAAGAACTCACAGAACAATGTCGTTGGGAATGGACGTCAAATTACAATGGGCATAACGTAAACGGATATATTATTTACAAAGCAAAATCCGATAAAGACAAAGGGTCAAAATCATACTATGATGAATATTACACCCCGCCTGTACCTTACACGTTGTCCGACACTCATATTTTTCTTCCTGCCGCAGGTGGTTGTTGGGGGGCAATTTGCGATAGTGTATCAGGCCCCAACTGCAACTATTGGGCGGCGACACACGGTAATCGCAGCCCTGACTATGCAAATTACTGCCACTTCTTTAGACACCTTTTAATGCCAGTAGATGTCGAATTCCGCTACAAAGGGTATCCCATTAGGGCTGTCCGCCGCAAATAATCAGTTCATATTTTCGCCAATCGGCATTTTATTCCGTCAGGTTTGCTAATTTTGAGACCTGAAGAAATTCGCGATTTTCATCGCCAGACAATGAAACATCCAAACCTTGACATATCAGCGGTCAAAAGCCGATTGCGGTTCGACAAGCGGATGCTGCTCTATTTTGTGTTCATCGGCTTCTCGTCGCTGATGTGGTTCTTCAACAAATTGGGCGACGAGACGAACGCCACCATCCACTACCCCGTCACGTTCATCAACCTGCCGATGCAGAAGGTGGTGGTGAACGACCTGCCCGACAATCTCGATTTGAGCGTGCAGGGCCGCGGATTCGACATTCTTCGCTACAAGATGGGCAAGATGCCCGAACCTGTGGTCATCAACTTGAGCCGCCTGAACCATATTTTGGCCAAAGAATCGACAATGGAATTCCATTTGGGCACCAGCGCCCTGTTTGAAGAGATTAAGTCGCAGTTGCCTGCAAACCTTGCCCTGTCAATGATTCAGCCCGACACCATCTACTTTGTCTTCTCAAACTACAGCGAGAAGCGAGTGCCCGTGCGCCCCGTGCTCGACCTGTATTTCGACAGCCAGTGCCGCATCGACGGCGAGATAACCGTGACACCCGCTGAAGTGACGGTGAACGGCCCCGACCTGCTGCTCGACACCCTGCAGGCCGTCTACACCAAACGCATTGTGGCGCGGAAAGTCACACGCGACATCACACGGAACGTTGATTTACAGCCGATTGACGGCATAGCACTCATCCACCGCAAGGTGAAGGTCGATGTGCCTGTTTCGAAGTTCACCGAAGCCGTGGCCACCGTGCCTATCAGCGTTGTGGGCGAGCCCGATTCGGCCGCTATCAGGCTGATGCCCAACGAAGTAACTATCCGTTATTGGGTTTCAACCAACGACTACGCACGCATCAACCACACTGATTTCAAGGTGGAAGCCGACGCACGGCAGATTAAGTCGATGATGGGAATGCAACTGCCTGTGACAGTGACTGTTCAGCCAGCCAACGTGTACAACGTGAGCGTTGAACCGCAAATTGTTAATTTTGTGCTCGAACCGCGATGATTACCATTGGCTTGACAGGCGGCATCGGTAGCGGCAAAAGTTTTGTGGCAGAGCGCTTTACAGCGATGGGCGTGCCGTGTTACGACTGTGATTCGCGCGCCAAACAACTGAACGACACCAATCCGCAGATTATCAATGCAATAACCGAGCGCTACGGCCAGCAGGCTTATGCCGACGGCAAACTCGACCGCCGCTTTTTGGCCGCTCGCATTTTCGCCGACAAGGCTGAACTGCAGTGGATTGACGATTTGGTACACCCCATCGTGAGAGCCGATTTTGCAGCGTGGCGCGATAGTCAAAAGTCTGACATTGTGGTGGTTGAGTCGGCTATACTGTTCGAAGGCGGCATGCGCGGACTGTGCAACGCTGTGGTGGCCGTGGTGGCGCCATTGGAAGTGCGGATTTCCAGGGTGATGAATCGCGACAGCGCAACACGCGAACAAGTTGCACAACGTATTGCAAACCAGCATGATGATGCATATTTTCGCGCCAATGCCGACTATGTGATTGTGAACGACGGCTCGGCCGATATCGATATCGAGATTAAGAAAATTATTGAAAAACAGACAAATACCAAAACTTAAAGGCTGCGGTATTTCTAAATAACTGACGGAAAATGAAATTTGCAAAATGGATTGGCGGCGGCATCGGTTGGGCTTTGGGCGGACCATTGGGCGGACTTTTGGGCTATTTCATCGGCTCCGCGTTCGACTCTGATGAACCAGCCGACAACCAACCGAACCACGGCACTTATGGCAGGCAACAACCAGGCGGCGCCGGATATTCGCGGACGCGAACATCGCGCGGCGACTTTATGGTGAGCCTTGTGGTGCTCACTGCGGCTGTGATGAAGGCCGACGGCAAGGTTACGCAGGCCGAACTCAATTATGTGAAGCAGTTTTTTGTGCGCCAGTTCGGCGTTGAAACCGCCACCGACGGCATCCGTATGCTGCGCGACGTGCTCAAGCAGCAGATTCCTGTGTACGATGTAAGTCGGCAGATTGGCCAGATGCTAAACTATTCGAGTCGTCTGCAATTAATTGATTATCTGTTTGGTATAGTAAGCACTAAAGGCACGGTTCTGCCAAGTGAACTGCAACTGATTGAGACAATTGCCAATAATATGGGTGTGAACGGCACCGATTTCAACTCAATCAAATCGATGTTTGTGAAGGCAGAAGCCGATTCGGCTTATAAGATATTGGGAATCAGCCCGTCGGCCACCGATGACGAAGTGCGCAAGGCCTACCGCAAGATGGCCGTCGAGAACCATCCTGACAAGGTGGCCTATTTGGGCGAGGACGTGCAGCGCGCTGCCAAAGAGAAGTTCCAAAAAATCAATGAGGCTTACGAGGCAATTAAAAAGCAGCGTGGATTTTCTTGATTCCCCAAAAAATCGTTCTTTTGAAAACTAATCGTTTTGTTTAACAACTAATAAAGTTTATTTTATGTCAAAGAGAATCAAATCTTTAGCGATGGCGGCCGCTACAATTGCCGCCACATCGGCACCATGTATGGCACAAACCTGCGCTTCGCAGTCGTCGTGCGGAACGTTTTTGTCAGTGGGTGCACTGGTTGTGGCTCTTGCCGCACTGTTTATGGCCATCAAGGCGATGCGCGACAGCAAACGCGCGATGATTAACGCCACCGAAGAATTCCAGATTATGTTGGAATCGACGAAAAACTCTATCGATAAGGATATCAAGAATTTGCGCCGCGAAGTGCGTGGCAAAGGCGGCAACAGCCGCAAACCTAATGGCGAGAGCAATGGCGAAAACGCTGATAATAAGTCGGATGATGACCGCCGCCGCAACAACAACCGCCACCGCCAATACCGCCGTCCGCAGCAGAACGAAGGCGACGACAACGCTGCGCAACCAACTGAAACTGAAGAATAAACGATTTTTTAAGCAATGATAACGCCACCGCCACTGCAGAAAGGCGACAAAGTCGGGATTGTAGCACCTGCACGGTTTGTCGGGCAGGAAAACTACGCTGCAATCTACTCAACCATTGAGAGTTACGGCTATCGTTCCGTCCGTGGACTGACAACGCGCCTTGAGCACGGCATTTTTGCTGGCACCGACAGTGAGCGTGCTGCCGACTTGCAGCAAATGATTGACGACGCTGAAATCCGCGCAATCTTTTGTGTGCGTGGCGGTTACGGCTGCGTGCGGATGGTGGGGAAAGTGGATTTTTCGGGACTTTTGCGGTCGCCGAAATGGCTTGTGGGCTTCAGCGACATAACGGTGCTGCACGCGGCACTGACCCAGTTGGGCGTTGAGAGTGTTCACGGGCAGATGCCAGTGAACTTCAGCAAGCCGCAAGCCAGTGTCGACGAACTTTTCAGCGTTCTCGAAGGCCGCTTGCCAAACTACACTTTCACTTGCGACGGCAGCCAATGCGGCGAGGCGCATGGCGAAGTTTGCGGCGGAAATCTGTCAATCGTCTGCTCGTTAATTGGCACGCCATGGCAGATTGAAACCAGTGGCAAAATTCTTTTCATTGAGGATGTTGGCGAGCCGCTCTACCGCATCGACCGTATGATGCGGCAGTTGCGCGAGGCTGGAGTGTTGGCCAATCTTGCAGGTTTGGTCTGTGGCTATTTCACCGACGCCGAAGACAGCACGCCTTCTTTCGGCTTGACCGCCAACCAAATAGTGATGGATGCCGTGGCCGACTACGGCTACCCAGTGGCCTTCGGTTTTGAGGCCGGACATCAGCAGCCAAACAAACCGCTAATTTTTGGGCGGAACGCGTATCTATCAGTGAATAAGAATTTTAGTAATTTATCGTTCGGAGAATTAGAGAGTTAGAAGTTATGTACACTTATCAATATCCGCGTCCGGCAGTAACAGTTGATATGCTCATTCTTGATAAATCTGGCAGTTCGCCAAAAATATTGTTGATTGAGCGGCGCAATGATCCATTTGCGGGGTATTGGGCAATGCCAGGCGGTTTTGTCGATGAAAATGAGGATATTAGCGATGCTGCACTGCGCGAGTTGAGAGAAGAAACATCTCTTACCGATGTTGCTCTGCATCAGTTTGGCGCATTTGGCAAGCCTGGACGTGACCCGCGCGGGCACACCATCACCATCGCTTATTGGGGCATTGCCGATAATCCGCAGCAAGCAAGCGCTGCCGATGATGCAAAAAATCTCAAATGGTACGAAATAAATAATTTACCGCCATTGGCTTTTGATCATCTTGAAATAATTCAAGCGGGGTTGAAGAAAATTGGCCTCTGATTTCAGTTTGATGCCACGAATAAAAAAAGGCGGACGCATTGTCCGCCTTTTTGTTGTAAGCATTTTTAAGATTGTAACTGACAGCCTGTTAGATGACAAAAATTATTCTTTGTCAAGGTCTTCAAACTCAACATCGGTGAATTTGCTGTCGGCAGTGTTGTTGATAGCGTCGGCCTCGCTGGCATTCTCCTTGATGTACTGCAGAGCCTCGTCGAAACTGTCCATAAACTTCTCAAAATCTTCCTTATACAGGAAAATCTTATGTTTCTCGAAATGAGAGCCGCCGTTATCCTCAAAAATCTTCTTGCTTTCGGTAATCGTGATGTAGTGCTCGTTCTGACGGGTTGTCTTCACATCAAAAAAATAAGTGCGCTTGCCAGCCTTCACAACTTTTGAAAACACCGAATCAGAATCGGCCTTGAAATCTTTCTTCACAAAATCATCCATCTCAATAATTTTTAAATCAATAAACAAATTTAAAAAATTGTTCGTGAAATACACTTTTTGTGCAGAAAAAATGTGTTTGAAATCAGTTGGGATTGTTTCCTCCTCGGAATGCTGCGACACGGCTGCATGGGCTTGTATGGCTGCAAAGAGCATAAAAACAAAGAACCCCGGTTTTAACCGGGGCCCTTCTGTACTAACTAACTCAAACCTTATGAAAAAAACTATCTATCAAAATTTTACAAGTCCTTAAACGGAGCATTGAAAATTTGGTTTTAAAAATTTTTATGTTTTAAAGCATAAATTTTAATAAACAATATCATAAAATTCTATATTCTCCGTCATATTATGCCATAAAAAATCCCGTCCGAAACTCGAACGGGATTTACTCTATGCGGTTCAAAAAGTCTGTTGTCTTACATTATCCTTTCTTCGCCTTCACCCATTCAAACGCATTCCGCAGAGCGATTGCCCACGGCGACAGGTCGTCTTGTTTGCGGCCCTCGGGGTAGTGCGGCCACTGCCACGGGAACAGGGCGCGCTCGGGGTGCGGCATCATTGCCACGTGGCGGCCATCAGCCGAGCAAATGCCGGCTGCATTGAACGCCGAGCCGTTCGGGTTTGCCGGATAGGTGCCGTAAGCGTATTTAACAGGAATATTGTATTTGTCCTCGCCGTACGGGAAACTGAACTGACCTTCGCCGTGAGCCACCCAAACGCCAAGCCTCATTCCTGCCATATTCTTGAAGAACACGCTGTTGTTCGGCTCGATAACAACATCAACAAAGCCCGATTCGAACTTGTGCGACTTGTTGTGCAGCATACGCGGCTTCTCGGCGTCGGCAGGATTGATAAGTCCGAGTTCAACCATCACCTGACAGCCGTTGCAGATACCCATACTCAACGTGTCGGGACGGGCGTAGAAGTTCTCGAGCGCCTTTTTGGCCTTCTCGTTGTAAAGGAACGCGCCAGCCCAGCCTTTTGCCGAACCCAGAACGTCGGAATTCGAGAATCCGCCGACGAAGATTATCATATTCACATCCTCAAGCGTCTCGCGGCCGCTCACAAGGTCGGTCATATGAACGTCTTTCACATCGAAGCCGGCGGTGTAGAGCATATAGGCCACCTCGCGGTCACATTGGTTGCCCTTCTCACGGATTATGGCAGCCTTAATTCCGCTCTTTGTGCGGCGTTTCAGGTCGATGCCAAGTGATTTTGCCGAGCCGTCGAAGGCTTTGAAATCGAACTTGTGGGCGTGGTTCTTGTAGTTGTTGAAGCGCTCGAGTGCCAGGCCATTTTGAGTTTGGTCGCAGTCGAGCAGATACGAAGTGCGGAACCAAGTGTCGCGCAACTTTTTGATATCGAATGAGTAACTGTTTGCGCCTGCGGCAATGTCGAGTTTGCCTGCAGTGCCCAGCGTGCCGATAGTCTTGAATGCCACGCCCGCCTTTTTGAGTGCGTCGGCGGCTTTGCCGTCGGCGGCAACCTGCAGCACAAGTGCCGGATTTTCAGCAAACAACAGTTTCACAGGGTCGCTCTCGCCAAAGTCGGCAAGATTGATATTCAGACCAGCCTCGTCGTTCGAGAAGGCCATTTCGAGCAATGTTGTAACCAGACCGCCGGCCGAAACATCGTGTCCGGCAATCACCAGACCGCCTTCAATCAGGCTCTGAACAGCGTTGAACGCCTTTGCAAAATATTCAGTGTCAGTAACATCGGGGCAATCAGCACCCACGCCGTTGATTATCTGTGCAAACGCCGAACCACCAAGTTTCAAGGCGTCTTTCGACAAATCGATATAAATCAGTTCCGATTTCACATTGTGCAGAACGGGTGACACAGCCTTGCGGATATCGGTGGTCTCGCCAACGGCCGAAACAATCACCGTTCCGGGCGACAGAACCTTGTCGCCGTTCGGATATTTCTGCGTCATCGAGAGCGAGTCTTTACCAGTTGGAACGTTGATTCCCAACTTGATACAGAAGTCGCTCAACGCCTCAACGGCCTTGTACAGCCTTGCGTCCTCGCCCGGATTGAAGCACGGCCACATCCAGTTGGCGCTCAGCGATATGCCTTTCAGTTTGTCCTGAATCGGCGCCCAGACAATGTTTGTAAGTGCCTCGGCCACAGCCATTCGCGAACCTTTGGCAGGATTAATCATCGCGCAAAGCGGGGCGTGACCAACCGAAGTGGCAACGCCGTATTTGCCCTGATAATCAAGCGCTACCACGCCGCAGTCGTTGAGCGGCAGGTGAAGCGGGCCAGCGCACTGCTGCATAGCAACCTTTCCGGTCACCGAGCGGTCCACCTTGTTGGTGAGCCAGTCTTTGCACGCAACCGACTCAAGTTGAAGCACTTGCTCCAGATAATCGGCCACTTTTGCGGTGTCGTATTTCAAATCGACATACTGCTCTTTGACGGTTTTGTCGTTCATTATAGTGCGCGGCGGATTGCCAAACATATCGGCAAGTTGCAGATTGATAGGGTCTTCGTTGGTCTGCTTGTCGGTGAAGCGGAACTGCATATCGCCTGTGGCCTCGCCCACAACATACATTGGCGCGCGCTCGCGGTCGGCAATTTTCTTCAGGTGGTCTATATCCTTGTCTTTCAGCACCAAACCCATACGCTCCTGACTCTCGTTGCCCACAATCTCCTTGTCAGAAAGAGTCGGGTCGCCGATAGGCAGTTTGCGAATGTCGATAACGCCGCCGGTGGCCTCAACCAACTCCGAAAGGCAGTTCAGGTGGCCGCCTGCGCCGTGGTCGTGGATAGAGACAATCGGGTTGTCAGACTGTTCGCTCAGTGCGCGGATTGCGTTGTAAACACGGCGCTGCATTTCGGGGTTCGAACGCTGTACGGCGTTCAACTCAATCGAGTTGTTATACTCGCCCGTGGCAACCGACGACACTGCGCCGCCGCCCATTCCAATGCGGTAGTTGTCGCCGCCCAGAATCACCACCTTGTCGCCCGGCTCGGGGTCGGCCTTCAGGCAGTCCTTCTTTTTGGCATAGCCCACGCCGCCAGCCATCATTATCACCTTGTCGAAACCGAATTTCTTGTATTGCTCGAAGTGCTCCATTGTGAGCAAACTTCCGCAGATAAGCGGCTGTCCGAACTTGTTGCCGAAGTCGCTTGCACCGTTCGACGCCTTGATAAGAATCTGCTCCGGCGTCTGATAGAGCCAAGGACGCGGCTCGGTGGCCTTCTCCCACTGACGTCCGCCGTCAAGGCGCGGATACGAAGTCATATAAACGGCCGTTCCGGCAATCGGCATACTGCCTTTGCCGCCTCCCATACGGTCGCGGATTTCGCCGCCCGAACCGGTTGCGGCACCATTGAACGGCTCCACAGTTGTGGGGAAGTTGTGAGTTTCGGCTTTCAGCGAGTAAACCGACTCGTAATCAGTCACTTCAAAGAAATCTGATTTCTCCTGCGCGGCCGGTGCAAACTGCTCCAGAGTGTGTCCCTGCATAAACGCGCAGTTGTCTTTGTAGGCCGAAACCACGTTGTTCGGGTTGGTTTTTGTAGTCTTTTTAATCAGGCCGAAGAGCGTTTCCTTTTTCTCCTCGCCGTCGATAATGAACTGTCCGCCAAAGATTTTGTGGCGGCAATGCTCCGAGTTCACCTGCGAGAAGCCGAACACCTCGCTGTCGGTGAGCGGGCGGCCGAGTTTCTTTGCAAGACCTTCCAAATAGTTGATTTCCTCTTCTTTAAGTGCCAAGCCTTCTTTTTTGTTGTAGGCCCTGATATCGGTTATGTGGACAATGGGCTGCGGCTTGATATCGACAGTGAAAATGCTCTGGTCCAATTGGTTATAGAACGATTTGAGCATTGGGTCGAAGTGCTTTTTGTCGGCACTCTGCGCCTCGAACTCCTCAATGCGGACAATGCCGCTGATACCCATATTTTGGGTAATCTCGACGGCGTTGGTGCTCCACGGGGTAATCATCTCCTTGCGCGGGCCCACAAACGAGCCGGCGGGCGCTTTCTGTCCCAGGCACTCCGAACGGCCGAAAAGCCAGTTCAGTTTCTCAATGTCGGCGGCTGCGATTTCGGCGGCCGTCTGCACTGCAATCACTTTGTTTTCAGGTGTTTTAAAGAAGGTAACCATCAAAATTCGTTTTAAAAATTACGGTTTCAAAATCAAAGCGCAAATCTACAAAAGAATAAGGGGTAATCAAGGGTGGTTTATTCACATTTTAAGAACGATGTGAGATTGTTGGAAGTCGGGGGTGGAACAGGCACGGAAAATTTTGTTTCAAACCACGCGTTTGATAACGCTATCACAATACGACATTTGTGTCGGAAAAATATCACGTTCCACCTTAAATTTGAAATCAGAATTTAGTTACGAACCATTTTTTGTTGACGAAAATCTATAAAAAAACTGACGTTTGACAATTGTTGGTGTGAAGTTTGAAACCGTCAATTACCCATTACTTATCTAAACTAAAAATGACAGATTTTTTTACGCATACGTTTTCGTATTGTTCTGCAAATCAATATCAAATCCGATTTTGATTGATTAACACCATATTTTAACTCAAACGGGCCGAATTTTAATTTGTCCGTTTAAGGTTGATTTTTGTATCAACATTTGCAGTGTTGAAAAAATAGTTGAAGAATATCGTTTTAGAGCAATATTGGAAAGTAATTTTGCAGTGGAAAAAAAGATTAGGACTATGAGAAAGAAACGGATTTTACACATTGTAGCAATTGCATTAGTAATGGGTGGCGTGATTACCGCAGCATCATCGATGTTGAAAAACAACGACAACACAATTGTGGTGACAATCAAAGGCAACATTAAGAATGTGACTTTCAATGGTCAACGCCAATCGTCTATTGGCTACACATTTAAAGCAAGTTCAGACAGCTACACTGCAGACGATTTTGTTTGCTACGCAACCGATTCGGTTAGTGCTGTAAACACCGGAACCTATCCGATGCGCATCAGCAGCAACGATTTCTGCAACGTCAATCCTAATTACAAAGACGTTGTGTTTGTGGTTGAAGACGGATGTTTACAAATCAGCGATGATTCGGCTGAAGAGTAACTAACCATCAGCGCCACAAAAGCTAACTGAATCGCGGTCCGACAAGTTCGGAACCGCGGTTTTTGTTTTTAGGCCCATGAATTAGAACAAGAAGGCGTTAATGTTGATTGCCTTCAATCCACCGATTATTCGTCCCAGTAATTATCGGAACATCAGTTTACCAATAATATTTACATTTGTGATGCATCAGTTGGCTGCCAAATGCATTCTTTTTGGTAGGCAATACACTTGAAAAACAAACAGATAATGATTGTAAAAGATTCACAGATTCAATTTAAATCGCCTGCCGAGATAAAGGCTTTTCAGGAAGCGCGGCTGGCCGAAGCTCTGGCCTACCTGCAGGCGCACTCAAAATTCTACCAGCGTATGTTCGCCGATAACCATATCGACATCAGCAAGATACGCACCATTGAAGATTTGCGGCAGATTCCCGTAACC
>JAEEPS010000148.1 GCA_016284875.1 Salinivirgaceae bacterium | reverse complement strand
ATGCCAGCCGAATTGCGTCAGGCAGGCGAGGGCGATGCAGTGAAAATCAACCTTAACCAGCCGATGGCCAACATTCTGAAAGAACTGTCGAAATATCCAGTGGCCACACGTTTGAGCCTTAACGGAACAATCATTGTCGGCCGCGACATTGCCCACGCCAAACTCAAAGCCCGTTTGGATGCAGGCGAGGACCTTCCGCAGTACATTAAGGACCACCCGATTTACTACGCAGGACCAGCCAAGACGCCTGCAGGAATGGCTTGCGGCTCGATGGGCCCAACCACAGCAGGTCGTATGGACCCCTACGTTGACGAGTTCCAAGACCACGGCGGCAGCCTGATAATGCTTGCCAAAGGCAACCGCGCCCAGTGCGTTACCGACGCCTGCCAAAAACACGGAGGCTTCTATCTTGGCTCAATCGGCGGCCCAGCAGCCATTCTTGCCCAGAACAACATTAAGAGCATTGAGTGCGTTGAGTACCCCGAACTCGGAATGGAAGCCATTTGGAAGATTGAGGTTGAGGATTTCCCAGCCTTCATTCTCGTCGATGACAAAGGCAACGACTTCTTCAAGCAATTGAAGCCGCGTTGCGCTTGCAAATAGTTGTTAATTAAATTGATAATTATTGTGTAGAGACGTCACATTGTGGCGTCTCTACGTGTTTTATCCGGATTGAATTCTTTTAAATCGATTTGACGCAAATAAATAATCTGCTTTCTGCCGCAATCTTTTGTCGCCAAAAAATAAAAAGTTACATACACTTTTATTATCTTTGTGAATCCAAAAGATAAAAAGTAATGGTTTTTGAATCTTATATCAATCAAGAAAAGCACTTGGTGTCAATCGATTGCGCCATATTCGGCTATCACGAGGGCGAGTTGAAACTGCTGCTTTTCCAACGCGAGAAGGAGCCCCAGAAGGGCAATTGGTCGCTGATTGGCGGATGGGTGAATGCCGATGAGTCGGCCGAAGACGCCGCCACACGCGTTTTGCAGCATATCACCGGCCTGCACGACATCTATCTGCAGCAGGTTTCCACTTTCTCAAAACCCAACCGCGACCCGGGCGGACGTGTTATCAGCATTGTCTTTTACGCTCTGGTTTTCATCAACGAGGAAAGGATGAAACTTTCGTCGGAGTTTGGTGCGCGGTGGTGGCCGGTGAAGTCGCTGCCCACGCTGATTTTCGACCACGGCGAGATGTTTGAAGCGGCTTTCGAAAAGTTGCGGACCGATGCCAATCATAATCTTGTTGGTCGCGGACTGCTGCCCGAAAAATTCACCATTCTGCAACTGCGAAACATCTATAACTCAATATTTTTCAAAGATTTCGACCCGGGAAATTTCCGCCGCAAGGTGATGGCCTTCGATGCGCTCGAAAAACTCACCGAGAAGGACACAAAGGTGTCGCGGAAAGGCGCTTACTATTACAAGTTTAAAGATTAAGATACTGTGGAACAGCAGATTAAGAATAAATTTTGCGAGGTTTTCGGCGCAGAGCCGGTGATGTATTGCGCGCCCGGACGGGTGAACCTGATTGGCGAGCATACCGATTATAATGAGGGTTTTGTGCTTCCGGCGGCGGTTGATAAGCAGATTGTTTTTGCCGTGAAGCCGAACAGCGTAGGGCGCTTCCGTTTCTTCGCCTACGATTTGAACGAACAGTTTGAGACTGAGGAAGATAACATACAAAAAAGTGATACGGCTTGGGCCAATTACCTTTTGGGCGTGGTGGCGCAGTTTGTCAAGGCGGGCAAGCGCGTGCCTGCGTTCGACTGCGTGTTCGGCGGCAATGTGCCGTTGGGCGCGGGAATGTCGTCGTCGGCGGCAATCGAGGTGGGAATGGCCTTTGCAATCAACGATTTGTTCGGTTTGGGCTGCTCGCGGCTCGAGATGACCAAATTCGCGCAGATGGCCGAGCACGAGTACGCCGGCGTCAATTGCGGCATTATGGACCAGTTTGCGTCGATGCACGGAAAGGCTGGCCACGTGGTCCGCTTGGATTGCCGAAGCCTTGATTTTCAGTATTTTCCGCTCGACACGACCAATCACTTGTTGGTGCTTGTCAACACAGGCGTGAAGCACGAGTTGGCGTCGTCGGAGTACAACAAACGCCGCGCGGAGTGCGAGGCGGGAGTGAGGATTCTGCAAAAATACTACAGTGGCGTGCGCTCGTTGCGCGATGCCACAATGGAGATGCTCAACGCTCATTGTCAGGAGTTTGGCGATGTGGTTTATCGTCGCTGCTCGTACATTGTTGAGGAGAACGAGCGCTTGATAGCAGGCTGCAAAGCGTTGGCTGACAACGATTTTGCTGCATTCGGCCAATTTATGTACGGCTCGCACGAAGGTTTGAGCCACAAATACGAGGTCAGTTGCAAGGAGTTGGACCAACTAGTCGCCATTGCACGGACGGTGCCTGGCGTTCTTGGCTCGCGAATGATGGGCGGCGGCTTCGGCGGCTGCGCAATATCACTCGTCGAGAAATTGAAAGTGGCTGATTTTGAGCGTGCTATCAAGGCAGGATACAAAACGCCCGACGGCGGAGAGCCTGTGATTTACGAGGTGGTGATTGGCGACGGAGCGAGGAGAATTGACAATTGACAGTTGACAATTGACAATTGAGAATTGAGAATGTATAAGAACGTAAATAATTAACAATTAAAAGGCAAGGGAAGTTGAGAAGGTTTAGCCTAAACAAGTTACTAAACGAGCGAAGCGACTAAACTTCTAAACAGCGAAGCGCTAAACCTTCTAAACTTTAAACTTAAAAACTTAAAACTATGAAGAATAAAATCTTGGTTACCGGCGGCACTGGCTACATTGGCTCGCACACGGTTTGCGAACTAATCGGGCAGGGCTATCAGGTTGTCATTGTGGACAATCTGTCGAATTCCGAACGTTTTATCGTTGACCGCATTGAGCAGATTACGGGCACTCGTCCGGCGTTTTATGAATTTGATTTGAAAGATGCCGCCAAAGTTGACGAACTCTTTGATAAAGAACCTGATATAAAAGGCGTTATCCATTTTGCGGCGTCGAAAGCGGTGGGCGAGTCGGTGAAGATTCCGCTCACTTACTACCGCAACAATCTCACGTCGCTTATCAATCTGCTTGAGTCGATGTCGCGGCACGGGGTGCGGAACATTGTATTCTCGTCGTCGTGCACGGTTTACGGCCAGCCCGACAAACTGCCTGTCGATGAGTCGGCGCCAATCAAGCCAGCCGAATCGCCCTACGGCTACACTAAACAGGTGTGCGAGAATATTTTACGCGATACGGTGAAAGCTGCCGCAGGTGCTGTCCACGGCATTGCTCTGCGCTATTTCAACCCCATTGGCGCGCACCCGTCGGGGCTGATTGGCGAACTGCCGCGCGGCGTGCCAAACAACCTGATGCCCTTCATTACGCAGACGGCCTACGGAATCCGCCAGCAGTTGAGTGTCTTTGGCGACGACTACAACACCCCCGATGGCAGTTGCATTCGCGATTACATTCACGTGGTTGACTTGGCAAAGGCGCATATCGCCGCAATCGACCGTATGATTGGCGGTAAGAATAAGGCTGATTTTGAAGTGTTTAACATTGGCACGGGGAACGGATATTCAGTGCTCGAGGTGATAAAATCGTTCGAGAAGGTGTCGGG
>JAEEPS010000147.1 GCA_016284875.1 Salinivirgaceae bacterium | reverse complement strand
ATAATCAAAATGCCGGAGATTGTGATTGATAATCTCAAAGAACGCTATTGCAAAGACGAAAAAGTCAGCATTAAGGCATCTGGTGTAGAAGGTGGATTGTATAAATGGTTTGATACCAGAGGCAAACAGGTTGGCTCGGGTGCCGAATTCAGAATTAAAGCGATAAGCGAAAACACGACATTGATTCTGAAGACATACACCCAAACTGAGGAGTTCTTAGGCGAAAAGAAAGTTGAACTGACAATCGTTGATATGAATCCCGATTTTGTATCAGACCGAATTATTGTTGATGCGGGCGGCGCGATTCATTTCACAAGCATCGGAACCGGTTTCACTCAGTATGAATGGGATTTCGGTGATGGCGCCGACGGCTCAACCGAGCCCAATCCGTGGCATTATTACAATGGTGACGGCACCTTCACTGTGAAGTTGCAGTTAACCAACCGTGATGGCTGCGTGGCCACAATAGCCAAAGCCAATTACATTACTGTAAATGAGGCCACTACGGATATAAATGATGAAGGTGCAAGCCATATCAGCATCTATCCCAACCCGGCAACCTATTTCCTGATGGTTGAATCCTACGACGAATCACAGGTGACAATCATCAGCAGCACGGGTGCTGTTATGCTTGAGAGGACTGTTTCGCTAACCACCCGAATCGACATTTCGGCCTTCCCCGAAGGAACTTACACCGTGATTGTTGCAAGCGGCAATGGTGAGGTACACCGCGAGAAAATTGTTAAATACTAACTATTCAGAATATGACAAAAAGAATAATAAAACCATTGCTGACCGTCTTGCTCATGGTGAGTGTCTGCGGACTGGACGCGCACCCGTTGCGCAATCACACCAAAGGAGCAATCACGCTTAATGCGGGCTACTTCATGTCGGACCACTCCTATGGCGGCACATTTGGCGACACCTACTGGTTCAACGAGAAAATCAGCCTTGACACACGTCTGAATATTAGTTGCGGCTCGAAGGAATTTACAGAATACATGCGCTACGCTATTGATAATCAGATTTGTTACAACTTCTGCAACCTGTCCGACAGGTTTTATATCGATGGTGTTATTGGCGTGCAAGTAGGCATCGATGATATGAAAAGCAAAGTTGAGGATGTTGAAGAAAAATCGTACATGTATCTTGGCTCTCTTGGTTGCAAATGCAAATTATTCATCAACTATAAATGGACTTTTTGGCTCGAGGCTAAAGAGCGGGCAGGTATTAGCAAAATTGACAAATATGTTCCGCAGTTCACAATTGGCACCAGTTTGCTGCTGCCGGAATTCGGGCATAAAAACAACCGTAAATTCCAATAGGATATGAAAACACACAATATAAAAAATGGTTTGCTGCTTGGCGCCGCAGTTTTGACTATTGCTATAAGCAGTTGTGAGAGTGAAGATTATTTCTATGAAAACGATGAGGCACCACAGTTCGAGTGGGCAGACCATGCCAACGAATTCAATTCGGCGGTTTTAACCGACTCAGTAAAAATCCTTCATCAGCAGAGTTACGAGTTCCGCTGCCATGATACTCACGTACAAAAGCCAGTTCTGACTTTGACAGACACCACAGGCAATTTTGAATATGAGTTTTCCAGCAACGTACTGAAAATCAAAGCCGCAAGCATTGGCACAGTAAAAGGGAAATTCACTGCCACCGACATCTATGGTAAAAGTTCGGAATTATTTTTCCAACTGACAGCCTTCTATAACACAAAACCCGTTGCAAAAGGTAATGCGCGATTGATTAAGAATCTGAATGACTGTGAAATGGAAATTGATTTAAGCCAATCATATGACAGTGATGTGAAACACGGCGGTGACATTAAACAATATGAGTACAAAATTTCGAGTCCGTCGAAAGTTGTCTATTCGCTTGTTACCCCACTGAGCAAAATATCCTACATCCTCAAGGAAAAAGGTGTGACAACAATTGAGTTCCGTGTCTGCGACAACGACGGCGAATGGTCGGAATGGGAAACCATTTACATCAATGTGTAAATTCATTGTAATTTTGCACGCATTTTGCTGAGAAACCGAAAAAAACTAATATTGCAATGTGTTGCGATTAGTAGCACAAATGGAAATTTAAAACCGCGGATTTATGATTTTTGTCGGATTCTTCAGTCAGCACAAACTCATTCTCGATAGTGTAACTGCTTATTTGTCAAACTATTCTGACATTAAGACTGTCATCACGACATCGGACAAGGCCACACTGTTCGAGAAGATGAAGCAACACGTTGTGCACGTTCTGGTTGTGAATATGTTCGACCTTTCGACCGCCGAACAGAACTTCATCATCGATTTAATGCTGAAATATCCGAAGTTGAAAATCCTGCTGCTCTCGAATGCCAACCGTGATGAGGTGATTCTGCGTTCAATCAAGGCTGGTGCCAAAGGCTACATCACCATCGATGCCAGCGGAAGCGAACTTGCGCAAGCCATCTACACGCTGCGTATGGGCCACGACTACTACAGCGACAGCATCACCCAATTGCTGCTTAACCGCTATATTACAAGCAATTTAGCCGATGCCCAAACCGCTGACGATGACGATCCGCTGAGCGCCCGTCAGATTGAGATTTTGAAACTTTGGGGCGACGGCTTCAGCAATCAGGAAATTGCCGACAAACTGTTTATCAGTGTCCGCACGGTTGAGACGCACAAGAACCATATTATGCAGAAACTCAACCTGAAAAGCACCGTTGATTTGGTGAAATACGCCATCAAGAGCAATATTATCAAGTTGTAAATTTGGGTGTTGGGTATTGGGTGTTGGGTTTTACGCATAAGTTAGGGAATCCATACTCTTTACACATTACACCTTACACTTTACTCAAAACAGACTTTCAGCCATCTCGCAAAACTTTCCTGATTCATTGATTGTCTGAAGTTTGGCGAAAACTTCGTCGGGATTGTCGAACGCTTTCGCGAAGTATTTCCAAAGTTCCTTCAGGCGGTTCAGACTATTGTGGGCGCAATACCAATGTGTGATTTCTGTAGCAAATTGCCTGAATGTGGGCACGTTATCAGTTGACAAACCTTTGATTTGCAGTCCGATGTGCGGATTCACTATTGCACCGCGGCCAATCATATAACCTTTCAGGTTGGGTAAACTGATATTGGCATCGGCGGCACTGTTGATGTCACCGTTGTAAACAATCGGGTTAAGCGAGTTGCCCGCAGATTCGATGAACGCCTGGCGGTATGGTTCGCCGCCATATTGTTGTTCGGCTGTCCGCGCGTGAACAATCAACTCGTTGAGTTTGAACTTATTGAACACGCTAATGATATTCGGGAACTCATCAGGTGAACAGAAACCGATGCGAATCTTCACAGAGAGTTCTGGTTTTAGGCGGCCGATGGTGCTATCGAGCAGACGCTCAAGGTTTTCCAAATCGCGTAGCAATGCGGCACCGCGTTTTTTGCTCACCACAAACTTTATTGGGCAACCCATATTCCAATTCACTTTCGGGTAACCTAAATCGTTGAGAATGTTGGCCATTGCCACAAAAGCGTCGGCGTTGTTGCTCAAAAGTTGCGGCACAAGGTTAACGCTTTTGCTGATGCCCGAAAAACGGCGCGCAAGCACTTGCGGTTTGGGAATAGAACGCTCATCTGCAAGCATATATGGGGCAAAAA
>JAEEPS010000009.1 GCA_016284875.1 Salinivirgaceae bacterium | reverse complement strand
TGCCCATATGATTGAGCACGTGATTTTCAAAGGCACACGCAAACGTAAGGCTTACAACGTGATAAGCTGCCTTGAGAACGTTGGCGGCGAGATTGACGCCTACACCACCAAGGAAGAAACCTGCGTCTATGGCACTTTTCTGAAGGAATATTACGGCCGTGCAATGGAACTCTTTGCCGACATCATCTTCAACTCAACCTTCCCCGACCACGAATGCGAGAAAGAGAAGGAAGTGATTGTGGATGAGATAAATTCGTACAAGGACTCGCCTGGCGACCTGATTTTCGACGATTTTGAAGACCTGATTTTCAGCGGCCACACCATCGGACGGAACATTTTGGGTACGCCCGAGTCGATTGCACGGTATAATCACACTGATATTCTGCGTTTTATCGGCCGCACCTACAACACCGACCAGATTGCCATCTGCTCTGTAGGGCCTGTCGATTTCAAAACCATTGTGCGGCTTGCCGAGCGCTACTTCGGCCCGATTGCCACCAAAAATCGCGATTTCAAGCGAATACCTGTGAATCCTTACACACCGCATCTGCTTGAAGTTGAACTCGAAACGCACCAGTCGCACTGCATTTTCGGTAACCGCGCCTACCCCACCGACCATCAGAATCGGTTGGCCTTCGAACTGATCAACAACACTTTGGGCGGGCCTGGAATGAACTGCCGCCTCAACCTTGCATTGCGCGAGAAGCACGGCTACACCTACAACATCGAGTCGTTCTACACGCCCTACTCTGACACTGGCGCCTTCGGAATCTATTTTGGCACTGATTATGAGAAGATTGACCGCTGCCTGACCATCATCCGCCGCGAGTTGCGCCGCTTGCGCGAAGAACGCATGGGCACCCTTCAACTCGACCGCGCAAAGAAACAGATGATTGGGCAACTGGCCATCAGCACAGAAAACTACTCAGGCCTGATGCTAAACCTTGGCCGCAGTTGCCTGATTTTCGACACCATCGACCCGCTGAGCGAAGTCTGTGACAAAATCAATAAACTCACCAGCACCGACCTGCTCGAAGTAGCCAACGAGACACTCGACGACAAGATGTTCTCGACGCTGATATTCAAATAAAGGTTTAGATGTTGAGAAGTTTAGAAGTGTAGCACTTCACTATTGAATTGGTTGAAAACCACTCAATTTGTTTCCTCAAATTCCGAAATCGAACGACAGTTGCTGGTCGAGCAGACGGAACGAGCGACGATGGTAAGGCGTAACGCCATACTTGGCAATGGCCGCGCGATGATCGGCAGTTGGATAGCCTTTGTTTTTTGCCCAGTTATATTGCGGAAACTCTTTGTCAATCTGCTTCATAAAATCGTCGCGGAAGGTTTTGGCCAACACCGATGCGGCAGCAATCGACAAATATTTTCCATCGCCTTTGACAATAGTTTGATGCGGCACATCATGGTATTTGCGGAAACGGTTGCCATCCACAATAATGAATTCTGGACGCACAACCAACTGGTCGAGAGCCAGATGCATTGAAGCGATTGATGCGTTCAGAATGTTGATTTCATCGATTTTTTCGGCATCCAGTTTTGCCACAGCGTAGGCGGCGGCTTCACGCATAATCACTTCGCGCAACTGATAACGCTGTTTTTCAGTCAGTTGCTTTGAGTCGTTAAGTTTATCGTTTTTGAAATCGGGCGGCAAAATAACGGCAGCCGCAAATACAGGCCCTGCCAAGCATCCGCGCCCAGCCTCGTCGCAGCCTGCTTCGTTGGCCAAACCGCTGAAATTGAGTTCAAGCATCAATAGAAGCGACGTTTCTGGAACCAGTAGTCGATGTAGGTCAGGTTGAGACCGAACTGCAACGACTGATGAAGCACAAGCAAGTTGTCGAGCGTTCCCTGCTGTTTGTACATGCAGTAGGTGTTGAACCTGATGGCGCGAATTCTGAATCCCACACCAGCCGACAATTTTAAGGATTTGAGCGTGTAGTGGTCGACTCGACAAATACCGCTTTCAAACCCGCCGCCAGCACGGAAAACAAGGTCGTTTGAGCGGCCGAGTTTTTTAGGAATATACTCACAGCCTACATTAATCGCTTTATTATCAATAAGTTTTGATCGCAAATCCTCAACATCAAATTTCGACAGCGGATTATAGTTGAAATCGCCCGACACGGTGAATCTGCCAGCCTTGCAATATGAAACTCCGAAACCAAACGTTGGCGGAAGTTTTGTGTATCGGTCGTAGTCATCGTCATCGAAATAAACCGTGTCAATCAGACCGATACGATAGAAAGTGTTTGTCGCGATTTCTTTTCTGCTGCAGCGCAAAATGCCTGGAGTACTGGCAATTGCACCGATTGTCAAGGTTTTATTTTTCGACAGCGGAATATCCTGCTGCAAGCCGAAATCGAGTTTTCCGCCAGTGTAGTAATCTGTTTTTTCGATGTAGATTGAAAACTCATCGGCCGATGACATTGCCATCGACTGCCGCTCGGTTTTTGGTCCGAAAAGCAACGATGCGTTCATTCCCACAGATGTGTACTTGAACAAATCGACGCCCAAACCGACATAAGCCCAAGTGAGGCCGCCAAGTCCCTCAACACGCGACAAATACTTATCCTCACCTCCACCCGACACGTATTCTTTCGACTGCAAAGTATAGCCCACACTCGTGTATGGCGCCAAACCGAACGATATGCCCAAACGATCGCTAGGAGCCATAGTAAGTGAAAAATACGACACGTTGCCGTTCATTTTGTCACCTGAATCAAGATGTGTCTCAATATGCTCATAGTCCATGTGCACACCAATATCGAACAAAACCATTGTCGAATCCAGCGAAGCATACGATGCAGGATTTATGGTGTTAACGTAGCGTTCTGACCGTAAGGCGATTCCAACTCCGCCCATCGACGAGTTTCGCCCATGCCCCATCTGCTCATATAAGCCGATACCATATTTTGAATATGGAGAAATGGTATTATTCTGACATACTGACACTTGAGCCATTGCCATCAAGAAAAGCGCCACAACCGTTGATTTCATTTTTCCACTCATAGCGCCATCAATATGTAATATAATAAACCATCAGTTGAACATTCTCAGCATACGTCGAATTATCGTCAACAACAAGCCTTTTGAACGTTGTTGTGTTTTCAACATCATTAGGCAAGACTATCAAAGCCGGCTCTGTATCGGCAATCGTGAGCATTCGGTTACGTACAAAACGCAACAATGAGAACGAATAAAACGGCTGCCCTGTTTCACTTGAATAGTATATTGGCGAACTGACAATATTTCCCGACATATCTGGCAGATTTGCAAGAAGATCGTTCGATTCGTCGCTGACTGCCAAATACAAAGTTGAAGGCAATGGATAGGTTTCGTCGAACGAGTATTCTTTCGGTCTGATAATCAAACGGGCATCTATCACTGTCATATATTCAGCAGCAGAACGCAAAACCGACAGCGAAGGACAATCAATGCGCAAAGCCATTCCGCTGCCTGTTTGAATATAGGCTTTGTTGCCACTTTGCGAAGAATATACCCTATCTCCATCAATTTCAAGATTTTCGAACGGCGTGCCGCTACGGTCGTTGTTGAAATAAGTGTATTGATAGGAATTGTTACGCTTAGCCACAAACTTCATATAAGAACCATCTTCGTCGTCACCCGACTGGCGATAATATAGTCTGATTTCAAATTCTCCAGCATCCTCAATTTTCTTTTCATATGAGGCGAGTGCCGCATCTGACTGTCCGACAAAACCTAACCCCCATGTGAAATCCGTTGTTTGCGGCACGATGCATATTCCCCGGAAAAATTCTTCGAAGTATTCGTTCTTGTCCATAACATCGTCGGCGTTTTTCAGCATATCAAACCAAAGTTGCCCGACACTATCCGACATTCTAGCCCACGACACGTCGGTTAAAGGACTAGGATTAAGTTTTACTGTTGCCAACGCCGTTTCGCCACGTTTCAACTTTTGATTGTTGAACATCGTCTGCTGAAGCGAAGTATACAATGGTTTTATTTCCTCAAGCACCTCATAAATTTTCACCTCACGCGGCGTGATAGTATCACCCACCCAACTTCCATTAGGTTTGAAACAGATGAGCATGCTGTCGTAAACAGCATCATCGGCCACATTGGTTTTCATGGCAAAATTTATCGGCACATAAACCTCCGTATGTACGTTTCCAACCTCTTTGTCGTTGAAACTGCCAAGAAAAATGTCTGTAGTGCCAGTTGTTATGAAACTGTCTAGCCTGATGGTTGACAATTTCAGTGAGAACGAGTCAACATAACCAATAACCGCTTTATTGTCCAAGAAAACATTACCAACATCGAATGAGTCGCCGTCGTTGTCGCAAGTATAGAATATTGCAGCAACTGCACTGACTAACAATAAAATGCGAAATTTCATATTCCTTTTTAACGAATAGGATGCTCAAAAATACAAGTCCATAAATGCCCGCCGAAACACGACTATGGCATTTGCGGCAAAATAACTACATAAATCTAACAAACGCGAATTTTTTGAGAATATTTCGCGAACAGATAGTTGAACTTAAAACTCCTTCAATTCCTGATAGAGCCGCTGCACTGGAAGCCCCATTACGTTGAAGTACGAGCCTTCGATACGCTCAACGCCAACGTAGCCTATCCACTCCTGAACACCATACGAGCCAGCCTTGTCAAATGGCTGATACTTATCGACATAGTATTCAATCTCGCTGTCGTCGAGTGGACGGAAAAAGACGTCGGTTGCCACGCTGAACACGCGTTTTTTCTGATTGGTTTTCAAGCAAACGCCCGTGAAAACGGTGTGCTTACGTCCCGAAAGCTTCCGAAGCATAGCAATTGCTCCGTTCCTATCTTTCGGCTTGCCAAGCACCATATCGTCAATCCAAACAATGGTGTCGGCAGTTATGAGTAGTTGATTATCAGCCAATTCGCCATCGAAAGCCGATGCTTTCAGATTAGCCAGATGCTCAACAATCTGCGCGCCCTTGAGCGTCGGCGGATAGGTTTCGGCGGTGTCGCGCAGCATAATCGAGAACTCGGGCACAATCTCCTTCAAAAGTGCCTGACGGCGCGGCGATTTTGACGCCAGAATAACTTCGTATCTATCTGTTATAAAATTCATTATTGTTGATTTTCAAAATATTTCAGTTCGAATGTGTGATTGATGCAAGCGGGCAACTCGTGCGCGTTATGTGTCACAAACACAAGCGTTTTGCCAGGTTGACTGCAAAAATCGTTGACAATGCCAATGCAACGCTGCAGATTCTGGTTGTCGAGTCCGTGGAATGGCTCGTCAAGTATCAGAACTTCTGGATTTTTCACCAACGTGCGTGCGAAAAGCACAAGCCGCTGCTCGGCCGATGATATTTTCAAGAACGACCGCCCCACGAGATGGTTGATACCCACAACCTGCATTACGTAGCGAGCCATCTGCTCCTGCTCGGCGCTGCACGTGCGGTAAAGTCCGATGCTGTCGAAAAATCCCGACTCCACAATCTTCAGACAATCAACTGGTTCGCGGTAGTAAAGGTGCATTTCGGATGACGTGAAGCCAATGCGTTTTTTGATGTCCCAAATGCTCTCGCCCGTGCCGCGCTGACGCCCGAACAGAGCAATATCCTTGGCGTAGGCTTGCGGATTATCAGCAAAAATATAACTCAGCAGCGTCGATTTGCCCGTGCCGTTAAGCCCCAGCAGCGACCATTTCTCGCCGCGTCTTATCGTCCAGTTAAGATGCTGCTGCACAATGTGTTTACCGTAAGAAATCTCAATATCGCGCATTTCAACAACCATTTCGCTCGTCGATGGCTCGATGGTCGGAATGCGGCTCCAGTCGATGGTTGGCACCGACGGCAACGTTTCGGGCTGCGGTTTAAACTCCGATGCTGGCCCGCAATAAGTTATCCTGCAGCCGTTTAGTTGCAAAATGTGCGTTGTGCACGATGGAATGCGGTCTGCCGTTGGGCTGATGAACATTATCTGCACACCCGTCTGCGGCAATCCCGAAAGCAACTCATCAACTTGCGGTACCATTTTGATATCCAAACCGTTGAACGGATTGTCAAAAATCAGCATTCGCGGCTTTTCCAACAGCGCTTTCGCGATAATCATTCGGCGCATCTCGCCGCTCGAAAGGTGAATGACGCGGCGGTTGAGCAACGATTGAATGTTCAGCGAGCAGAACAGCGGATTGCCATTAAGTTCCTCAATCTGTGTCTGTTTGAACATTTCCGACAAGAACGGGCACTCCTCAACTTCGGTACTGTGGAACCGCTGCTGGTAGTACATTTGCTTGAAATCGTCGGTCGAATATGCCGATTTAAAATTCACAGTCTTAATGAATTTGTCCGGCCAGAGCGTCTGATATTCCGACGTACGCATCGCCTCCAGAAAATGGTAGACAATCTCGCCCTCATCGGCAAAAAACTTACCGCGCAAGATGTTAGCCATCGTCGTCTTGCCGCTAGCGTTGTCGCCCACAATGGTCCACACCTCACCTTCGCGAATCTCCCAATTTATTGGCTCAGGGAAAATCGCGTCATCAATGCGCGGACGGTAGTTTTTTATTGTAATAAACATTGAATAAAAATATAAGAGTTTGAGACGCTTCGCTGTTAAGAAGTTGAGATATCTAAACTTCTTAACTCTAAACTTCTAACCCATTCAATTCACCGATTATCCGATTCAACAATTCACCAGTTTTTTACCATTCAATTGGCGCCTTTCCGTGCTCAATCAGATACTGATTTGCACGGCTGAAATGGTGGTTGCCGAAAAATCCACGCGAAGCCGACAGCGGCGACGGGTGAACTGATTCAAGCACCAGATTATTCGCGCGGTCGACCATTGCGGCCTTCTGCTGAGCATACGAGCCCCACAAGATGTAAACCACATTCTGCTTTTCAGTGGCCACGGCATTGATGACAGCATCGGTAAACGTTTCCCACCCACGCCGCTGGTGCGAACCGGCAATATTGGCTCTAACCGTAAGCGTTGCGTTCAGCAGCAGCACACCTTGCTTCGCCCACCGAGTCAGGTCGCCCGATGCGGGGACTGGTGTGCCGATATCGCTCTGTATCTCCTTGAAAATATTGCGCAACGAAGGCGGATAATCAACACCGTCCTGCACTGAGAAGCACAAACCGTGAGCCTGCCCTGGCCCGTGATACGGGTCCTGCCCGATAATCACCACCTTGACATTATCGAACGGACAAAGGTTGAACGCATTGAAAATCAACTTCCCCGGTGGATAAACGACACCAGTGCGATACTCATTTCGCACATAATCAGTCAAATCCTTAAAATACTGCTTATCGAACTCGCCTTGCAAGCGCTCCTTCCACGATTGCTCTATCGTTACTTCCATTTTGTTCAGTTTTTATGCAAAAATAGGTTTTTAGGCTATGCATACAAACAACAAAAAAGGCCTTGAGAAATCTCAAGACCTTTTTTGTTATAACGCCTTAACTATTACTCTTTGTAAACAGGTTTATAAGTCTGTATTGCTGCAGCCGAACCACGATCGCGCCAAACGAGTGTGTCCTGAGTTGCATAGTGAACCTTGCCACCATCAAAATCGATAGTGTAATCAAGGTAAAGCACGTCGCGGTCTTTGTTACCCCATGCAAGCGGTGCACCATTTTTCACATATTTACCTGATCCTGATGCTTTGCATAATGCCTCGTTGTTCGAAGCAACTGTGCAATCATCACCATCAAATGTGAGAACCAATTCACAAGCAGTTGGAACACCGGCCACTTCTGTTGTAGATATAGGCAGAATAATCTGGTTTCTCGATTTAGAAGTAGTATAAACAACCTCGTCACTCTCGACAAATGCTGTATGACGGCTTACGTCGACTTTTGAGTAACCATCAGGAACTTCGTAAGTATTTGTGACAGTTTGTGTTTTATCACCATTCTTTTCAAACGTGCTAGGAACAGTTGCACCACCACTGCTCAAAACTTTAGTGTAGTAGTTGGCACTTTCAACGTCGTCGCAACGTGTATTCGTAATTGTTTCTGTTCCATTAACTTTCAAACTAACATTATCGAAATAATAATCGTTTGAATCAGCGAACTCACTAAGGTTGAATGCAATAGAGTGTCCACCAACATTGGCTCCAGAGATTTTACCCGTTAACGTAACGCTTTTCCAATCTGTTGTGAAATTTATACTTCCAAATTCACCTTTATAAGAACCCGGAGCCTCATGGACCTGAGCAGAGGATTTTGCCTCTTTAGTTGCTTTAACTTCCATTGTCAATGTAACTTCATCACCATCAGCAAAGGGATTAACAGCATCAATCCAGAACTGGTTGTCCCAAACCTGAGATTGTTTAGGACTTGCATGAGCAACAATACACATATCAGGACCAGTTATCGTCTCGGTAACTTCTTTGAATTTCATCTTGTCAAAATTATCCTTACCACGACGAAGATAAGTTGCTGTGTACTCGTTGATGTAGTTCACGCAGAACAAGGTGAAATCTTTCGGTGATGGATCCCATTTGGTTGGATCTTGACGCAGTGGCGATGAACCATCAACAATTGGCGTGCCACGATTGATTTGGTCAACACCCGAGAAGTTCTCACCCATCACTACCGGAATAACGTAAGTGTTCTTAACCGACAGAGGATCGTTGAAGAATTTCTCGTTAAGTTTCACCTCAACACCACCGCGGAAACCTCCTGCATAATCAAGTGGACCTTCTTCTATATCATAGTAGTCCTTCGGCATAGGTTTAACCTCTGTGCCATCTTCGAAATACAAGTTCTGAGTGAGCGACTCATCAACGCTGACATCAATCTTGGCATTCAATCCTTCGTACGATCCACCGCATGTTGCGTAAATTGTAAATCTACCCTCGTTGTCGCTGGTGTTGTCGTATGTCTCAACATTACCCAAAATCATTGTACGGATTGGGTACTGGTAAGCAAAGTAGGCTGTGGTTCCACCATCGAAATCGGGGAAGTTCTGCTCGCTGTTTTTGCACGAGGCAAAAGCCACAGCGATGGCGCCTACTGATAAAACCGATAATATTCTATTCATTTTCATCATATTAACAATTAAAGATTAGTATCTTTCCCAACCATCGTTCTGTTTCAAAGCCGACCACTTGTTGAGTTCCGACTCAGGAACCGGACCATAATACATACACTCGTCATAGTCGCGAGTTTCCTTTTTAACAGGAACCGGAGTATAGGTTTTCTTTCCGTTAACAGTTTTGATTTCCATAGCCATAACGGTCTCGTTAAGCTTAGACAAATCAACTTTCCAACGGCGCAAATCCCAGAAACGGTGGCCCTCGAAGCAGAGTTCAATACGGCGCTCGTTGCGGATAAGATCGCGCATTTTGTCTTTGTCACCTGCACATTCATCCAAGTATTTTGTGTCGGTGATTCCACCTCTCTCTCGAATTGCTTTAATCACATCGTATGCACTATAAGATGCACCAGAAGCAGTTCCTTTAGGACCATAAGCCTCATTTGCAGCCTCAGCATAATCGAGGAAAATCTCGGTGTAGCGGATACGTGCGTTATATTTGTGCTGAGCACTAATACCGCTACCACCATCCTTCATCTTGATGATACAATCCTCGTTGAGCAGTTTACGCATGAAATAGCCAGTACGTGTAGGTGCTCCACCTTTTTCAGCATCCAAGCCATCTTGGTTATTCTTGTCGTCAACTGTTGTGTTAATCAAGTCAGTGTTCTTTTGTGCTTTTGTTGTTCTGTATGGACCGAAATCAGAACCATCATGAACAATGTACAAATCGAAACGCGGATCACGGTCTTCATATGGGTTCTGAGGATCGTAACCACTAGCAGCATCAGAAATAGGATAGCCATTAGCCATTGGGAAGGCATCAACAAGATTCTGTGTTGGGTTGATGAGTGCCTTGCCAAACAAAGAAGCAGGATAGCAATCTGTTTCAAGACCATTAGTCTCACTCACATTGTCACGCCAAATAATCTCGGCCGGCACACGTCCACCGCGAACATCGCGAATCTCATCAATATTGTTATACCAATGGTTGCCATTAGGATCAATACCGCTGACACCGCCAATAGTGTTAAGCAAATCGGCAGCTCTTTGGGCTGCGTCTTCCCACGTAACACCAGAGTGGTCAGAATATGCCGGACTGGCAGCATAAATAGCAACCTGAGCCTCAATGGCTGCGACAATTCTGCCCGACATACGTCCCATCTTGCTTTCACCAAACACGCGGTTGTAGTCTTCTGCATTGTCAACTCCGATTTCTTTATACTTCTGAGGTATATCGGCATCTTTAATGTTTACATAATCAAACGGCAAGAATTCTTTAGCATCTTCCAAATCCTTAAATATTTGATTGATGCAATCTTCAAATGAAGAACGTCCCACATTGAAATCGTCGCCTGCTGTTTCAGAACGAGTAAGGCAAGGTACACCTAGTAATTCGCCACCTGAATAACCTGCATGGGCACGCAGGAAGAAGAACATTTGCAAGCCACGGAGCGCAAGAGCCTCTCCTTTGATTTGGTCTTTGAACATTTCATTAACCACATCTTTACCTGCCCATTTGAAATTATCCATTTCCTCGAGAAAACGGTTGACATACTGAAGGTTTGTGCGACGGTCAGTCCATTGGTTGAATGGGTTTATACCACCTTGCTTTGAACTCCACAAACCATTGCCCACTTTAAGATATGCATTTCCATAATCATTGGAAACTGCATCATCGGTAGCAACGTCGTTGAAACTGCCCGCAGAACCACCTTGATATGGCAAGTTTGCATATCCGTGCATTGCCAAGCCTGCTGCATTTTGCGGAATCTTAGTCAACGTTTCAAAATCCTGATTGTTCTCGATACCCGGCTCAAACATATCGTCGCAAGCGACAACAACGGGAATCAGAACCGCTAATTTTATTATTCTATTCAATTTCATATCTCAATTCGTATTAAATCAGACATTAGAAAGTTGCTTTCACACCGACCTGGAAGAAACGTGTTTGAGGATCGCTTGCAATTGAAGTCTCCATCACCTTGCGCTCTTTCGAAATAGTAAGCAAGTCTTTGCCGCTCACAAATGCGCTGACACCTTTCACAAAACTGTCACCAAGCATTTCTTGCGGAAGATCGTAGGTTATCTGTATCTTAGTCAATTTGAAAGCATTGTCCTTATACAACCAGAAGTCAGACTCAGCATAGTTGTTAGCACCATTTGATGTTGTAAGTGCAGGATATTTCGCATTTGGATTTTCTGCTGTCCAAGTGTCCTTAACTAATACTGAATACTTGTCGTCACCCTTTGGCTGATAGTAAGAGTTGTTTTTCTTTCCGTATGCACCAGCCTTGGCTGATCCTAAAGCATAGAAAGTGAAATTTTTGTACTTAACTGTCAGATTGACACCCAATGTGAATGGAGAACCAAAACGACCGTCCTTGCCCAAATAAACCATATCATTGGCATTGATAAGTGTGTCACCAACACCGTTGTTGCTCAAATCGGCATACTTAAGGTCGCCCGGGCGAACGGTGTTACCAATCTTCTGCTCTGGAGAATCTTCGATTTCCTCAATACTCTGGAAGATACCAATACTCTTGTATCCCCAAATTGCATCGATAGGTTTGCCTTCGCGGTCGAGTTGACTTTGATTCACACGGTCGAGAGTTGACTGCTCGCGTTTAACCACTTTAGTATCGTAGTATGTTCCAACAACGCCAAACGATACGCCCAAATCTTCATTGACCTCCTTATTGAAGTTAGCTGCGAAATCAAAACCATAACGGCTGTTAACATCGTTGTTCAAGTAAGGGATGAACTTTTGCATGTGGCTCGGCCAATCCTCAGTTGTATTAACCAAGTAGCCTTCCCAACGGTTCTTGAAGAATGTGAATTCTGTTGTAACAAAACGATCTAACAAAGATGCTTTAACACTAGCTGAGAACTCTTTGCGTTTAATCATCTCAAGTTTTGCGTTCTCACCACGGGTCGGAGTAATTGTTGTTGTGCTCTTACCATCGGCCCAACCAAAGCCCCATGTGTTCTTGTCCCACGAACCGTTATACAAGTAATATTTGTTAATATCAATATCCTCGTTCAATTGGCTAACTGAAGCCGAAATCAACAAGTCGTCGAAGATTGAACCATCGAGGAATGACTCACGTGCCAAATTCCAACCAAGAGTCAACGAAGGTGACAACGCGTTGCGGTGACCTTCGGCCAACTTAGATGAATGAACTTCAGCTGCACTGAGTTGCATATAGAAGCGGTGAGCAAAGTTGTAACTCAAATCGAAACCAAGATTGGCATTGGTGGTATTGTGGTACTCACCATCTTTGGTCTGTTGGAAACCATTGCCAAGAACGATTGCCGATACATTGTGATCGCCAAAACTGCGAACATAGTCGAATTGGAACGAGAGAGCCATTGTACGGGTCTCTTTTGTTCCCCACAACTTCTTGCTTCCTGTTACTTCATCGGTACCAATCTGAGTGATTTTGTGAATCATCTCATCGTCTTCACCCCATTCAGGTTCAAACACTGCATACTTGGGATCGAAACGTGTATTGTACGATGCCTTGAAATCCATTCCGAAATTAGTCTTCAGAGAAAGTCCTTCAACCAGTTTGCCAAGATTGAAATTCAATCCGCCATCGAATTGGAACTGACGGCTAGTCCATTTCAACTCGCCACCAGCGTAAATCTGACTGAACACATTTGATTGGTTGGCATTTGTTCCGCCTAGGAACTTGCCATCGAAAATATTGCTTGTGTTTTCAACCAGTTCACGACCTTTTGCATCCTCTGCAACCTTGTCAAGAGGAATAAGAGGAGCTGCGTGGTTCGGGTAGTTCGGACGACCTGTTGCAGCCATTCTCCAATAAGTCATGTTATCGCCAGGGTTGCTACTGTACTGACGGTGTTTTGAATCGTAGAATGTTGCGTTGGCATCAATATGACCACTGATGTAGTCATTGAAATCGATATCCACATTACCACGAACGCTCAAACGGTTGATACGGGTTTTCTTAGCATCAGCCACCTTAACAAAGTCGTTCTGCGAATAGGCGTTGATGTTGCCATACAAACGAGCACGCTTGTTACCGCCCGACAATTCAAGAACAGCCTCCTTACGGCTCTTAACTTTCTTGATATAATCAGACGAGAAGTAGTCGATGTCAACATAACGATAAGGGTTGACTCCGCTTGCCGTCTTCTCAATCTCATCTGGCTCGTACATCAAATCCTCATCAGTATAATCTTCTCCGTATTCTTCATCATACCAGTCGTTCTTCTGAGCCTGATTGTACCATTTCATGTAATCAACGGCACCAAGATATTCGGGAAGTGCTTTAATAACATCCAGACCGACGTTCACATTCATGTCGATTTTCAAACCTTCGCGAGCCTGACCACGCTTGGTTGTGATGAGTATCGCACCCTTTGCAGCACGGCTACCATAAAGCACAACTGCATTGGCGCCTTTCAGAAAGGTTATCTGTGCAATTTCTGACGGCTGCACATTGTTGGCGTCACGAGGAATACCATCGATAAGAACCAAATAGCCCTGACCGTTATCCTCATCCATACCCCACAGCGATTTGCCATTCCAGCCATTGACCAAACTCTCCATGTGGTCGAGACTGTAGGTGGTGTAGTTCTTTTCGAGCATCTCCTCGACATTGACAAACGAAACGCCACCAAGCAGATCGCCTTGTGCCACGCTGCGGAATGCCGTTTTGACCATATAGACAGAATCCTCTGTTTGCGGCTCTGCCTGTGCATCGGTCTGGGCACTCAATGCAAATGGCGCAATGGCCAATGCGGCACTCATGACTAATATATTATGTTTATGTTTCATCTTTTATCGTTTATTAATTCAACAATTATTCATGGAACCATTACCAACCCGGATTCTGCTTGAATTCAGGATACAGATAGATATCGGCATCGAGGAATGGGAACCAATAATGTTTTGTACCGAAATTACGGGTCAGGATAACCTCTTTGCGGTAATTGGCAACTTTAGCCTCACGCGGGTCGTTGTTCTTAAAGAAGTCAAGATCCTCCAATCTGTCAAACTCCTGACGGAACTTGGTGTTATACGGATACTCGGTAAGGAGCAGCCAACGCTGTAAGTCGTTGAAGCGGAAACCCTCGAACGAAAGTTCGACAGCACGCTCACGACGAACCTCATCCATAAACTTCTTGTCATCAGCAACGTATTTTGCGCCTACATTGCCAGCGCCGCAACGTTTGCGGATAACATTAACAGCCTGCTCGGCAGTCTTGTCGAACGTTGAAGCGCTATATTTTGCTCCACCAACAGCCGCACAAGCCTCGGCATACATCAAGTAAACATCGGCCAAACGCATATACGAAAGATATGTGTGCAAGCCATTACCAAAATCGTACGATTTGTCGATTACGTTGCAAGTATGCGGCACAAGTTTTTGAATGAAGTAACCTGTCTGGCTACCATTAGCCACCGGACGCATATTACCGCCTGTGAACAATTCACAATAACGATAAGCCTCTTTGTCGGTTGTGGCACCATTGATGTATTTGAATCCATCAAAAACAATGTCGTGATAGAAACGCGGATCGCGATTGTTGAACGGATGCTCAGGATCAAAGCCCGAAGCAGGATCATCAATCGGAAGACCGTTGGCCATTCCGTACATTTCAACCAAGTTGGCTGTCGGCTGGTGGATTACGTTATCGTGTTCAACCAAACCGGCCACTTTCGGACCAAACACCTTTGTGGTGTTCCAGTTCGAACTGTTCCAGTCTTTTGAAGGACCACGCATGATGGCCTCGGTTGAGCCTGGAGTACGATAGCCTTGGTTCATAGTATAGAACAAGTCAGAATAGCACTTGTTTTTTGCTGCGCTTGTTGCTTTATGATTATAAATATCGTCGAAATCGAATTGAACAAGAGCATATTCGGTTTCGCCGTCTTCAACCAACTGCAGAACTTCACCAAAAGTCTCGGCTGATTTTTTGCAGTAATCCTCATCATACTCGTAGGTCTTGCCGCTTGCAATGGCACCAAGTTGCGCACCATTCTTCATAAGCGGACTACCTGCCCACAGCAAGCATTTGCCTTTGTAGCAAAGTGCGGTAATCTTGTTTGGACGCAACTGGTTTTTACCTTTAGTTGCACTACCAACTTGAGTATCATCCCACTTTAATGGAAGATAATCTGCTGCTTGTTGGAAATCGCTTGCGCAACGATCAGCACATTCCTGGAACGAAAGACGCGGCAGTTTTTCAATGTTGCCGGCGTCAAGCACTTTGTCGATGTACGGCAGACCACCGAAATATTCCATCAACTCAAAGTGCCACCATGCACGGAAGAAATAGCTTTGTCCAAGTATGACATTTCTTTCCTCCTCGGTTCCGTCCATCTCATCGATATGCTCAATAGCCATGTTGGCTTGACGAATGCAGAACCAAGCATGTCCCCACAAAGAGTGGTTTTTCGGTGCACTGTTTTGAGTTACACTACCATTAGAGGTTCCTCCTGTAAGCAACCAGTTGCCTGTCTGGCTCCATGCACGGAAGTTGCCAAGGTCGGCCTGGTGAGTCATACGGTCGTCGGCCTCAGGGTTGAAAATCTCATCATCACCCCAGTTCCACGACGGACACCAGTTACATTTCTCTTTATCGGGAATACAGTTGATAATCAACTCAACAAATCCCTGATAGTTGTTGAAGTTTTTGAAAGCATCGCTAGCCGACACTGTCGTGTTTGGCTCGCGGTCGAGATAATCCTTGCACGAAGTGAAAGCAGTGCCCAAAGCCAGCCCCAACAAACCTATAAATAATATTGAATTATGTATCTTTTTCATTGTCTTAAGCATTAGAGAGTTATTTTAAGACCAACATTGAAACGCTTTACAGTCGGGTAAGCGCCCAAGTAACCGCCGCCACCCAAGTTGGCTTCACGGTCGTCAGGCATGCGAGTCCACAACCAGAGGTTGTTGCCATTGACAAACACCTTCAAGTATTTCAGACCAATATTCTTAATCCACTGACCTTCACGCCATTCATAAGCCAACTCAACATTCTTCAGACGAACATACGAACCGTCGAAAATGTATTGAGTACCGTATGCGGGGAACTGACCACCCTCCTTGCTCACCGGAGCAGTGCTCCAGCGATACGGAGTTACATCGGCATCAGGATTCTCTTTCGACCAGATTTCACCCATATCGTAAACTGTGTTCAGTTTCTGACCAAAGCTCTGCAGCACAACGTCGCGGGTTACATTGCGAACACCATAGAACTGTGCGAAGCAGCTGAAGCCTTTCCACTGAAAGCCTACAAGGGCGTTATAAGTGTTCTGCGGAGTGCTTGTGTATCCATAAGGAGCGCTATCCTTGCTGTCGATAGAACCATCACCATTGAAATCGACAATGTAGTAACTACCCGGCAGACGGAAACGGTCGTCAGTCTCAAATGCCGGACTACCATACAACTCATCGATATTGTTGATGAAGCCTCTATCAATAAATGTTCTGTACTGACCAATTGCATAACCTTCCTGTTTCTGATAGTTAGGTTTCAATGGTGCATCGTCTTTCTCGATGATTTCGTTTTCGTTGTGAGTAATGCTGAAGTTACCATATACACGAGTCTCGCGATTGATTTGCTTGTTCACGCGAAGTTCGATCTCATAACCTTTTGCATGAACCTCACCCATGTTTGTCACAGGAACATCGAAACCGAAATATGCCGGAGTGGCACGGTCGCTACCATTAAGAAGCACATCGTAACGTTTGTCACGGAAGATTTCGATGTTACCGGCCAACAGACCTTGGAGCAACGAGTAATCGATACCGAAGTTGAACTTACGCACTGTCTCCCAGTGAACATCTTTGTTACCCAACTTGGTCATGCGATAGAATGTATAGATACTGTCGCCACCGCCGTCGAGTGTCATACCTGCCTTACCACCGTATGCCCATTCATCCATGTAGAGGAACGAACCTGCGTTGTCGCTACCAATCTCACCCAACGATGCGCGGAGTTTCAACATATCGATGTAGTGGTTCTCTTTGAAGAACGACATGAAACTTTCCTCAGAAAGCATCCAACCAATGGCACCTGAGTTAAAGAATGCAAAACGATTTTCGGGAGCGAACTTCTCCGAACCGTTGTAAGCACCATTGTACTCAAAGAAGTAACGACCAGCATAACTGTAAGTTGTACGGAAAGCCCAGTCCTCACGATACGATGGAATACCATCACCATACAATTGTTTGTTGCGTGAGAACAAGCCCATGGCAGTAATGCCGTGTGCACCGAAATCGCGTGCCCAGTTCAATTGTGCCTGATAGTACAAACGACGGTTCACATTACCCATCGATCCACCATTGGTTGACCAGCTCACCTGCTCTGCCCAGTCGAAACCGGTGTTGTCACCATCAATATCGTGACGGATAAATACCTGACCAGTCTTTGGGTTAATCCATTTTTCCTGAGCATCATTGTATGCGTCACTAACACCACGATTATTCTCCTCAAACTGGTTATCCATTGACATGTTTACACGTGCGCTCAAACCTTTTGTGATAAAGTCGAGCCTCTGCTCAAGAATAAAGTCAGTATTGATTGCGTTGGTGGTTTTCTTTGCCATACCAGCCAAAGCCAGGTTCTGTGCAGAGTTGGTTACGTTTGAAACCTGCGGATAGTAACCCCAAGCACCATCACTATATTGCGGAAGGAATACGTCAGGTGCAATGTTGTAGGCACCTGCCCAACGCTGACCTTCCTGCCAAACATCACCTGCGTTCATTGCAGGAGCCTTCTTGATACCAAGCGAACCGGCAAGGTTCATTTTGAACACTGTCGATTTGGTGATAGTGAAGTCGATGTTACTACGGGCGTTGATACGTTGGTAACTGTAACCTGTCTCATAACCACGGCCATTGTCGAACAGACGCATAAGGTCGTCCTCATAAACGTAGTCAGCTGAACCATAATAACGTACAGATTTGGTACCACCGCTGATGCTCAAGTTAGCATTATAAGATATTGCCTGCTTACGGAACAACTCATCCTGCCAGTCAACATTCGGGTAACGCTCTCTATTCTGAAGTTTCACACCTAATTCATTGTAAGTGTAACCATCCGGATCGCGATATTTTTCAATCTCGCTTTGCGGTGTGATATACTCCCATGAATCTTTGTCGGTAACAGGCAACTCCATTTCAACAGTTTTGTTGCGAGCCATCAAAGCGTCGTAAGAGTCGAGTTTGTTAGGCAACTTCGACACACGTTTAACTGTAGTGGTGAAACCTGCGTCGATGCGAGCCTTACCCTCCTCACCACGTTTTGTGGTGATAAGAATAACGCCGTTAGCACCCTTCACACCGTAAACGGCTGTTGCCGATGCATCTTTCAAAACCGAGATGCTCTCAACTGAAGTGATGTCGACAGAGTTCATTGAACGCTCAATACCATCGACCAAAACCAACGGGTCGCTGCCGTTCCATGAACTTGTACCACGAATAACGATTTTTGCATCCTCCTCACCAGGCTGGCCTGTGTCTTGTGTTGTGATAACGCCCGGCAAGTTACCTGTCAAGGCTGCGCCAATGTTGCTCACACCTGCGGCGCGCTGCAATGTCGCACCTGTGGTCTGAGTGATAGCGCCCACAACTGAGGCTTTTTTCTGTTGGCCGTAACCAACGACAACCACCTCTTCCAAGCCTACCATGTCAGGCTGCAACGCGATGTTGTAAGGGCCTGAACCTTTCACTGTTATCTCCTGCGTCGTGTAACCGATGTAGGTAATAACCAGCACATCATTATCGGCGGCCTGCATACTGAAAGTACCGTCACCACCTGTAATTGTTCCAATCGTTGTACCTTTAATTACAACGTTAACACCTGGAACTGGCATTTCACCCTCGTCCAATATCTTACCCGAAATCTGATGTTTCTGAGCGAAAACACTGAAAGAGAGCAACATCATTGGCAGCATTGCAACCGCCAATTTCCATAGTCGATGTTTCCTCATACTAAATTTGTTTGGTTATTAAATTATATAGTCACTTTCAAATCCAACATTGGAAGTGTTGAAATTGCATTTTCACATTCACATTCGTCCGCCAATAAATCGAATGCAACCGATTGCGGGGCCGTTTCTGCGGCGCAAACGATTACATTTTTGCAATAAACTATCTTTTTCTCTTCTCGCAGCATAATAACAATAATGTAAAAATTACCTTTATTAATCCGTAAGAATCAATTCAATATAGCAATTCTTTCAAAAAAACGTTCTGATTCCCCCCTATTCTCCATCGAACGGTGCAAAGTATATAAATAATTTACACCTCAAACATTTAATGAATTTTTTTTTCAATACAGTTTTGGAAAACCGAATTGAGAATGGGAAGTTGTAGCCACTCGGTTAGTTTAACGATTATATAAACGTTGAATGGCTTATAGTATTGATTATTGGTTCTGACTGCTTATTTCCGTTCTTCCTTGTTTCCCGAATGCTGATACATGTACTCCGTTGGTGTCACTCCAAACATGTCTTTGAAGGCCGTTGAAAAATAAGCAGTATTGACAAACCCGACAACATCAGAAATCTCCGACACACTGTGTTTTCCCTCGCGCAAAAGCGCCGCGGCCTGTTGCAGGCGTACGTTTCTGATAAACATATGCGTTGATTGATTGGTAAGTTCCTTCATTTTCCGATGCAAATGAGCCCGGCTGATACCAACAGTGGTAGCCAGCATATCAACATTCAAATCCGGATTGCCTATATTGGCGTTGATAACCTTCATGATGCGGTGCATCAAACGGTCGTCGGGCGAAACAACATCAGGCTTTTCCAACATTGCCTCCTGAGTCTGACTTCCTCTGAAGTTATTCTTTAAAACATTCCTGCTTTGTAGTTTGTTCAACATTGTATGCCGCAGCAATTCAATGCTGAAGGGTTTTGTAATGTATGCGTCAGCGCCCACATCGAGACCTTCAATAATATTGCTTTCATTGGTTAGGGATGTCAACAATATCACTGGTAAGTCGTTAATGGTGATGTTTTGTTTGATTTTCTTGCAAAGCGTAACCCCGTCCATTACCGGCATCATTACATCGCTGACCACAATGTCCGGCGCCTTTTTCAATATCACCTCAAAAGCCTCTGCTCCATTTGCACACACCTGCACATGAAAATCTGTTGACAGTTCGCTTTTCAAATACCTCCGGATTTCATCGTCGTCTTCAACCACAAGCACATGGTACTTGGTCTTTTTGTACTGCCTTACGCTTGTCTTGCCAGTCGGAGATGCTGATGGCTTTAATTCAAGAGCGGCCTGGCCACCCTCCTGCTCAACAACCAACGGCGCGGTTTTATCTTCTGCCGTCATATGCCTATCGCCAAGCGGAATCCTGACAGTAAAGTGACAACCGTTTTTACCCACATTGTTGGCTGCCGCAATTGTGCCATGATGCAACTCAACGAGTGATTTTGTCAGATGAAGCCCGACTCCAGTGCCGGAAACAGTCTTGCCATTGGTTGGCGACTGATAAAAACGGTCGAAGATTCTGTTCAAATCATCAGTGTTTACACCCGGACCACTGTCTTCAATATCGATAACCACAAAACCGTCAGATCCCGAGTTCGATTGCCCCGAGAAATCCTGCTTGACAGTAACATTTATGCTTCCGCCCGAAGGTGTGAACTTAAATGCGTTTGAAAGGATGTTGACTATTATCTTGTCGAAATGAGCAGTGTCAACCCATGCCATTATCGGCTGGCTATCAGCAGTGCAGTTAAGACTGATGTCATGCGACGAGGCTTGGAAACTGAAATTATCACATACGCCCCGCACGATTTTTACCACATCGGCATTCTCAAAACGGAGTTTCATCTGCCCCTTGTCAATTTTCCGAATATCCATAAGTTGGTTGACAAGACCGAGAATCCGTTCTGCGTTTCTATATATTATATTATAGGTATGCTGACGCTCCGGATCATCGTCGGTGCTGATAAGTTTTTGTATTGGCCCGATAATCAGCGACATTGGGGTGCGAATTTCATGCGATATGTTTATAAAGAACTGCAGTTTAGCCTCTTTGATATCTTCAGCGTGCTTATGTTCCAATATCTTCATTTTCAATTTGTTGTCACGCTTAATATATAACATGACGAACAATACTGCCAAAACCAGGACAACTGCATAAAGCGCATAAGCGAACTTCGACGCATACCACGGAGCGGCGATTTGAATTGTAAGCCTACGGATTTTCGAAAATGAAATGGCATCGGCGGTCATAATTCCTGACCTGACACAAAATTCATGTTTTCCGGGTTTTAGATTACTAAACGAGACTCTGTTGGTTCTCGATTGCAACCTGAACCAGCCTTTCCCATCCATGTTGTACCAATAACTTATTCTGTCGCGCGAAGCGAACTCCATAGCTGTAAACTCAATGGTAAACGAATTGTCGGTATTGGAAAGACGCACCTTTTCCGCATTTGTTATATCGCAATCGACAACCGGGCGTCCGTCCGACAACATATCTTTTGTTACCGGAGTGTTATTGATATAAAAATTTGAAATTCTGACTTTTGGGATGGTGCAGTGTTTCTTAATATTCTGTGGATAGAAGCATATCAGTCCGTTCATGCCTCCATATATCAACATTCCGTCCTGCCCAACTGTTGATGCGCCTTTGCTGAACTCGTTACACTGCAAACCATCTGAAGCATAATAATTTGAGAAGAAACCCGTCTGACGGTTCATACATGAAATGCCGTTGCTAGTGCCAAGCCAAATGTTGCCATCAGAACCAAGTCGCAACGATGCTACAGAATTGTTAGGCAATCCGTTAGCCATTGTAAATCTGACAGATTCACCATTTTGATGATTAAAACTAAAAAGTCCGTTTGCCGTGGCAAGCCATATCACTCCATCTTCATCGAAAAGCAAATCATAGATGACTTCGCCTGCAAGCACACGATTGGTCCCAAATGTCGATGTAAAATCCTCTTTTTCAATATCGAAACAGCACAATCCGTCATAAGTACCCAAATATACACGGTTGTCGTGCACCAACACTTTGTTAATCCATGTGTTTGGCAATCGGTTGTCGGTCTGCGATGAACTAATGCTGCCGGACTGATTGCGGTAGAACTTCTGCTCATGCGTTAGTATGTTGATTCTGTAAAGACCTATCCCGGAAACCGCCACCCACAAATTGTGATGTTCGTCCTCGTCAATACCATAAATACTCGGCGACAACCGGAAATCACTCTGACCTACAAGGGGGAACGACTGGCACCGACCAGTATTTTCATCAAGTTTGAAAAGACCCGACAAATACGAACCCACCCAAATATTATTGCGGGAATCACGAAAAATGCACAATGTTGTACGCGGCACGCCACCCGTTTTATGATCAACTTGAAAATGTTTCTTCCTCAAAAAATCCTTGTTTAACAAATAGATGCCATCATTGTCTGTACCTACCCAAACGTCTCCGTTTTTGTCGCTAAAAACTGAAGTCACGCAACATGAGCCTATATTATTCGCTGACGACGACCTGCTTCCGACATAATAAAAATCGTTTTCGACAGCAGGTTCCATAATTACACCTTGCTGGAAACATCCGAGCCACAGACCGCCACTGTTGTCTCGCATAATCGAGTGGATTTTAAGTTTTTGACTATCAATACCCAGCAAACTGATATTGTAATCTTGAATATCTCCAGTAGCGGTATTCAACACCTTCAATCCATCGCCATCAGTTCCAAGCAACAAGGAAGAGGAATCGTTCACCATCATATCCGCCAAAGCACTGTTTATCAATCCCTTGGTATCAACAAGAGAATACGACTCCGTCTCCGGGTTGTATCGAACCAAGTTTCCATGTGATGTACCTATATATATATAGCCATCGGGCGATTCCAGAAGCGAGAAACACGACTCGTTGCTGTCAAAGGAATAGGTGCTGACAATCTCACGCTTCTTATTCAGCACATATACACCACTATTGGCGGTAGCCACCCATAAATTATCGTGGCTGTCATGCATCAACTTTTTAATATAGTAGCAGTTAGGCAACAAATCAGGATCCTGACGCAGAATCAATCCGCTATCAGACTGCTCCAAAGCAAAAATGCCATACCCAGATGTGCCGACAATAATTGTGCAATCACTTTCCACAACACACGACACATTAACGCCTCGGGTAAATTTCATGTTTTCAACAAATTGAGGAATCTGGTAAAATTTCCGGTAATCCCTGTCGTAATAATGAAGGCCCGACAATGTACCAAAGAACAATCTGCCGTGATGATCCTCAAAGGTGAATCTCACATATTCGTTCCGCAACGAAGTTGAATCAGACTCATTACTGTGAAAGGCAACAAACTCCTCGCCATCATACATCGACAATCCGTCCTCGGTGGCTATCCAAATCATTCCATCATGGTCTTGGAACACATGATTGACCTTGTTTGATGGTAAATGGAACTCCGACGTGTACACAAAACAATTGTTTGCAACCGACAAATGCGGGAGAACTAGCAATAATAACAGCAATAATCTATTCAATTCCATAAAGCAAAACCTCATCACAATTTCTTTTCGCCGTTCAATCAACCTTTTATTGCTTTTCCAAGTTCGAAAAGCATACAACTGCACTATTTCTGACGGCTAAAATATCTAAAACTATTAAAAAGCCATAATCAATTATTAATCAACAAAATATCATCAAACAATGATACAGAATCAAAAAATTATGCAACAAATATAAAAAATGATGAGACACACAGAAACAAATATGAGACACTATTTTTATGACGCTCCAAAGACAATGCGGAAATTCGTGTATGCAATTAAAACGCGTAGACGGAAACGAAATTTTTAAGATAAACTGGCAGATTCTATGGATTTGCCAGCCGGTGACTAATCTATTTAATAATTAACAAAAACTTTTGTATGATGAAAATGCATCTATTATGGAAAAACGCAGTGCTAGCACTGTCGATGATGCTGCTTTCAGTCGGAGCTTTTGCCCAGCAACATGAAATAAAGGGTAAGGTTCTCGATGATGAGCAACTTCCCATTCCGGGAGCAAACGTGGTTATCAAAGGAACCGCGACTGGTACTATTACCGCTGGTAATGGTGAATTTACAATGAACGCCGCTGATGGCGATGTTCTTCAGATTTCCTACATTGGTTATACTACTGAAGAAATCACCGTTAACGGTAATGGTCCTTACAACGTTAGCCTGGTGCCTGATTTGGTAGGCTTGGACGAGGTTGTGGTCGTAGGTTATGGTACGCAAAAGAAGAGCGACTTGACTGGTTCAGTTGCTTCAGTGCGTTCTGATGACCTTAAAAAACTTTCAATCACCGACGCAGCATCAGCTCTGCAAGGTAAAGCATCTGGTGTTCAGATTCTGAACTACTCAGGTGCTCCTGGTCAAGGCGCTGCCATCCGCGTTCGTGGTTATTCTTCTAACAGTGGTAACATTGGCCCTCTGTTGATTGTTGACGGTTTGAAGGTGGACAACATCCAATACCTCGACCCCTCAATGATTGAGTCAATGGAGATTTTGAAGGACGCTGCATCAGCTGCCATCTACGGTGCTGAAGCAGGTAACGGTGTTGTGCTCATCACAACCAAATCTGGTCAGGACAAAGGCGACGGTACTATTACCTACAGTTACAAACTGACTCAGAACAAATTGGCCAAGAAACCTGATGTTATGAACCGCGAGCAATTCATTGACTACATGAATCAAAAGGGCGGTGTTGACATTGAGGCAGACATGGAGAAATATGGTGACGATGGTTCAATTGACACCGATTGGGCAGACGCTCTGTTCGAAAAGAGTTACACTCAACAGCACTCTCTGTCAATGCAAGGTGGCAACCAACGCGGACACTATTTCTTGTCATTGAACTCATTGAACAACAATGGTATCGTTGTTGGCGACAAAGATGTCTACAAACGTCTTTCTGCCCAAATCAATGCTGACTATAAGATTAAAGATTGGCTGACTGTTGGTACAAACACCTCTATTGAGAAATGGTCAACTAAGTCGGTAGGACATATGAGCGAGGCCAACTCAGTGATGATGGCCGTTATCCAGAACGACCCTCTGACTCCGCTGTACTATAACGATTACGAGGATTTCAATCGTAAGATTACTGTAAATAAATATAAGAAAGACCCTTCACTCGCAGTTAGAGATGACGAAGGCCGTCTGTTAGCAGTTTCGAAATACATTGAAACAGATAATGGTTCTCCGCTTATCCAGTTGTACCGCACTGATGCAGACAATGGTGGTGTTACCGTACGTGGAACAGCGTTTGCAAACTTATCTCCGATTAAAGGATTTGTTTACACCTCACGTTTAGGTTATCGCATCAGACATAGCAATCGTCACAGTTATTCTGCTCCGTACTATGCAAACAGCATGGCATACGACGACAACTACAATATTTCAGCTGAAGCACAAACTGGTCTTTACTATCAGTGGGAGAACTTCTTCAACTACAACATCGATTTTGGTAAAAACAATATCGGTTTGATGGCTGGTATGTCGTACATCGAGGATAAGACTGACAACGTTAGTGGTAGCGCAAAAGGTACAGACATTCTTTCTTCATACGAGGAGAACTTCCGCTATCTGGACTATGTTGCCAACAATACATCGACAAGTACTGTTGAAAAAACCGCAACAGGTGACGACATTACCAAATACTCTATTAAGTTCAAAGAAGGCTCAACTGCAACAAAAGCAGACATTGAAGCTATTGAAAGCGTAACTTACAAGACTTCTGAGACCACAGAACTTGTAACCAAATCGTTCAATAACAAACCGAACCGTTCTGCAAGCCTTTCTTACTTCGGTCGTTTGACTTATTCTTTCGACAACAAGTATAGTTTGCAATTGAACTTCCGTGCTGACGCATTCGATGAGTCAAAACTTCCGAAAGAGAGCCGTTGGGGTAAATTCCCATCAGTATCTGCAGGTTGGACACTCAGCAACGAAAGTTTCATTAAAGACAACATCAGCACAGACATTATGTCGTTCTTGAAGATCCGTGCATCTTGGGGCCGCAATGGTAACATCAACGTATTGCGCGACTACAAGTACGCAACAACTATCGCCTACAACCAAAAATGGTACCAATACAGCACAACTGACAACGCTGCTCCTCAAGAGTTTGGTTCAATGCCTTCAGGTTTGGCCAACCCAGATTTGAAATGGGAGACATCAGAGCAGATTGACCTCGGTTTGGACGCACGCTTCCTGAACAGCCGCCTGTCTCTTGGCATCGACTGGTACAAGAAGAACACTAAAGACCTTCTGGTTGATGTTACTCCTCCGATGGAACTTGGTGTATCAAGCGTAACAAAGAACGCTGGTGAAATCATGAACAAGGGTCTTGAATTCGAACTTGGCTGGAAAGACAAACTTGGTGACCTCAATTATTCTGTAAACGCCAACTTCTCAACTCTTAAGAACGAAGTTACCTACCTTGATCCCAACGCTGGTGGACGTATTCTGCAAGGTTCTTACTATGTGAACTCTATCCGCAATGCTTTTGAGGAAGGTCACTCAATTTGGTACTTCTATGGTTTCAAATTCGACAAGGTTAATCCAGAAGACGGTTCTTACACACTTGTTGACATGAACGGTGATGGCCAAATCACTGACGACGACAAGACTGATATTGGTCAGGGCATGCCGAAATACAATTATGGTATGACTATCAACCTTGAATACAAAGGATTCGATTTCACTCTGTTTGGTAATGGTGTAGGCGGTAACAGCATATTCCCGGTTTTGTTCCGCACCGACCGTCCGTACAGCAATACTCTTGAGTATTATCACAAGAATGCATGGACTGAGGACAACACTGGCGCTTCAAGACCTGCTCTTAACAAATGCTCTACCGATACTAAATATTGGGCATCTGACGACAATATCTTCAAGGGCAACTATTTCAAGATCAAGCAGATTCAATTGGGTTACACCCTTCCTGCCGACATCACAAAGAAAGCCTACATTCAAAACATGAGGGTATTTGTATCACTTGATGACTACTTCACATTCTCGAAATATCCAGGTATGGATCCTGAGACTGCAACAACTTCGACTAATGCATACCAAATGGGTATCGATATGGGTACATATCCTATCTCGAAGAAGATGGTCTTCGGTGTTAGTGTAACATTCTAAAAAAAACAAACAATTATGAATAAGTTTAAATTTTCAATACTGATAGGCGCATGTGCTATAATGGCAACTGCGTGCGAAGACAAGCTTGATGAGGATCAGAAGGGTGTGATTACACTCGATATGTTCTATCAAAGTGACGATGACGCTCAGAATGCCTTGAACGGCATGTACGATGAATTTGCTCAGGTGGTAGCCAATGGAAAATTCCTCGGCATCCACAATGCTCCGTTCTTTGCTTACAACCTTTGTGGCGACGATATTTACGCTGCTGGCGAATTCTATGGTGACAACGACTTTATGAGTCAGCTCAACGAATTCCGTTATGCTACTGACCATGAGGACTTGACTCCTCTTTATGGTGCTTACTATAGCGCCATCTACGCTGCGAACCTTGTAATTAATAAGATTCCAGAAGCCGGAGAAATGTCTGACATTAAGAAACGCTGCGTTGCTGAGGCTCGCGTAGTACGCGCTTACTGCCACATGCAACTTGGCATTGGTTGGTACGATCCACCGAAAGTAACCAAGTATCTTGATTTGAGTGCTGGTGCTGAAGACATAGCTAACAGCGACCACAATGAACTCTTGAAATGGTGCGCCGAAGAGTGTATGGATGCAATGGCTGACCTTGAAGATCGCAACGGAAAAACCGACAAAGATGGTACCGTTAAAGTTACAAAAGGTTTCGCTCAATTTGTAGCAGGCAAGGCTTATATGTTTGTTGGCGACTTTGAGAATTCAAAGAAAGCGCTGAAACCACTTGTTGAGTCTGAAAACTACGCTCTTGTTCCAAGTGATCGTATTGGCGAGACATTCCTTGCCAATGGTGATGGCAATGAGGAGCAGATTATGGCTACAAACGTTGCTGTAAATACGGCTATCTCGACATGGAGTGGAAATATCCAACGTAGTACTTGGATGTACATTAACATTATGAACTGGCGCCAAGACCATATGGCTGGTGTTCCTTCAGGATATGTTAATGGTTGGGGTGGTCTTGGTATTCGTGAGGACTTTGCTGCTGACTTCATTAAACATGACTGCGGCGTTGACCCAGGTGATCCGAAGACAAAAGACGGCATAGTTGGTGATAAAGATTACGACCCGTACGCATACGAGAAAGACCCGAAAAAAGACCAAAGATGGCGTCGTAAAGCTTGGATTAGAAACATCAAAGAGTTTATGTATGAAATGAGTTATGGTTCTGGCGACGATCAATCACTCGCAGAGAAAGAGAAAATGTCTAACAGAGGTATTAAAACTTATCTCTATGGTCAAACTCACTTCTTGGAATACAAACGCCAAGCTCGTTCAGAAGAGACTTATCCTGGTGAGGCATTCTCTACAAGAAACAACCTGATTGCACGTTTGGGCGAGGCCTACCTGCTTTATGCTGAGGCTTGCGCAAGAACTGGTGAGGCTGCTGAAGGTTTGAAATACTTGAACAAAATTCAAGAGCGTGCTGGTTCTGCCACTATAACAAGCGCTTCGGACGACCTCCTGACCGCAATTAAAGAGGAAAAACGTTTCGAGTTGTTCCTGGAAGGCTGCCGTTGGCCGGATATGGTTCGCTGGAGTTTCCAAGACAAGGGCGATGGTGTTGACTACTTCGCAAGAATAAGAAACAATGGTAAGACTGTTCCTGAACTGTACGACGCTATGTTCGATGAGAATGGTAAAGAAAAAGGCGTAGGCAATAAAGAAGAAAAACACAGATTCTATGTTTACGCTACTCACCCGAACGAAGGTAGAGGTGAGGTTGGTTTCACCGAGCCATCTGATGCTCCGGATAAATACAAATACTATCCTATCCCATTCAAAGACGTGAATGCTAACAAATTCATCAAGCAACACGCAGGATGGTAATAAAATGTCTTTAATAAAAAAGGCTGCCGAAAGGCGGCCTTTTTTATTAATTAATGGTCCAATTATCGGCACTATTGCTAAATTTGCTTTGAATTGAATAAACTTTATAAAACATATCACTATGAAAAAGTTTGGATTAACACTTGCGGCCGGACTATTGTGCATGGCCGGCTTTGCACAAATGGGTGGCGGATTCGGTGGTTTTGGCGGGAACCAAAATAGCACTGACACAATGCGCTACTCTCAAAAGTTTCTCAACATCAACTATGCGGGTGACAATGAGGTTTACCATAACCTCGACATCTATCTGCCAAAAGAGGTTAAAGAGAGTTATCCGGTAGTTGTCCACATCTACGGAAGCGCATGGTTCAGCAACAACTCAAAGGGGGCTGCCGACCTCAACACCATTTGCGCCGCTCTGCTCGACGCCGGCTACGCAGTTGTAACACCTAACCACCGCTCAAGCGGCGATGCTAAATATCCTGCACAAATAAACGATATTAAAGCCGTAATCCGCTTTCTGCGCGGCAATGCCGACAAATACAAGTTTGACACCTCGTTCATCGCCACCTCGGGCTTCTCATCGGGTGGTCATTTGGCATCGCTCGCCGCCACCACACGAAACGAAAAGGTTGCCAACGTTGACGGCTACGAAGTTGACCTTGAAGGCAATGTGGGCCAGTTTACCAATTTCAGCAGCAGCGTAGATGCCGCCTGCGACTGGTCGGGTCCTGTTGATTTGATGCACATGGACTGCGGTGAATCGATGAAAATGCCAACATCGCCAGAAGAAGTGGTTCTTGGCGTGCCAATGAAAGGTAACGAGAACCGCTACAAGGCTCTCAGCGCACCAACATTCATTGACCCTTCAGATCCCCCAATCATCGTTTGTCACGGCAAGAAAGACAATGTTGTTCCGTTCTGCCAAGGCGAAAGTTTCTACAATGCTTTGAAAGCAAAAGGTGTAAAAACCGATTTTATTCCGGTCGAAGACGGCGGACACGGTTTCAACATGTACTCGAAAGAGAATCTGGCCAAAGTAGTCAATTTCCTGAACGAGGCTCGCAAAGCGAAGAAATAATAATAACTCTCAATGATAAAGAAAGCCGGCTTAAAAACCGGCTTTTCTATTTTACTCAAACTTTTCAGCATCGGTATAACGGTGAAGGCGTCCAATTTCATCCTCATTGAAATTTGCAGGATTCTTTCCCAAATCGGGTATGTTATACGATTTAAGCATTCTATCGTAATGGTGGGGATTCTGTTGAGGCAGTACAAAAGCCTTCGAGACATTGCCTTGCTCATCGACATGGCAGAAGAACGGTTTCCCATACTGACCATCGTCGCGTTTGCTGGCAAAAACAAACCAGCGCGAATTCGATGACCAACTATGATATGTGTCGGACCACTCAGAATTTGCAGCCGACATATCAGCAATAGTGCCATCTGCCAAATTCATCATCTCCAAATCGCACTCACGATGCCAAATCGGGAAAGTTCCATAATCGGCTACGGTGTAAAGCAACCAGCGTCCGTCGGGCGATGCCTTCGGATGGCAAACAGAACCTCCACGCTCCATAGCATCCCAAACCACGCTCGACTCACCTATCTCGCCCGTCTGCGCATCGAAAGAGAATTTGTAAAGCGAATAATGCAGTTTTTTCACATCGCGAGGCAACGCAACCGTATCTGCAGCGCAATAATAAACTGACGAACCATCCGCACTGAAACATGGGAATGTCTCTAAAACATCGGTTCGAGTGAGCGATGGCGGCAAAAGCAGTTTATTGTTATCGAAATCGACAATGCACAAATCCGATTTCGAGTCGTAAACTTCAAGCCGTTTCTGACTTTGGGTATGGAACGAAGGAATTACAACATTCATTGAGAACACTCCCCAACGTCCGCTCGGATGCAAATCGCCATAAACGGTTCCCGAGAACATTGAATCGTTTTTCAGTGTCATCTTCCTCAATGTTCCCTTACTACTCAATACCGCACCTCCTCTGCGACCACGCAGATAGAACATTGTGTTCTCTCCCTTATGGATGTGGCAATTCATACAAGCATTGTTGGTGTTTCCGTACGAGGCCAAAACTCGCTCATCGAAAGTTGAAATCTTGCGCTCGAAAATCTCAACCCAGTTGGCGACTTCGTAAGCAGGCTCAACAAGTCGATAGGTAAGATATTGGTCGATTGAGTCGGGGCTAACAAAAATGCTCCATTCTCCCATTAGCGAACTGCTGATTTTAATTGAATCGCCTTTGGCTTTGTCCAAGAGTTCTTTCCATTTAGTTTCTGGTATTACTACATCACGCCCTTTCAGGCTAAACGAATAATCACCGTAACTGAATGTTGTTTCTGCCTTTCCACCTGTATAATAAAAATTCAAAGGCGCAATGTTGCACGGAATGGTAACACCGCGATAATCAGGATACATTCCTTTAGGTTCATCCGGTGCAGAACAACTGGAAACTATCGGAAGTATCAATAACAAAACCAACCTTTTAATCATCTTTATCTGCAAAATTGAAATAATACCAATAAGTATTGCCGTATTTCTCCTTCATTTTCCGCTTGTTGGCATTTGTCATCATATACGCGTCGCCGTAAGCGCGGAAATTATTGAACACTGCTTTGCTGATGCCGTATTTCTCCAACATGGCATTGGAAAGCATACCATCGCCAGCCAAATAAACTATCAGAGCCTCATCGTACAGTTGTGATTTGACCTTGCCGGGAACGTAATCCTCAATAAATGAGCCAATATCCTTCGACAGCAAATCGTAACAAAGCAAATACTCGTAAGCCATTATGTTGTCGGGATTCGACTCGAGAAGATTCCGAAGCAGCATTCGGTTTTGCCCGGCAAAAACAATGGTGTCAGTTTTTGGCACGAATGGCACTTTTTCTTTCCAATCATCGTCAATTGGGCCGCCCAAAAGCCTTTCATACTTCTTTATGGCGCAAGTGTCACCATTGATATGAGCTATTTGTGCAAGCCGGCGGTAAAAACGTTTCCCCGATTGTGTTGCTGTGAACGCCAGTCCCAACATTGTGGCATGCTCTGCCATAATAACTCCGCCCAACTGATACCAAACCTCGCCTGCACAACTGACAAACAATGGCCGGGAACCTTGTCTGATAGGTAACAGCAAGCCGTCAGCCAAAGGCTGATAATAATTCATCAACTCCTGACTCAATCTGCCTTTTTTTGCCATTGCCAGATTGTGATAATATGTACCAATCAGTGAGTGGTGGTCACGTTTGGTTAGTTTTTCCACTTTGTCCCAATTATTACGCTCGGAATTGACAATAAGACCGAACATCCATTCATTTTCGGCCGACGGCGCACCATAAACCTGCCATTCCTGAAGCAAAGGCATGTCTACGCTCCGTCCGAAAGCAAGGTAGTTGCTGAATCTAACACAAAAAAACGCAACAGCGCACGCCAAAAGAAGCATTATTGCCAATACTATCCTGATGGGCTTTATCTTATATCTCCCCATAATTCACTAAAAACAATTCTTTTTATCATTGCAACTACTCCCGTTGCGACTGACTTGTAAAAATATCTATTCTGCACAATGCCATGCACTCAAAAAGAAAAAAAAATGAGCGCAGACCTATATTTTTTGCGATACGGCCAAATTAGTTTTATTTTGTACATGAATCACTGAAACGTTAAAACAAAAACCGGGGATTAATGGAAAATTCAATAGAAAATCGTTCAATATCAATTGGTAAGGCATTCGCCATTTTGGGAATCACCCTTGCACTGACCATTCCTGCGTCAGTTGTCACGGCCGCACTGCTGAGCGTGGCGCCGGCTTTCAAGTCGTGGATAACAATGCTTGGCTACATTTTGCAATTTGCCGGCACCATTGCCGTAGTGTATGCTATTTGGAATCTGAAAGTTAGCGATACAAGAAAAGTAAAGCCGTTATTATTCCCAATTGCTTTGGCAATGACTTTCGCTCTATCGATAATCAGCGAAGCCATCTGCTCGCTGATTCCTATGCCAGACATTGTGGCACGCATTTTCAGCGAAGCAATATCGCTCGATTTTGCTGGATATATGACAGTTGGCATTGCCGCTCCAGTGCTCGAAGAGTTGGTTTTCCGTGGCATCATACTAGCCGCACTTCTTCGCCGCTACGAGCCTCGAAAGGCTATCATCTGGTCGGCAGTGATTTTCGGCATCGCGCACTTGAACCCATGGCAGTTCATTGCAGCGTTCATCATCGGTTGCGCCATTGGTTGGCTGTTCTGGCGCACACGCAGCATCTGGATTGGCATTTTCATGCATTGGGCCAACAACACGGCTGGTTTTCTTTTGGGCTACTATGCCGGCGATATGAACGTTTCGGTAATCGACTATTTCGGCGGCCCGATGAATCTCGCCATCACATTGATTGTGTGTGTATTGATCACATTCGGATGTGTTAAGGCCATTCAGAAAATTCCTGCAACTGAACCACAGGAACCGACAATGCCCGAAGGCGATTTATTGTCGTAAGATTTTGATAATCAGCGGTTGGCTGTTCGCAATGGTGATTTTCGCAAAATACAAACCTGGCTGCCAATAAACGGCTTTTGTTATGTCAAGCGAGTGCTCACCCTCAAGGTAAAACGTGTTGCCAAAATCGGTCAGGATTTGTCCTTGCGCTGAAATAATCTCAATCTGCACATTAGCCTCTACTGCCTGACTCCAGCGAATTTCAGCCTCATCGGTAAACGGATTCGGATGACACATGGCAGTTATTTCAGGCAGAGTTTCGGTTGCGCCATCAACTGACAAAGGCTCGCCTATATAATTGTCGTTCAGCGAGCCCGGTGTTCCGAATAACACTGACTTCTCCCACAACGTTGGCAGCGAATTATCATCGAACGGATTGGCAAGCGAAATCGTAAAACCATAGCCGTCAGGCAGTTTCGGCCATGACGATTTGTTGCCATACTCAACTTCGTCAATCAAATAGCCATCAGCGTCATAAAGAATCACAGAGCCTTGCGACTTCAACCCAAATTTGAAGTCACCAACTACGTTTGTCAATTCTGGCCAGAACCCCATAAACTTGCTTTTGCCTTCGCAAACAACTACATAACCATAGGCAGGAACGACTGTCCCTTTGGGGATGACAAAATCTTTCTGACGTGTTGCATCGGTCAGAATCCAACCAGTAATATCGATGTCAGCAGCCGTTGTGTTGAAGAGTTCCACCCAATCCTTTGTGTCTTGACCGCCCTCCGATTTATAATTTATCTCATTGATTACAATAGAATTATAGTCATCATCGCCTTTTTCGAAAATCGCCGTAAATGACGAGTTGCGCTTCACGGCAAGTGTTAATTCGGGATCAGAATCGCTCTTTTCCTCCCAGCCGACGAACTTATAACCTGGACGTGCAATCGCCCTAATGGTTATCGGATTGTTAGAGAAATAAATCCCTTTCCATGGGAATTCCTTGATAGTTAGGCTGTTCAACTGTATGTAGCCTCCCTCCTCGTCATTGACATCAACTACTACCGAAACATTTGAGCCAACTGACAAATCATCGCGGATAAATTGCCGCATATAGTCGGGCCGATTTTCGGCAAAAGTACGCAACCGCTTGACATTGTTCGACCAATTACCAATTGCGTGCCACTTGTTGTTGTGAAATAAAATCTCGCTTGAAATATGACTTGACAAACTATCAATCAGAGAATTAACAACATCAGGTTTAAATTCTCGGTTCAAGCGGTCGGCAAAACGATTCACAAAATCATGTTTGAATGTCTCGTTCAACAATAGTTTTTTAAGAACAAAAGCCGGTCCGGAAGATGATTGCATGCATGAGCCCAACTTGTCTTCATCATAGCCACTTGAATAAAGTCCGAAACCGAAATCAGTATCGTAGGCTATCCAGCGCCACCGGCCTCCATCGACTTGCGGACGCCAGAATTTACAGTTGTTTCCCGGCCAGTCGCCATTGTTGCAATATATTTCAAGTACCATGTACTCAATGAATTCGTCGATGTCAATCTGTGTTGAAATGTACTCGTAGTTGGTTGCATTCGACATGGAACGAGTATTTAAAAAACTCTTCACCGCATCGTAATGTGTAGTAACACCATGAACCCACGTACCGCTATTTTCCAATAAATCAACATTATCAGCATCTACCCAATTGTAATTGTTGGCAACATAGTGTTCGTTTATTTTCTCACGGATGTTCAAAATACCCCAATATTTGCCGTTCAGATAAACCACTGATGGCCGATATGCCTGAATATCAATATTGTTATTACGGACCAAACCAGTGATTAACGCATCGCGGAACATGGTGTTATACCAATCGTTGCCGGAATTGCGGAGCAAGAACGACTTAAATTCCGATATATCTTTGTCACTAAACAAATTACATTCAAATTTGTTTTTCCCATAAGCACTGCGGGCATGGAAAGCAAACGATTTCTGCGCATGGGCTCGACTCCATGCTCCTGCTATCTTCACTCCTGCATCCTGACTAATTTTGGTAGTACCATCGGGCCAGAATAGTTCAACATGCATTGGTCGTTCCCAATCTTTATGATAATTGGCGCCAAAGTGCGGATCGGCCTCTTCGGCATTGGGTCCCTCAACATAAATGCCATAATTTTCATCGTAAAGATTGTACGGATCGGTTACCAAAGAGAAAACCGGCATCGTAATTTCATGATTTGAAAATAGATACGATTGTGTTGCCGGCATCATTGGAAGCAACGTATCGCAATAGGAAATAGCGCGGAATATGGTTGTCGACGACACCTCAATGGGTCCCGAATATTCCTCCGAATTCATTGTTGGCTCTGTGCCATCAGTTGTGTAATATATCGGTGCTCCGATGTTTGAAATCATTGACACAGTAACTGTTGAATCGCACAAACCGCCTTCCGGTTCAAAGCGAACATTAACTGTTCGGGCTGTTGGGAAAGCCTTGGTTGTGTTTGCCGCTTCGGGTGTTGGGTCAGTAAAAAACAGCCATTTGCCCGAACCGTCTGCCGCCAACCCACGTGACACATTATGCGGCACGGCAGTATTATCGGTTTGGTGGACAATTCGGCCCGAGGAGTCACTCAAATAGATTGCTTCGCCATCCGATGACAATCCGAAATTGGTATGCAGATAAGTTCCCGTGTTTGTTCCTTTCAAATTAAGCACTTCATCCACTTGTCGATCACCTGGTTGCAGCGTTTTGGCTGTGAGAAACGGTATAAGAAGTAAGTCGCTCGAGGTTTCGGATATATTATGAATTCTTGCCGCAAATGTATTCTCACCCTCAAGCAGATAGTCGGCAAAATTGTCGAGATAGTACCGTTTGGTCGGCTGCGAATTGCTCAAAAGCGGATTCACATAGTCGGGCGTTGCCTCTGCATAAGATGGATCGACTCCCTTCTTTCCCAAGTTTTCACGCGCTACCTCTTTACCGTTTATGTAAACCACGAATCCGTCGTCGTAATCCAAATCAAGAATCAACTGCACGATATCGGATAAATTGCTGACATTAAACTTTTTGCGTACAAAAACCGACATTGTTCCTTGGGGCACTTGAGTAGCAACATTTGTGTTGCCATATCCGAATCCGCTTTTACCCCTCAACCATTTAGAATCATTGTATCCAACAGAATACCAGTTCTTTCGTATAGTGTCGGACCCTATTGCATAAGCAAATTCATCGCCCCACTTGATGAGTGGACTCATATACGTTTTTTGGCCAGCAGTGTACTCGTATCTATCTTTACCCGACACATACACAAGCATATACGATTGCGGCGGCATTGTCACTGCCGGGAATGTCCATTTGGCTAGATTATTCATTCTATCTGACAGATGCCAACCCTCGAGATTCACTTCGCTGTCGCTATTATTGAAGAGTTCAATCCAGTCAGAAGTATCTCCATCCTCATCGGCCATCACTGATGTCGACGGGCAATACTCGTTGATCAACACCTGCGCACAGAGTTGATTGCTTACAAACAGGACGATAATCAATATTGACAATCCAAGTCTTTTCATAACAACAATTCTGCGGCAAAAATAGCGATTGCAACCGATTGCTATTCGCATAAATCGACGAAAAAAGTGGAATTTTACACTGCAATTGTCAAAAAAAAAACGGCAGCCTACCCGACTGCCGCTTATGTGAAATAGAAAATCAGTTTACTGCTTCATCATTTTGATAATGACCGGCTTTTGTCCGACAATGGTTACTTTGGCAAAATACAATCCGGTTGCCAAATTGGCGACTTTAGTGTCGACATCGACAGAATGCTGACCTGCCTCAAACTGCCCGTCGGCCAATGTTGCCAATTTCTGACCGCTAGCAGCGAACAACTCAACAAGAACTGCTGCATCGGCTGTCTGCTCCCAAACAATGGCTGCATTGTTGTCGAATGGGTTTGGATAACACATTGCATATACCTCAACTGCAGGTTCCTCGTTCACGTTCATAACCACATTGAAACTATCGTCACCAATTGAGAAATCGATATGCGATGGTGTGAAAATTCCGTTTTGGCTTCCTGGAGTTCCATACATTTCATCTTCGCCCCAAGCCATCGGCTTTTCGTTGTCGGCAAACGGGTCAACAAGCGCCATGGTGTAGCCATTGCCATTACCGTCAGGCCAGTTTTTGCTGGCATCATATTCAAGTTCGTCAATCAGATTTCCTTCAGAATCCTTCAGACGCACTAAATCGGCCTTGCTCAAACCGAACTGAAAATCGCCAACAGCGTTCACAAGATTCGGATTATACTTCAGCATTTTGCTCAAACTTTCACAAACAACTACATATCCATAAGGAGGAATGATTGTGCCGCCCGGAATCTTGAAGGCATCTTCCTGTTTATCATCTGAAATAACCCAGTTCGAGATATCGATTGCGGCTGCGGTTGTGTTGTAAAGTTCAATCCAGTCTTTTGTATCGTAATCGTTCGACGATTTGAAGTTTATTTCATTTATTACCACACTGTTATAGTTCGCATTATCTTCCTCGAAGATTGCGGTGTACGATTCTGTACCGGCGAGTTTCACGCTGATGCCGGCATGAGTGTTCACGGCCTTATTGGCATCCTCCCAACGCACAAATTTGTAACCCGGACGTGCTATAGCGCGAATCGAAATTGGCACATTTTTGAAATAAGTTCCATTCCAAGGGAAACTCTTCAATGTAAGCGAATTAAGTTGTACATAACCAGCCTTTTCATCGTTAGTGTAAAGGGTAACTTTTGCATCAGCGCCAACATTGAAATGGGTACGCAAGTGATTACGAACATTCTTCGGACGATTTTTGGCAAAATCCTTCATTCCCTGACCATTGTTGGTGTTTTTGCCCCAACGCTGGTTGTGGTAGCCGATTTCACTTGAAATATTATTAAACAGACTATCAATAAGATGATTGACATTTTTCGGCAAAAACTCGTTGTTCATGCGGTCGGCAAAGCGGTTGGCAAGAGCATTGCGGAATTTCTCATTCTTTGTCAGATTGCGGAACAGGACATTTGCCCACGTATTGCCGTGAGTATCTCGTTCTTCAAGACATGTTCCCAACTTGTCGTCACCTGACTGGTCGCGCCAAATTGAGTAGCATTGGTCTGTATCGTAAAGGAACCAACGCCAGCGGCTGCCGCGCTTGGTCGACTTCCAAATCTTGACATTGTTGTGCGGCCAGTCGTTGTTTGATGCGTAAATTTCCGATACCATGTACTCTATATACTCATCAATATCGACAAGCGAGCATACATACTGGTAGCACTCGTCTTTTGCCAAATCGTTTGATTCAATGTAACTTATCAGTGCATCGTAATCTTTACCATCACCTTCCGACGGTGAAATTGTTTGGGTAACATCGCTTGCAGCCATAAGGTCGACATCGTCGGCACTCACATACGGATAGTGGTTTTCAATATAATCCTCGTTCAGTTTCTCGCGCAAGTTCAGAATGCCCCAATACTCACCATTAAGGAATACAACAGCAGGCTGATAGGCCTGAATATCAATATTATTACCTGCCACCAAATGGGTAATCATGGCATCACGGAAATGAGTTCCTCCAAAATCGTTGCCCGAATCGCGCAAGGTGAACGATTTGAATCTGAACAATTCAAGTTCGTCGAAGAGTTTTGCATTGAAATATTTGGTTCCGTAGGCCTTGCGAGCATGCATTGCCATCGATTTCTGATCATTCATGCGGCTATAGGCGCCCGAAATCTGCACTCCGGCATCCTGACAAAGGACCAAACTGCCATCAGTCCAATATAACTCAATGTGAACTGGTTTTTCCCAATCGTTATAATAGTTGGCACGACGTGGCGATGCGTTCAAATCAGCATTTGGACCTTCCACATACAAGCCTGTATTATAATCCCACAAGTCATCCGGCTCCATTGTAAGCGAGACAACAGGCAAATCGAATTTAGCATCGTGATTATTAATATACTTGATCGGATCAACTGTGACGGTCTCGTTGTGGCCGCCCCAACCACCCCAGCCGCCCCAGCCGCCGCCTCCACCATCGTTGTCAGACACCCATCTGGTATCGGTGGTAATTGGTGCACCATCATGCATATTGCGGTTCACCCAGCGCAAGCGGCTGCCGAAAATGTACGATTGAGTTGTCGGCTGCGCGGGCATCAGATTGTCATCGAAAGTGATGGCGCGAACAACTGTTGTCGAGTCAATTGTTATCGGACCTGTATAAAGCAGGCTGTCGGCAGCGGTTGGCACCGTGCAGTCGAGTGTATAATAAATGGGGGTGTTGCCGCCCGATTTCAACGTAACAGTAACCGCCGATGTGAACACTCCGCCCCTCGGTTCAATATCTACCGTGCTTGTTTTTGATGTAGCATATGTTTTTGTTGTATTGGCCGAATCGGGTGTCGGTTCAGCAAAAAAGAACCATTTGTCGCTGCCATCGGGGAAGAGGCCGCGACTCGCGTTGCACGGCATTGAAATGCTATCGGTCTTGTGGATGAGGTTCCCGTTGGCATCCGACAAGTAGATTGTTTCGCCATCACTCGACATATTAAAATTTGTGTGAAGCGGCTTGCCGGCCACCGCACGGTCCTTGCCCGAAGCATAAACAACCATAAACGCTTTCGGCTGCAAACTAACATCGGGGAATGTCCATTTGGTGAGATTGCCTGACTTGTCGGAAAGATGCCAGCCTTTAAGACTGACGGCCTCGTCGGTAGTGTTGTAAAGTTCAATCCAGTCGGAATTGGCCTTATCTTCATCCTGATGGATGGTGGTTGTTGAGCAATATTCATTGATCACCACCTGCGCATCTGTCTGAACACCAAAAAGTAATGTCGCGGCAACAGCCACGCAAAATTTCAAATTTCTATTCATATAAAATTCTTTTTGCACCTACGTGCGTTAAAAAACGGCCAAAAGTAGACAAACTAAAACAAAACGGAAGTTTTTTTATACAGAAAAACCTTTTTCGGCTACCAATGGCCGCTCCTCACCATCCATTTCCAAACAAAAAACGGCGGTCCGATTACGAACCACCGTTTTTAAGAATCACAATTATGAAATCTATTGTTTCATAATCTTCAAGATTATCGGATTCTGGCCATCAACTGATACCTTGGCCAGATAAACTCCTGATGTCAAGTTGCTAACAAAGTTACCAATGTTGATGTCGTGGCGGCCCTGAGCATACCAACCGTTGCAAATTTGCGCCAAACTGCTGCCAAAAGCATTGAGCAACTCAATCCGCACGTTGGCGTCAGCAGGCTGCGACCACGAGATTACAGCATCGCTAACCACTGGGTTCGGATAGCAAACTGCAGACAAACTAACCTCTTGGAAATCCGCAATGTCAACACTAGGAGTAGGCGGTTCTGGAGTATAAACAAAATTGACTGTTTCGTTCGGATTGCTCAATTCGTGCGATGGCTTAAACAAGCCGTTTTGTGCGCCTGGCGTGCCATGCATGTCGTTGTCATTCCAATATTTAGCAATTGAATTATCGGCAAACGGGTCGGTCAGAGCAAGTGTTTTGCCAGTACCATTAGCCTCGCCCCACGATTTAGAATATGTAACCTCATCGATAAGTTTACCCTCTGAATCAAAGAGTTGCACTTTATCATCTTTGCCTAAACCAAATTTGAAATCACCCACATAGTTGGTCACTTTCGGGTTGTACTTTATAAGCTTGTTCTGATTCTCGCAAACCACCAGATAACCGTAAGGCTCGATAATTGTTCCTGCTGGGAAGGTGAAGGCTTTTTCAGGCTTTTCATCGCATATTTTCCAACCCGAAAGATTGATTGCCGCCGGAGTGGTATTGAAAAGTTCAATCCAATCTTTTGTGTCAAAATCGTCAGCCGATTTACAATTTATCTCATTTATAACCACGCTGTTATGCACAGCACTACCATCAGGTTCAAAAACAGCGTTAATCGAGGCTTCACTGCTCAAAGTGAGAGCAATACCAGCGCTGGTACTTATGGTTGCCTTGTTTTCGCTATTCTCCCAACGCACAAATTTATAACCCGGTCGCGCAACTGCACGCAATTCAACAGGAACATTCTTGAAATAGAACCCATCCCATGGGAACTTTTTCAATGTCAGCGAGTTGAGTTCAATGTAACCAGCCTTGCTGTCATTGGCGTCGAGAGTTAGCATCACATCTTCGCCCACATTGAAGTGCTTGCGCAAATGTTTCCGCATATTGGATGGACGTAATCTTGCGAAATCTTTCATTCGATTACTGTTGCTTTCGCTGCCACCGCCCCAGATATATGTGTGATACTGCATTTCGCTTTTTATGTTACCATAAAGACTGTCAATCAAATGATTGATGTTTGCCGGCAGAAATTCGTAATTCATACGGTCGGCAAATCGGTTGGTAAGTTTGTTGCGGAAAGTTTTGTTTTTCACCAAGTTGCGCAGCAAAACATTCGACCATGTATCACCGTTTTTGCCTGTCTCAGACAAGCATTTTTCCAACTTGTCGTAACCTGGGAGGTCCTCATCGCGTTCCCAAATATTGTACGACTGGTCGGTATCGTAAAGCATCCAACGCCAACGTCCACCATTCTTTTTCGATTTCCACATTTTCACGTTGTTGTGCGGCCAGTCATCGTTTCCGCCATATATTTCAGTAACAAGATACTCAATGTACTCATCAACATCAATTTGTGCAGCCACCTGCTGGTAGTTGGCGTCATCGGTCAAGTCGTGAGAATTGATAAAGTTCATCAAAGCGTCGTAGTCTGTCAAATCGCCTTCCGATGCCGTTATTCCTTCACCTTTCCCTGCTAGAATATCAACCTTGTCGTGATCGACATGCGGATAGTGGCTCTCGATGTAGTATTCATTCAACTTCTCACGCATGTTCAAAATGCCCCAGTATTCGCCGTTCAGATAGACAACAGCAGGCTGATATGCCTGGATATCAACATTATTATGCGCCACAAGATGCGTAATCATAGCATCACGGAAAAAGGTACTGCCAGCGTCGTTACCCGAATCGCGCAACACAAACGACTTGAACCTCTCAATATCGAGTTCATCGAACAATTTTGTCTCAAAATATTTCTTTCCGTAGGCATTACGGGCGTGCAGAGCAAACGATTTTTGGCTGTTGCTTCGACTCCATGCACCGGCAATTTTTATACCTGCATCCTGGTCCAGTCGTTTAGAACCATCAGTCCAATAAAGTTCAACGTGAACTGGTCGCTCCCAATCCTGATGGAAATTGGCGCCGTAGTATGGCTCCACGTAGGTGGCGTTGGGGCCAAAAACATAAATACCAGTTAAAGAGTCCCAAAGATTAATTGGCGCAGTAGTGAGTGAAACCACTGGCAAATCGAACTTCGAAGGATGCTCTTGAACGATATGCGGATTGTAAGCCATAACCGAATCGCGGGCAAAATCGAGGATATCGCCACCATTATTGAGATGCTCAATAAGCGCGTCGATATCCACGCTATCGTCAATGAAATATACATGGCGCTCCGTAATAACCTCACCTGTTTCCAATTGTCGATAAAGCCAATGCAGTCTGCTCGGGAAAATGTAGGATTGCGTTGACGGCTGGCCAGGCATCAAATCGCCATTGAAGGTCATGGCGCGTATGACAGTGGTACTGTCAACCGATATTGGGCCGGTGTAAAGCAGACTGTCGCAAGCCGTCGGCTCGGTGCAATCAAGTGTATAATAAATAGGTGTATTACCCTCGGTAGAGAGAGTCACAGTCAATGCCGCTGACTGAAATCCGCCCTCAGGCGAGAATTTCACACTTGTGGTTGCCGATGAGGCATAAGCCTTGGTGGTGTTGGCTTTGCCTGGCGTTGGCTCAGCAAAGAATACCCAGCCTCCGGTGCTGTCAGACGCCAGACCACGGCTAGCATTACACGGAACCGGCAGTGTGTCAGTCTGATGCACGATTTTCCCAGCAGTATCTGCAAGGAAAACAGCCTCACCGTCCGACGAAATATTAAAATTGGTGTGCAGATAACTGCTGTCTGTAACCGTGACAAGGTCTTTGCCCGATGCCATTACAAGCAAGAAACCACCGGCTGGAATTTTCACAGAAGGGAATGTCCATTTAGCGGGATTCGCCTCATCGTCTGACAAATGCCAGCCTTTCATGTCGACTTCGGCCGACGAGGTGTTGAAGAGTTCAATCCAATCCGATTCCTCTTTGTATTCATCTAAGAATGTGGATGTTGACGAACTGTACTCGTTAATCACAATTTGTGCGTTGGTATGAGCACAAAATAGCAGAGTTGCGGCAATAGCCGCGCAGTGTTTTAGTTGTTTCATAATATAACAGTTAATTGTTTAAACGCTCAAATATAGTAAAAAACAAACTAGACTATCTGTTTAGTACTATAAATTCACAAAAAAAATTGCATTAAGCGTATAGAGGACAACAATTACGCTTTAAGCCGAACAAAATTCAACTACGTAAAAAAACAGAGATTTAGAAGCCAAAATTCCCTGCCGAACGCCTCAACCTTTGTTGATATGACGGCGAAGTTTGCGCATATTATTCAGGAAAGTTTTGCGCACTATCGGGTCCTGCGCCCATTGAGGATATTTGGCCGGCTGAGTTGACTGAGTTGTGAAATTCACACTTACGGTATTCTCGCTCACTGGCACAATCTCCCATCTAGCGCTGAAAGTATCAAGCCTTTCAATATCTTTCTTTTTCGGGATCAGATCAGTTTGCTGGTCGATGCTGACTAAAATGCGATCGGCAGAACGAGTCACGGTATATTTCGACACAATATCCTGTTTGCCAATAGGCCAGGGAGCATCCATTAACGTATAAACAAACCATTCGTTGCTATTCAGACGCCTAACTATGCGGCATTCCTCAACATTGCTCATCCAAATATCAGTTTTATTAGGATCAACAATAACTGCCAACAAATCATCGGGCTTGCAGTTCAGCACCATCTTGCCTTGACGTTCACGAGCACGATTTTTCTCAACCGATATCCAACGTTCAAACACTTTAATATCGGTATCAGTATCTTCGGTTACAAGAACCCACTCGGCATCTTTATCCGCATCTCCTGCGAAAAGAACATTAGTTTGCAGCAACAAACTGATTGAAAGGAAGATGGACCAAATTATACGGCTTATTGTCTTCATGTTTTTTTCAAAAACGCTGCGAAAATAATAAAATATGTAAGAATGCAAACTGAAATTTCAAATTTTGAGCAAAAAGTTTATTAACAGTTTCATTCATCGGCACATTAATCATCACGTTTTCTGCGGAGTACGAATTGTTCATTTTTATCCATAACAAACTATAAAAATACAATTGTCAGATTCGGTGACGTCATTTTATGTCCGTTCCGATGTCAACGCCATAAATTATTTTAACTTTGCCAAATCAAAGTGAAAACTATGGATTTATTGGAAAAACTGAAAGATGGTGCGTTTTGGAAGCGCAATCTTATCCGCGTGGGCAAGTTTGCTGGATTCTATCTAATTGTGTTTATTGCACTTGCATTTTTTCTGCGAGTTTACACTCATCACGGACACACAATTTCGGTGCCTGATTTTAAAGGTCTTAAAATGAGCCGTGCGCTGCAGATTGCCAAACATGAGAATCTTCAACTGCAAATCATCGATTCAACATTTATCGACTATATGCCGAAAGGCTGCATTGTTGACCAAAGCCCCCGTCCTGGAACGCACGTGAAAAGAAACCGCACAATTTTCATCACCACCAATGCGTTTAACAGAGCAAAGGTTTCGGTGCCGAAGATTGTCGGACTGTCGTACCGTCAGGGCAAGGCTACGCTTGAGATGCACGGTCTGCACGTCGGACAGTTGATTTATAAGCCCGATTTCGCACAAAACAATATTTTGAAACAAATGTTTGAAGGACAAGAGATTGCGGAAGGAACACGCATCGACAAGGGCTCGCGCATCGACCTTGTGCTGGGCGACGGCCACGGCAACAATGCCACTCCCCTGCCCAACCTCAAGGGGCTAACTCAATTTGAAGCCACCAACGAACTGAACAACGCATACCTGAACGTGGGCAATGTTGTGATTGAGAACGCTGCCACTGCCGCCGACTCAATGAACGCACGCGTCTATCGTCAGGAACCTGCATACTTCGGGTCAGGCGCACGCGCCACACTGGGCGGCCGCGTCGACATTTGGCTGCGGGCTGAATCGCGAACCGAAACCGAAATTGGTGAATCAATCAATCTGGATGAATAGAATCATTGCTATAGCCGCGCTCATTCTGGGTGCAATGCCGCTGACGGCGCAAGAGTTTCTGACTGCGCCCGCTCTGCCTGTGCGCCAACAAACTGTCAGGCTGCAAAGCGTTTCGTCGACTCTGCAACTGCCTTTTATTGACGATTTCAGCAGCGACAGCAACGCACCCGACCAACAACTCTGGACCGACCGCGGCGTGTGGATTAACAACACGTTCGGCATAAATCCTTACTCGGTGGGTGTGGCCACGTTTGATGCCATCGACTCTGACGGATTGCACTACGGGCACGCGTCAAGCACACCGTATCTGGCTGATTTTCTGACATCGCAACCTATCGACCTATCGAAAGCCGACAGCACAACAACCTACTTGAGTTTCTACTATCAGCCACAAGGCAACGGCAACGCGCCTGAAGAGTGCGACTCGCTTGTGCTGCAAATAACATCGGGCGACGGCGTGTGGACCAACCTTTGGGCTATGGCAGGAACCGACCTTCCCACGTTCCGCAAAAACGTGCTGCACTTGCAACCCAATCGGCCTGACACTCTGGAATTTGCGCTCGTGATGCTGCCAATCAGGCAATCGAAATACTTTACTGATAAATTCCAGTTCCGCTTCTTCAACTACGCAAGTCTAGCGGGCAGTTTCAACCCGTCGGCAACCATCAACTGCGACCATTGGAACATCGATTTTGTCTACCTGAACGATGGCCGTTCGGCTTCGGACACTGTATTTTACGACATTGCAATTGTTGAACCAGCCGCAACCGTACTGAAAAACTACACTTCAGTGCCGTGGTCGCACTACGAGTCGGCCATCAACACCGAAAACACGCGGCTCAACATCCACATCCGCAACCACTGGGAACGCACCATGAAGGCCGAAGTCAGAATTCGCATCAAAGACGTTGACCGCGGCGTCTATCTGAAGGACTCAATCACCATGGGCACAGGCAATTACGATGGTCAAGAAAACAATAATCGGCTATATGCCTACGATGATAACCCGATTGTGTACGACAATCGCGAAAGCGCAACTTATCTGTTTGAATGTGAACTTTATACTGATAAAGATGAACTGATTCGCGGCAACAACCGCAGTTACACCTACCAGCATTTCGGCAACTATTACGCCTACGACGATGGCACGGCCGAAAACGCGTACGGCGTGGATGCTGCATCGTCGCAAGTGGCTTATCTCTACACACCTTACAAGGCCGACGAACTGGTTGGTTTGAGCATCTGCTTCCTGCCGTCGAACCCCGTTGAGAGCGCCGCCGACAACTTCTTCATCTGCGCGTGGGAAAACAACAACGGCAAGCCTGGCCGACAGTTGCGCTGCGACGAAATGATGCGCCCTGCGTTCAGCGGCCAGATGAACGAGTTCATGACCTTTGAATTCAGCGAACCACTGACAGTGGACAAGAGCGTTTTTGTTGGTTGGCAGCAGACATCGAAACTGCGCCTGAACGTTGGTTGGGACGTTAACCGCTTCAGCCAAAGCAAGATATTCTACAACACAACGGGCAATTGGCTGCCGACAAGTTTCACGGGCTCGCTTATGTTGCGTCCGATTTTCGGTTCAATTACCACCGATATTGCTGATACTGAAAGCAAGATAAGTCTGTCGGTTTATCCGAACCCCGCCAGCGACTGGCTGACAATCAGCGGTTTGGACGACGATAACTGCCAGTTGACCATCTGCAACGCTGTTGGGCAGACCATTTTGTGCGCACAAGGTACCCATGTAAACGTATCGAACTTACAGTCAGGAATATACATCGTAAGAATCAATCACAATGGCGGCACATCAGCCTTGAAATTCATCAAAAAATAGCAGAAATGATTGACGAGAATTTTGACGATTTTTTTGACGAATCCGAACAGTCAGATAACCCTAACGAATTCCTGGAAGACAACAACAATGGGTTATACGAGCATTTTCGGTTTGATGTTGATAAAGGTCAAGGATTATTGCGCATCGACAAGTTTCTGCAATCGAAAATAGAAAATGCGTCGCGCTCAAAAATCCAAGCGGCGGCTGATGCCGGATACATTATTGCAAACAACGCACCGGTAAAATCGAACTACCGAGTCAAGCCTGGCGATGTAATTCGCGTGATGCTAACCTATCCGCCACGAGAGATTCAAATTGTGCCGGAAAACATCCCGCTCGACATTGTGTATGAAGATGATAGCCTTGTTGTTGTGAATAAGCCTGCGGGAATGGTTGTGCACCCGAGTTACGGACATTACACCGGCACGCTCATCAATGCTCTGGCTTACCGCTACAGCGAGTTGCCAATTTTCAACGGCAACGATGCGCGTCCGGGACTTGTCCACCGAATCGACAAAAACACATCAGGACTGCTGGTTGTGGCTAAGACTGAACAAGCCAAGGAACACATTGCCCGACAATTTTTCTACCATACATCGCACCGACGCTATGTTGCATTGGTGTGGGGCGACCTGCGCGATGATGAAGGAATTATTATCGGCAAAATTGCCCGCAACCTGCGCAATCGTCAGATAATGGATGTTTTTCCTGAAGGAAGCGGAATCGGGAAACACGCTGTAACACATTACCGCGTACTAGAACGTTTTGGCTACGCTACTTTGGCCGAATGCCGACTTGAAACCGGGCGTACCCACCAAATACGTATACACATGAAATTCATCGGACATCCGCTCTTCAACGACCCCGAATACGGCGGCTGCGAGATTAGGTGTGGCACCACATTTAGCAAATACAGCCAATTCATTGAGAATTGCTTCTCACTGCTACCAGGTCAGGCGCTGCACGCCAAGGAGTTAGGCTTCGACCACCCGGTAACTGGCGAGCGGATGATGTTCAATTCTGAACTGCCCGAAAACTTCGCCACCCTGATTGACCGCTGGCGGACATACACAAACGCAAGAAACGAGTGATGCCTGCCACCAAACCCGAACTTCTGCTGCCCGTTGGCAACATCGAGAGCCTTTATGCTGCAATTGAAGGCGGTGCCGATGCCATCTATTTGGGGCTCAAAGGTTTCAACGCTCGCGGACGTGCCGCAAATTTCAGTGAAGCACAACTTGCGGCCATCTGCAAATTGGCTACCCAATACCACATAAAAGTGTACATCACGCTGAATATCGTAGTGAAAAACAACGAGTTGGCCGATGTGCTCGACACATTGCAATTTCTTTCAACCCTATCCATCGCTGGCGTCATAATTCAAGATTGGGGCGTTTTCAGCCTGATGCGGCGATATTTTCCGAAACTTGTGGCACACGCAAGCACGCAGATGGCCAATCACAACTCAGTTGGGGCCAACCATTGTCAACGCATTGGGTTTAAACGCGTTGTGCTTGCTCGCGAACTCACTTTCAACGAGTTGAAAATGATTCAGCAACGCACCAAAATTGAAACCGAAGTGTTTGTGCACGGCGCTCTATGCTACTCTATATCAGGACTTTGCCAATTCAGCAGTTTCCTTGGCGGCGCTGGTGCCAACCGCGGACTCTGCACGCAACCCTGCCGGCGTTTTTACAACTGCAACGGGCAAAAGCGTACGTTCTTCAGTATGAAGGATAACCAACTGATTGACAAGATTAAAGACCTTGCAAAAATGGACATAACATCGCTGAAAGTTGAAGGACGGCTGAAATCGGGCGAGTATGTTTATACTGTAGCGCAAGCCTACCGTAAAGCAATTGACAATGAACAAATTATCGATTCAGTTGATGACTTAAGCCGCCCCAAAACCCAGTGGTTCATGGGCCGCAGCATCGCCGAATCAATTGCCGACAATCCGAATACAGGCCTTTTGATTGGCAAAGTCGTTGATTGTCATGATGGTACAATCATCTTCTCCACCAACATTGAGTTGGCCAAAGGCAACCGTCTGCGTGTGCGCACCGATTCCGACACCGACCAGAACGCCTTTGTGCTCGACAATTTCCGTGTTGCCGACGGGCAATGTACCGCCAAAGGTTTCCGCGGAACAGCCACACCTGGTACCGACATATATCTGACAGCCTACCGCAGCCAAAAGTTTGGTAATGAGTTGTCTGCAACAGCATTCCGCGCGCCGAGAATGCCACAAGCACTGAAAAAAGAAATAATCCAGAAGTTACGCAAGCAGTTGAGCGTCAATGCAAAACCCGCAACAATCGTGCGCATCGACAACCTTGACTGGCTGCACTGCACGTCGCTACAAAAAGCAGACATTGTGGTTGTTTCGCTTCCAACGCTTGATTGGCAAAACTTACTGAATATCAACATTTCAGACAAGCGGTTGCTGCAAAAATTATGGATTGAACTGCCGCCGTTTGTGAGCGAAAAGAAAATAGAACTGGTGCGCCAATTTTGCGCCGATTTTGCAAAAAAAGGCTTTAACAGATTCGTTTTAAGCCACTTGTCGCAAACAGAAATGCTGCCACCACAAAGCCGGTTCGCCACCAACGAATTGGTTTATGCCTACAACGACGCTGCTGCCGCGTGGCTCATGCAGCAAGGTGCGGAATGGATCATCAGTCCTATCGAAAACGAATACGAGAATCTGCTCACTGGCGCGTGCCGCAACATTGTGGTTCCGGTTTATTTCCGTCCGCGATTGTTCACTTCAAGGCAACCAGTGAAACTGCCTAAAAATCAGTTCACCGACGAGCGCAAAAATCGCTACCTGCGCCATCGCGTGAACGGTCTGACTGTGATAACACCCGAACAACCTGTCTGCATCACGCAGTATGCCAATAAATTACGCGGTAAAAATTTCAATCGTTTCCTAATCGATTTAAGTTTCGAATCTGCCGACAACAACCGTCTTTCCCACTTGCTGAAACTGCTTGCCCAATCAGAAGGCATCCCGGGAACAACGACATTCAATTTTAAGAAAGGATTGAGGTAACCTACCTACACATCAACTAAACCGCACCCCTACAAACAGCATATCGTCAGTCTGATGAACCATCTCCCCTGTTTCTTTTGAAGTGCGCCATTCATCGAAAGTGCGCTCAAAAATTATTCTCTGCTGACTTAATGGCTGATGTTGATTTGCTAAAATCATATTGCGCAGACGCGGAGCATTGAATTTTGTTGGATTTTCGCTTGCGTCGAACTGATCGGTTATTCCATCGGTATATAAATATATTGTGTCGCCAGGCTCAATGTCGATTATATTATTGGTGAAAGGTTTGTTAAGTTGCAAATACGCTCCAATCGGCATCCTATCAGCCTCATACTGAATAAGTTCACCCTTGCGCAACAACAACAACGGACGGAATGCACCTGCATACTGCAGACATGAAAGTTGCGTATCGTAGATGCAGATGGCTATATCCATACCATCTTGATTGGTATAATCATCAGACTTCTGACGCAGCGATCGGCGCACTTTTGTCCGCATCTCGTTGAGCAGTTTGGCTGCCGTTATTTCGGGAGAATGCATGTTGGTCATTGCCACAAGGTCGTTGAGCATTGAAATTCCTAAAATGCTGAGCAGCGCACCCGGGACACCATGACCAGTGCAATCTGCCACTGCCAGAGCCTTATAACGGCCAATCTGTGTGGCCCAATAAAAATCGCCGCTCACAATATCGCGTGGGCGGAAAATAACCATACTGTCGCTGAAAATTGAGTTCATCACATCAGAAGAAGGCATCGCAACATCTTGAATATGACGTGCATAGCGTATACTTGATGTTATTTTCCGATTCACCTGGTTAATCATGATGTTCTGCTTAAGCAGGTTTTGTTGTGCAGTCGCAAGTTGCTGATTCTTAGCGTCGAGAACCGCATTCATTCGTTTACGTTTGATTGTGCTGCCAAGAAACAGCATGGCCATCACTGACACAAGCATAAATGCCACTATAAAAGTCACTATTATTCGCCTCTGCGATGCCTCCTTGATTTGGTGCGTCAGTTCACGCTCGCGCTCGGCCATCTCTCGCTTCTTGATTTTTGCCGCATATTCCGTAACGAACTTTGTCTGAGTAAGTTTATACTGATTGTTTTTGGAATTCTCAGTTAACAAATCATTGTATTTATAGTCAGCATATTTAAAGGCTTCTGCATAGTTGCCAATTGCCTTATTATAGTCAATCAACACCTGATAAAGCATCGGCAAGTTCGATTCCCCATCCGGTACAGACGTTATTTTGTCAATTGTTTGCTTTATCACATCGCCCGCTTTCGCATACTTCTTTTTGATCATCAGATAGTTGATATATCCGATTTGTAAATCTATGTAGGCAAAATCGTAGCCATAGTCTTCGCTGATCTTAATGCCTAACTGATAGTAATAAAGGCTTGAATCGAGCAATCGGCTGCTGTTTCTGACATCGAGTTTTGACTCGCAATTGTAAATCTCGCTCAGTTTGGGCAGCGAATAAAGCTGTCCGCTAATGTCATTGATACTATCGGCCAACCGAAACGATTGAATCATCAGCCATTTCGATTCTCGCAAAATATTGATATTAGTATCGTTATGGTGATGATGGAATTGTTCCAATGCCACATGCCCCAACCCCGAATAATCGTAAGCCACACCTCGACGATTTCCTATTTTCTCATCAATTTCGAGAGCACGCCTATAATACTCGGATGCATTGTCGTAAGCCATGTTTCCGATGTTCAGAATGCCCATATACTGATAGACACGCCCCATCAAAGCCGAATCGGAAAGACGAGAAAAAAGTTCATAACTCTTTTGGTAATATTCATCGGCAAGAATATAACTCTTTATAGACATGAGAGTTGTGGCATAGTTCATATAAGAAAACGCCAAATCACGCTCCCGCCCCAACGAATCCCAAATCTGAATAGCCGCCATTCGGTGGTTCATGGCCTCAACAAAATCAAGTTTGCAGTGGCTTGCCCAACTTAGATGATCGTAGGCCAACGCCTCATAATCAATAAGTTGAAGTTTATGCGCGAGTTGCTTTTGATATTGTGCATATTTCTCAACAGTATCTACGTTGACGTGCACACGACATACCTGATTAATCAAACTAAGTTTGTCAGTACCATCGGGCAATCCGCGCGCCACTTGAAGCAAACTGTCAGGATTTTGGGCAAAAAGCGAAACCGGCAATGATAGGAATGCCAACATTACCAAGATTTTAGCCGACTTTAGGACAGACAACATTTTGTAAAATTAATCTACTCAATTTCGGCATTTTTTCAATACAAAACGCATTCTTATGCAAAGAATATTAATTTTTAATACACACGCCAAGCAAACATCATTGATTCACAAACATTTAAAGAATTAAATAACAGCATACGCTGTAGCACCGCTCATTTTCCAATTCAACAAAATTCAACTTACATTTGCCGAAAACTGACTGCAATGAGCAAAATTAAAACCGCAAGCATAGCCGCATTGTTGCTGACGGCGGCAACAGCATGGGCGCAAAAGCCTCTTACTCTGAAAAATACCGTTCCGGGCGGAACTGAATTTTACGAACACTACAACTACCCCGTTCGAGGACAATTCGTGAGCAACAGCGATGTTTTTGTTTTTAACGACAATGAAGGATTCCACATCGGCAATGACGTTATACCACGACAGAAAGTTAATAAAATCCTGACTAACAACAAGAAACAGCCAATGAGTTATGTGCTTGACTGGCAAAACTCCGAAAGTGTCTGGGTATATTCGGCAAAAGCCGCAGCCGCTTATGGTATCAACCTGAAAAACAACACAATAACCGACTCGATAACACAAATCAGTGACGAAGGCGATATTGACCTTGCGCCCGATTTCCGCCATGCGGCCGTAAGCGTGAAACCCGACTTATTCGTAGACGGGGCCTCTGGTAATCACAAAGTTAACGAGCAGACAACGGACGGCATCGTTTTTGGACAATCGGTGCACCGTGACGAGTTTGGCATTGAAAAAGGCACGTTCTGGTCGGAAAGCGGACGGTTATTAGCTTTCTATCGTATGGACGAGAGTATGGTTGGCGAGTATCCGATTGTGGACATAACAGCACGCGAGGCCGCCGTCAAACCTATCCGCTACCCAATGGCCGGCGAGACGAGCCACGAGGTGAGAATCGGTATTTACAACGTTGATAATCAAGATACTGTCTATCTGAAAACGGCATCGCCCGTGAACCGCTATTTCACCAACATTGCGTGGTCGCCCGACGACCAATTCTTGTTTGTTGCCGAAATCAACCGCGAGCAGAACCACCTATGGCTCAATCAGTACAGCGCCGCTGACGGCTCGCTTGTCAAGACGCTTTTTGAGGAGACCAGCCCCGAATGGGTTGAGCCGTGTATTGCGCCACTGTTTGTGAGCAACAATCAGTTTGTGTGGGTGAGCGAACGCGACGGTTTCAAGCACCTCTATCTTTTCGACATCAAGACATTGAAAACCCAACAACTGACTCGCGGCAACTGGTGCGTGACCGCCCTCTACGGCTGCAATCGCGAAAGCGGAGAAATATTTTTCCAGGCCAACGAGCAGGGCTACCTGACGCGCGACATCTACAAGGTGAACCTGAATGGAAAAATGACGCGTTTGAGCAGCGGCTACGGCGTCCACACGGCACGGTTCAGCAAGGCGTGCGGCCGTTTTGTCGACGATTTTTCGGCACCCGACTACGCCATTTTGAGCACTCTGCGCAACGCTGCCGACGGCAAGGTCATCGACACCTTGAAAAACGTCCGCAACACCTACGAGGGCTACACGCTGCCGATAATCAAAACCGTCTATCTGAAGAGTGCAGACGGGCGGTTCGACCTCTGCGGAAGGCTCATCTTGCCGGCCGATTTCGACTCCACAAAGACCTATCCTGTAATCGATTATATGTACGGCGGCCCGCACTCGCAACTCGTTGACGCCAGTTGGCTCTACGGCGCATCGACGTGGAAATTGTACTTCGCGCAGCAGGGCTACATTGTCTTCACAATGGACAACCGCGGCACCGAAAGCCGTGGCGTTGAGTACGAGCACTGCATCCACCGCCAACTTGGCACTTGCGAAATGGAGGACCAAATGGTGGGTATCAATTACTTACGCAGTTTGCCATACGTCGATACCGCGCGCATCGGAATTCACGGTTGGAGTTTCGGTGGATTTATGACCATATCGATGATGACCACCCACAACGACGTGTTCAAGGCAGGCGTGGCAGGCGGCCCGGTGTGCGACTGGAGCCTTTACGAGGTGATGTACGGCGAGCGCTATATGGACACACCGCAGGAGAACCCCGACGGCTACGCGCGCAACTGCGTGGCCGACAGCATCGGCAACCTGCGCGGGCGGCTGCTGGTGATTCACGGCGACATTGACCCCGTGGTTGTATGGCAGAACAGTCTGCGGCTACTACAGAACGCCGTCGATGCGGATGTGCTGGTTGATTACGCCATCTATCCGCAGCACGAACACAACGTTATCGGCCACAACCGCGTCCACCTTTTCAAGCGGATTCTGCAGTATTTCGATGATTTTCTGAAGTAAAGGATTGAAGATTTGAAATTAGCCTTTTGGTGATTTCAAAACATATCGGTATATTTGGGAAGCAATTGTTGCAAACAACTTATAATCTTAACATTATGAAACACATTATTCCCATCATTGTCATTGCCGCGCTCTGCGCCTGCACAAACAATACCACAAAAAACGATGAACCCTCCTACCCACCGCACAACCGCGTGATTGAAAACCCTGTATTTGGCGCGAAATCTGGCGCAACTCCAAGGCTTAAAATCGACAAAATTGAGATAACAGACACGCTGACAAGGCTTTATATGTCATTTACAGGATCGTTCAAAATCTCACCCGATTCGTACATTTTAGCCAACGGACAGCAGATGAAAATCTTGTCGGCAGACAGCATCGACCTCTATGCCAAAGATTATATCTCGCCGCGGAAAGGCGAAAAATCAACCAGTTTCATTCTCAACTTCAACGATGTTGACAGCACCGTGCAGACCATCGATTTTATTGAAGGCGAAGATTATCGATGCTTCAAAATCTGGGACATTGCGCTCAACGATGAAGTGGCGGCAAAAATAAAGGCAGAAACCGAAGTGCCAGACAGCATTGTTAGTCAAGCCCGAACAGTCAGCAACGACGCCTCAGGACTCGACAACCAGTGCCTGATGAACGGCTTCGCATACGTCAGGGGAAAAATCTACGGTTACCACCCGCAAGTGTTTGACAAAGGGGCAAACTACGTTTATTGTCTCTCAAGAGGTGCTATGCAAAGCGCTCAACAACGATATGCGCCAATTAACAACGATGGCACGTTCCTGCTCAAAATTCCAGTCACCCAAAAACACCAATACGCGAATATAAATATCGGGGATGTCAGTTGCGGCAATATCCACATTGTCTGCAACGACACGGTTGATATGGCCGTCGATTTGAAAGCGGCAATCGACAACTATCCCACAAATGGAGAAACCGCATTTAGGAAGGCTTCGTACTTCAGCGGTGCCGATGCCGAAATCAACAATTACGACTTCTGGATAATCGGTGATTTCAATACGTTTGGGTTGGATAAACGCGTGTATCAGAACAAGATGCGTGGTATGAATCTCAGTCAGTACACCGATTTTGTAATGGATATGTATCGCGAAAAGCAAAACGAAGTGAACTCGGTGGGAATGCGCCAGTCGGAAGTCAACAACCGAACCATCAACCGCAGAATCAGAGAGATGTACGATGTTATGCTGCGCCAAAACGCCATTCAACTTCTGTATTACTACTATCATTACATTGGCAGCAAGGATTCGAACGGTAACCCATTCAAGGCCGACGACAATTATTACAACGCACTAAAAGAACTGGCAATCAATAACAACAACGACCTTTACAATCACAGTTCCACATTTTGCTTACTCAACGTAGCCCGCAATTTGGCCGTTGGTCTCAGTAACTCAGATATTGAGCCAAAATATGAAGTGGTGAGCAAGGAAGGTGAGCCGCTGGCAGTTGAGTTGCGCCTGACAACAAGAGAGAAAAAGACGCAGGAAATTGCTAAAGAGAAATTCGGTATCACCAACCCGATTTTTGCCGAGATGCAACATGTAAGTCGTTTAATCAAACAAGACCATTGGTGTAATGAGTATGAGCACGTTAGCGACACCATTATTGCCCTGTTGCGCACAATGTCGGACCCTGCGATTGCTCAATTCGCCGAAAACATCAACAACGGAATGTACAGCCTAAACGATACCGCTTCATATTGGAATCACTCAGAAAATGAATCATTAATCGATTCTGTTTTCGTTGAACTGATTAAGGATTTCGAAGGGAAGGTGCTTCTCCTTAACTTCTGGAGCGAAACCTGCGCCCCTTGCCACAAACTTATCGACGAAATGAAACAGATTGAAAAAGAACTGCCTATGGACAAAATTGCCTTCGTTAACATTTGTAACGACAGAGACACAAGAGAAGAAGTGTACAAAAAGCAATGCGAGAAATATGGCAACACAAATTATCGGCTCAGCATCGATACATTTTTTATGGTGTATAGGAAATTAGGATTCTCACAAGGGTACCCCCAAGGTGCGTTTATCAATAAGAAAGGACAGATTATAAAGAAATATGGAGGCTACTACAGCGAAGGTGCAAAGATAATCAAGCGTGTACTGACTGAAGAAGCGGCAAAATAGGCTTATCGATTGCTAATCAGCATCTTCCACATTCAGATTCTTGAACACGAAATCAGGTTCAAAGCCTTTTTGAATTAGATAGGCTGCGGTTTTGCGGTTGCGTTCGAAGGGCTTCAGAGCGCGTAACTGGCGCAGTTTTTTGTCGCGCTCGGCTTCGAAGGCACGCTGATAGTCCGATTCGGGCAACTCGTTAAAGGCTTCATTTATAACCTGTTTGTCGATATGCTTCTGGCGCAGCATCAGCGTGGTTTTCACCCGCCCCCAATGGTTGAAGCGCGTTTTGTCGCGCACGTAGGCGGTGGCAAAGCGCAAATTATCGACAAAGCGCTCTGCAACGAGCGACTCGATAACTCGCTGAATATCTGCTGACTGTACGCCCCAATTGCGCATTTTCTGCTCAAGGTCGAAAGTGCAGCATTCGCCTTTTGCGGCTAAAAAGCGGCAGCGTTCAAGGGCTTCGTCAAAGGTCATTTCACGTTCCATACGGCACTCACCATTCTGTTTTTTTCGTAAAAGTCGCGGTGCAACTCAACGTTGTCAAACCGCATATTCTCAAGCAATTGCACCGTTTCAGGACCAAAACGCTCGTTGATTTCGAAGAACAACATTCCGCCCGATTTGAGCCATTGCTGCGCCAACTCGGCAATGCGGCGGTAGAACAGCAGCGGGTCGGAATCGGGCACGAAAAGCGCCAAATGCGGCTCAAAATCAAGCACATTGCGGCTCATCTGGCTTTTGTCGGTCTCGGTGACGTAGGGCGGATTGCTCACCACAATATCAATGCTCGACGGCGCAAACAACTGATTATCAGTAAGAATATCGGCGCAAACAAACTCAACCTGCGCGCCGTTCTGCTCAGCATTGCGTCTGGCCACTTCAATCGCGGAAGCGGACACATCGACAGCCGTAACTTGCGCACCATCAATCAGTTTGGCCAACGAAACGGCAATGCAGCCGCTGCCTGTGCCAACATCGACAATCCGCGGCGACGGCAGTTTGCAGCGCCCGACAATGAGCCGCACCAACTCTTCGGTTTCGGGGCGCGGAATCAGCACATCGCGGCAAACGCTGAAAGGCATATCCATAAACCATTCTGTGCCAACAACATACTGCAATGGCTCACCATCGGCAAGCCTTTTTAGCATCAGTTGCAGTTGTTCGTAATCAGTTTCTGATATTTTTGCATCGGGATAGGCGATAACCTGAACGCGCGTGAATCCGAAGTGCTCAAGTAGTTCAAACACAACTTGTTGCAATTCGCGCGGCGAGTACACGGGCGCCAACTGGCGGCGCATTTCCGACTGAATGAAGGCTAACGTCCTGTCCATAATGCAAATGTAAACGAGCGCCAATGAACGAGCAAGTGAACGACGAATTTTTTATGCGGCGGTGCCTGCAACTGGCCGCGCTGGGCGCTGGGACGGCCGCCCCGAACCCAATGGTGGGCGCGGTTGTGGTGTGCGACGGCGCGATTATCGGCGAAGGCTACCACCACCGCTGCGGCGAAGCGCACGCCGAAGTGAACGCCATTGCAGCCGTCAAAAATCCCGAATTGCTCTGCCGCTCAACCATTTACGTAAGCCTTGAGCCGTGCAGCCATTACGGCAAAACGCCACCTTGCGCTGACCTGATTATCAGCCGCAAAATTCCAAACGTAGTGGTTGGTATGGTTGACCCTTTCGGGAAGGTTAACGGCAACGGAATCAATAAATTGCGGGCGGCGGGCTGCAATGTGAAAGTTGGCGTTCTGGAAGACGAATGCCGACAGTTGAACCGCGCTTTCATCACTTTTCACACAAAAAAACGCCCGTATGTGATTCTGAAATGGGCCGAATCGGCCGACGGATTCATCGACGGCGAGCGCTCGCCCGAGAACAACCGCCCCGTGTGGCTCACCAACGACGCCTGCCGCGCGCTGGTTCACCGCTGGCGGGCCGAATCGGGCGCAATAATGGTGGGCTACAACACCGCGCTGCTCGACAATCCGCAACTCAACGTTCGTGCGTGGACTGGCCGCGACCCGCTACGAATTGTTACCGACCGTGCGCTGCAACTGCCTGGCAATCTGCATATTTTCGACCGCAGTCAGCCAACGTGGCGGTTGAACACAATTAACAACGACGACACCGGAAATCTGCAAAACGTTCTGCTGCCGTGGGGCGACGCAATGCTGCCCGCGCTAATGCAGCGGCTGTACGACGCGCAAATCAACCAACTGATTGTTGAAGGCGGCACGCGCTTGCTGCAATCGTTCATCAATGCTGGATTGTGGGACGAAGCGCTGATTTTCAAAAGCCCTGTGGTTTTGGGCGGCGGCGTGAAGGCGCCTGTCATTTCGGGCTTGAGCGAGAGCAAGGAAATGATTGGGAATGTGGGGCTTGTAAGAATAAAATCTGTTTAGAAAACGGATTGCGAGGAATTTCGTTTCAAAAAACATTTTCCTTTTCAAACCTACTTTTTATACTTTTGTCTTGCTATGTGTTTATGATGATTGGGCGCAAGGAAGCATACAATTGAATGTAATACAAACAAAAACAGTGAGATATGTCGGAAGCGGAAGTGAATAAATACAGACTGACAAGTATGGAGGAACCGACTGACGAGATGTTGTCGTACATTATGCGTGAGGCCGCCGAAGAAGCCCGCAAAAGCAACGAAGCGGCTCTGCGGAGATATTTCGACGAGATTCGCGAGATATACAACAAGAAATACGGTAAACAATGTCGGATAAAAAGCCAGTGCTGATAGTTGTTGCAGGGCCGAACGGGTCGGGAAAAACTTCTGTGACGAGCCGCATCCTGCATCACGAGTGGTTGGAGAATTCCGTGTATATCAACCCCGACATTGTTGCGCAGGAGCGTTTTGGCGATTGGAATTCGGAAGATGCTGTGCTGAAATCGATTAAATACTGCGAAGAGTGGCGCGAGAAATGCCTTTTAGAAAAGAAAAGCCTGATTTTTGAGACCGTTCTGTCGGCCGACGACAAGATTAACTATATAGAAAGAGCATTGGCGGCAGGTTTCTTTGTGCGATTGTTTTTTGTCTGCACCGCATCGCCAGCCATCAATGCGTCGCGTATTGCAAACAGAGTGATGAACGGCGGACACGATGTGCCTATTCCAAAAATCATATCACGTTATCAAAAATCAATCTCAAATTGCAGATATATAGCGAAAAAGGTTAATCGCGTATATCTTTACGACAACACTGCCGAAAACACCGAAGCCACGCTGCTGATTAGATTTGCCGATGGCAATGTGGCAAAACGATATGTTCAAACCCTTCCCGAATGGGCTGAACAAATTGTGGAGGAATAAATTCTCTATTTTATCCTACTCTCTAAAAAACATTTTCATTTCACACTGAACATTTGTACTTTTGTTTTGTCTGCACTCCTCTCTACAAATGAGTGAGATGCTGACTTGACATATTGAAAGACGTTTACTGACGTTTTCCTTTGACGATTCGAAACTTCGCAACTTTTGAATTTGCTGTCAAAGAGAGAAGCAATGGTGAGCGCCTACGTTGGTTATGCAAATGAATGCAAACCGCTATGAGTGTGGCTTTTTATGCCTACTTGTTAGCGTTTTGGCATCATTCATATCAACCGCGTGGGTTTCGCGTTGCTCAATCTTACAGCAAAGGCAATGCGAAGGCCGCGAATCGTGGGAGCGAGTAACAGATTCCCACGTTTTTTTATGCCAAATAATCAAGTTAAATATTTAAGCCAGTAATGGGAATCGGCTGGAATGGAGGGTTCTTGTTATGGGCAATTCAGAACTATCAAGCCAGAAACAAAATAATGAGGAATATATATATAAGTTCTTCAAATGGAAACACTTGCAGTTAATTCTAACCCACAAAAGGTTAAGATTGAATCGTACAGAAAGTTGGGAACGGGTGGTAGAGAAAGACGGGGATGTGTACGAGAATTGTGTATTTAACTCTTTGTATAAACCTGATTCGACACTGAAAAAATCTATTGTTTACGGACAGTCGTGGACATTTAATCAAAGTTCGGATGCTATGTGGAGGATTTATTCTAAAATGCCGTTAGAAGGGCTGTCTATCAACAATTTGCAAGACACTGCAATAAAAGTAAAAACAACAATACCAAAACTAAAAGAGGCCATAAATAAACCTATCTCCGACATAGAATGTGAGAAGTATGCTTATATGGGAAAAGTCAAATATATGGGGCCAAAAAGTTTTAAAAAATGGCTAAACGAACCCGAAAAAGACCATTTAATCAAATCATTATTTGTGAAAAGATGGGCGTATGCTCACGAGAATGAATACCGCATTATTGTTTGTGTTGACAATAACGACGCGGAATCATACGAACATATTGAATTTGACATAGATACCGATTATATATTTGACAGATTCTTCCTTGACCCACGATTGACTTCTGACCAACAAGAAGAATTTACAGATTACTTGGTTAACTCTTTGAACATCAGCAAAGATAAAATAGACAAGTCTTCTCTTTATACCTTCAAAAATAAGTTAACCAAAGATTTACACCTCAAATGGAATCGGCCAAATATGCCAGTAACTATGATAGAATGGGATAAATAAATTTCATAAAACAATTTAAACTTTAATAAATGAGAAATTTAATTCTTTTTTCAATTGCAATTGCCAGTGCTTTTGTCATTGAAGGTTGCACCTCACCAAACGAGGAAAATGAACAGAAAACTGTTACGTACAACATTCTTGAACGAAACAGTTACGATGTGAAATACAACACAATAGTTGTCTATGATACAATCCAATTGTATCCTGATGTTTTGATAAATCAATGGTGGCCCACAGGTGCTTTGTCTAGTTATAATTTCGTTGACTATAAACTGACAAATGTATATGACGAAGAGTTGGGAGGTTTTTACGTTGATTGGGGTATTAGGGAAACTATAGTAGACACTACTTGGTGTTGGTATCCATACAAGGAAAAAATCAACAGCGAAGAAACATTTACGATAACTGACAACAATCAGATAATACGAACTGTCAAAGCGACAAATGTGGCTACCACTTTTAACATTCGTAACAGAATTACTGATACTGCCAGAATAGCAGACCGCCTCAATTCGTGCAGCAAGATAAAATTTATCTGTTACCCGTCATTGCAACCATTATATTATAACACAGATAAACCTTCTGTGTTATACGAGATTGAAGGTCGTTACGATGATGAATTAATGTTTGTTTGTAATGATGAAGTGCATCGCAGCAATAAGGTATTCGTGTATTACTTTTACAAAACAGAAAATCACGAACATTTAGAAAGTTACACTTTGGTACCTGCGCCAATTGATAATGAGTAAAATGCTTGTAAGTCAATCAAAATTCACATCTATTGTGTAGAAAACGTCGCATATCAAGTTATAGTGAATTGAAAATACAAAAAAAGCCACCTTTTTGGTGGCTTTTTTATTGTATTTTGAAAATCAATCCATCCCCCAAAACTTCCGCAAGAACCACTCTGCCGAAAGGAAAGCGAGGGCGAGAAGCAGAATCGGTAGAAGGTCGATAATGCGGAGCAGTTCGTTGGTAACAATCACTGAATCAGCAATTTCATTATTGGCAATGATTGCATCGGCAAGGCTGTTGAGATTATCGGGCGTGAACATTTGTCCTCCGTGGCTGTCGGCGAGTTGGAATAGCAAACTATGGTCGGCTTTGAGGCTGCTCATCTCGGCCGATTCCTCAACAACCATAAACTGTCCACGGCGCGTCAGCACCTCGTCGCCCAAAGTGGCGGTGGCGGTGTAGCGGTAAAGGCCAGCGGGTTTGCGGCCAATGTTGAGCGCGTAGCCCGCAGCCGTCGGCTGGAACGCCGATTTAATGCGGTTTCCAGCGGGGTTGGTCAGTTCGAGAACCACCTCGGCCGTGGTGACAGGCTCCATCGAAAGATTGTAGAGCACGGCATCGAAAAGCACCTCGCGGTGCATTGGCACAACATCGGCAACCGTCACCTCAAAGCGGTCCTTCTTTTCATTTGTGCAAAGATATTGTATTGATTTAGTGATAATTTCATCGGTCACAGAGTGCGAACCGTTCGACGCGTAATCGGCCAGGCGCCAGCGCCAAAGCCCCTCTCCTGCCACCACACCGATTTTTTGCGTGGCCGTTGTGGCGAAATAGATTAGCGGCCGCTGAGTGCCGACCGCGCCAATCTTCTGATAGAAAAGCACTTGCCCCACTGGCGCGGTGCGATAGTCGCCGTAAGGCACATTCAGTGGCGGGAAAAGCGAGGTCTGCGTTGCATCGAAATCGATTTTAAAGAACTGAAAATCAGAATTTAGCAGCGGAAAGGCATCCTCGTTGCCTCCACGTTTCTGCTCAATGCCAACGGCGGGTGCAATCGAACCCAAAGCCTTCATATCGGTCTGATTACCAACGACAAACAGCATTGGCAACTCGGTCTCACGCGCCTGCTCCACAATTTTTTGCGCCCTGTGCTGCACCGAGGGCAACTGGTGCAGAATGAGCAGCGAATAATCGGCAAGCCGACCATCGAAATCGGCTATATTCTTTATTGTCAGTTTGTAACGCTCGTTTCGCGACAGCACCTGCGCAATGGCCGACACATCGGGGTGCCACGAATTTTGCAGCAGAAGCACGTTGACAACCTTGTCGCTGACATCGACAACCACGCTGCGGCGGTTATTCTGCCTATTCGCGTCATTTTCAGGCACATCAATGCGCACATCGTAGCGGTGCAAACCTTCGTCGGCACCATCGATATAAAAAAGTTCCTTCTGGTAAATGTAATCGGAATTGATTGCGACGGAACGGCTTTCGAGCATCTTATCGCCCTCAACAACAGCAAGTTGATAATTGCCAGCAGGCACTTTTTCGCCTTTCAGGCAAACCATTATCGGAAAACGCGAATGGTGGAAGGCCGTTCGGTTGGCCACAATGCGGTCAATCGACAAATCGGGGTGCGACAGCGTGTCGCCAAGGGCAATGGTGTAGATTGGCTTATTGAACGAGCCCACCTTGTGGAGCGGGTCAACGCCCTGATTCACAATGCCATCCGACGCAATCACCACCGCACCAATGTTCTCGCCGTAGAAATTCGTCTGCACATAGTCGAATACGGCGGCAATATTGGTGGTCTGGCCATCGAAGGTAATCGGCTCGTTTTCAGTTACTTTATCAGAAAAAACAACTGGGCGGACTACGAATTTGCCGCTCAGTTGTTTCTTAAGTTTTTCGATTTGCTCGATATAACTGGTTCTGTACCAGGCCGAATCGGCATTTGCCACAATCGACGACGAATTGTCCTGAGCCACCAACACTATTGGGTGTTGCACTTGTTTGTGACTGATTTTCAGCGTTATGCCAGCCACCACAACACAAAGCGCAAGCACGGCCAGAAAACGCAAAGCCGCCAAAACGGCGCGTTGCCGCTTGTCGGCCTGCGATTTGACCTTTGCGCCCGAATAGAGCCACCACGCCACGGCGGCGGCCACGGGCAAGCCAATCAGTATCGGCACAACGAACTGTGTCATAGTCTGATGCCAGCAGTATGGCTATCAGGTGAGCATTCCGCCGCACACGTTGATAACCTGGCCAGTAACGTATGCTGAGAGGTCGGAACCGAGGAAAGCCGCCACATTAGCAACATCTTCGGGAGTTCCGCCGCGGCGCATCGGAATCTTCTTCATCCACTCGTCTTTCACCGCATCTGGCAGAACATCAGTCATTTCTGTCATAATAAAGCCTGGAGCAATGGCGTTGCAGCGAATGTTGCGCGCACCCAGTTCCTGAGCCGCCGACTTGGTGAAGCCGATAATTCCCGCCTTCGAAGCCGCGTAGTTGCACTGGTTGGCGTTGCCGCGAACACCCACAACCGA
>JAEEPS010000069.1 GCA_016284875.1 Salinivirgaceae bacterium | reverse complement strand
TTCCGAATTTAATCATCAGGCGCGAGACCTGAAAAACCACCGGCGCACCGGCAATGAAGTGAGCCAGGCGCTGCGCCTCAAGAGCCGATTGGTGCTCTTTGGTGTATTGCTTTTCGAGAGCGGGAAAAAGTTTCATCAGTTATCCTTTTTATTTGCGGCTCAAAAGTAGAATTCTTATGAATCAATACAAAATTATCGTTTTAATATGGCATAGACGCGATGGCTGCCGCATCAGGAAACGGTCATGATTTGCTTTCTCTTTGCACTTTACGCATTACTCAATTTTTTTTGCAAATTTGCATTCTAAAACATTGGCTGATGAATAGTGAATTGTTTGACAAATTAAGGGAACTGTCGGGTTTGTTTTCAGACAAATTCAATGTCATCGATGAACCGATTGACATGAAACTGCAAATGGCCTATTTCAAGCGCTCGAAGAAAATCAAATCGAGTCCTGCGGCTGAAAACATCGATTTGGAGAAAATCGGCGACCTGCACAATCCCGACCTTGATGCCGAACAAATCAAGGACAACATGATTCTGCTTTCATCGGTCGATGACCCAAAGGCTTACCGCATCCTCGAAGAGTTTTCGAAAGACATGGAGAACCCTCTCCACCAATGGGCGCTGATGGCTCTCCAAGAGAGTAAAATGCTGATAGAGGGCAACTTACTCGACGAACGTCAGATTTTTGTATCGACAGGACTCGGCGGTCACGGCAATCTTCTGCGCTATTTTGTGGCCCTGATTGGCAACAACATTGAGGAGTTCATGCCCTACCAGCAGCACGTTGTGCAATCGGAGTTTGAAACGGCTCTGAAAAACAACCGCTCGGAATTGGAACGCATTGAGTTTCAGGATAAATATGCGGCTCTCACGGTTCTGATGCCGCTGAACGTGCCATTCCACCAGATTCTGCTCGACGCCGTTGAGGAGTGCAACCAATACGGCGATTTCCTGCAAAGCGACTTTCTTGTAACCAACGTTAAAATGCTGTCGTTCGACGAGATACGCGACATTGTCAAGAAAAAGCAACTCGACATTGACGATTACGACATCGAGACTGACAGCATTGATGAGATTACAGGCAACGAGGACGAGAATGCAGAATAGGTTGCCTGCTATTGTTTCGAGGGTGATTATCTAACCGATTCAAAAAGATTTTAAACCGAATATAAATGTGTAGGGGCGAAAGATTTTCGCCCCTACCATTTTTATATCTAACCGATTTTATCCGATTCAATCAATTCACCATCACCCGTTTCGCCACATTGCCAACCTTCACAATGTAAAGGCCTGTGGTGCTGACGCGAATTTCTGTAGAGATGTCACAATGTGGCGTCTCTACAATCAAACGTCCCATTGTATCATAAACGCGGATTTCGGCGGTAGCATTTTCAACCACAATGGTGTTGCCGTGAGCGTAAACCACCAAATTGCCCGCTGCCGATTCAATGACGGCGGTTCCTGGGTTGGTGTTTTCGCTATCTTTCTCAAACTCTGCCGCAATCTGCATATCTCCATTTACTGTTATTACGCGAGGATTATCAGTGTTGCCATCGCTCCATTTCACGAAATGGTAACCTTCGGCTGGAGTGGCGGTAAGTGTTGCATTATCTCCATAATTATATGTATCTGCACCAGAAACAGTACCGTTTTTGATTGTGGCAGCAATGGTAATGGTATGAGTATCAATAGCAAACTCTGCTGTATACTGCAAATCGCCAGTTACAACAATTGTGCGTGTTGCATCGGTGCTTCCATCGCTCCATTTCACAAAGTGGTGGCCGATGTTTGGAGCAGCGGTAAGCGTAATGGTGTCACCATAATGGTATTTTTGGCCACCTGTAACCGAACCGCCTGAAAGTACGGCATCGGCTATTGCGCTGATGGTGCGCTCATCGCCCTCAAATATGGCTGTAACATTCACATCGGCATTTACAAGGATTGTACGCGGGTTCTCGGTATTGCCATCACTCCAAGCCTTGAAATGATAGTTTTCTGCTGGCGTCGCATAGATTGTAACAGCCTCTTTTGCAGCAAAATTACCCGTGCCACTGACTGTGCCGCGTGAAGTATCAGCCTTGGCCTGAATGTTATAATAATCTAGCGGCAGAATCTCTTTGCGCTTCCACACGGGCGCGGCTTTGTAAGCCTCAACGCTTGCGGCTGGCACGTAAATGGTATCGGCATAAGTGTACGGGTCGCCATTGAGTGTTGGCGGAACTGCTGCCATACTAATCACATTCACAAGATTATCACATCCATTGAACTCGCTGCCGCTGATGGTTTTGATGGAATCGCCAATAAAGATTGACTTCAGCGCACTGATGTTGTTGAAATGCGCGCCAATGGTATTCGAATTGTATGACAGCGATTTTAGATATGAGCAACCACTGAACGCATTCGCTCCAATGCTAGATACTGAATTTGGAATATCAATAGATGCCAACCGATTACAATCATAAAATGCCTGTGTTCCAATACTATTTACGGAATCGGAAATAACCACCGACGCTAAACTTGTGCAGTTGTAAAACGCGTAATCACCAATGCTACTAACAGTTTCTGAAATGACAAGATTGACAACCTTTTCGCCACCGATATATAAGTTGTGGGCATAACTTAATGGATTGGCATTTGCGTTACCAAATTTTATACTACACAAACTCTCGATGCTTGCGAATTCGGTTTTTTGAATATTATAACAAAAAGTAAATGCATCTACTCCTATGCTTTTAACATAAATAGGAATGGACATTGAAGTTAAACCATTGCAGCCATAGAATGCGCACTGGCCAATAGTTTCAACGGAATTGCCAATGGTTATTGATGATAAGTTGCTACAACCGTAAAAAGTATAGTCACCAATACTTTTTATTGAATCGGGGATTACTACTTTGGTTACTTCTTCACCTTTTATACATAGGTGATGAGTTTGATATAACGGATTTGAATAACTATTTCCAAATTTAATTTTATACAAATCTGCTTCACTTGCAAATTCTGCCCTTTGTAACTCCGTGCAACCATAGAACGCATTCCCTCCAATGTTGACGACCGATTTAGGAATCGATATTTCTGTAAGTGAGTTGCAACCAGAAAATGCGTCTTCATATATAATACGGCATCGATTGTTTATTTCACACGATTCTATCTTTTTGTTTTTGGCCGACATGAGTACCAAATATGGATTTTCTTCGTTGCCAATATAATAAGCACTCCCATAAGCAGCATAATCGAGATTGTTGTAATCATTGAATGCACCATCGCGTACGCTTGTGACCACATATTCTTTTCCATTAAACTTCACTGAAGATGGAATGTTGGCAGAAATGCTATCGCCAGTATATTGTATTATTTCGGTTCTAATTGAATTTTCACCATAGATTATACCATAAACAAAATCGTCAGCAACTATTGTTTCCACACCCATAATGACATTTTTATTCAATAGTGAACTTCCCCAACTGTCGCGCATATCTTTAGGCTCGCAATAAAAATATGCATTGCAACCAAAGAATGCGTTTTCTCCAATGCTAATTACCGATTTTGGTATAGTTACAAATGTAATGCTGCCACACTCACTGAAGGCAACGTCGCCAATTTCAGTTACCGAATTTGGAATGATTACCGATGTCAAGCCACTGCAATTGGCGAATGCTGCGCCTCCAATTGAAATTACTGAATTAGGAATAGTTACCGACGTCAAGCCACTGCAATAGTGGAACGCGGCGTCGCCAATTGAAGTTACGGAATTAGGTATGGTTACCGATGTCAGGCCGCGGCAATCTCTGAACGCATTGTGACCGATCTCCGTTACTGAATTTGGAATGGTCATTGATGACAAACCACTGCACCCAGAGAACATCTCATTACCAATTGAAGTTACAGAATTAGGAATGGTTACCGATGTCAAGCCACTGCAATATTGGAATGCATTGTGGCCAATTTCAGTTACTGAATTAGGAATGGTTACCGATGTCAAGCCACTGCAATTGGAGAACGCACCGCGCCCAATTGATATTACTGAACTAGGAATGCTTATAGAAACCAGTCCGCTACAACAAGAGAAAGCATAGTCGCTAATGCTGATTACCGAATTAGGAATGGTTATAGATGTCAGACTACCGCACAAATAAAACGCATAGTTGCCAATGCTTGTGACCGTATAAGTTACACCATTGGTTTCAGGATAAACAACCTCCGATTCAATTAAGAGGTCACCCATAGGGTCAGTTGAACCTGTTACTGAGACATAATGATTTGTTTCATCGGTAATTGTATATTGCAGATTGCCGATTTCAAACGCCCACGTTTGCGTGGCAAGCATTGTGGCAAATAGGATTGATATAAACTTTTTCATTGTCTGATACACTATTACGTGTCGTGCGCAACTTCTTGTTAAGCAAAAGTTTGTGCTTGCGACTCCCCAGTCAGGCAATGAAAAAAATTGTTGGCTATACATATAAAAAAACGTGGGAATCTTGTTACTCGCTCCCACGATTCGAGGCTCTCGCATTGCCCATACCAGTAAGATTGAGCAACGTAGAAGCCCACGCAGCATATACACCACACGGTTATACACCGAATGGGTATAATAATCAACGCAGACACCTACCGTTGCTTTCTTCTGACTGGTACATTCAAAACTTGCGAGATTTCGAATCGCCAAAGGAAAACGTCAGTAAACGTCTTTCTATATGTCACTCTGCAAATTACGCTTTGCGGCATAAAATGCATAGTATGACAAAGGTATAAAAGTAGGTTGGAAATGGAAAATGTTTTTACGAAGAATAGAATATTTCAGCAACTTGCTGAAATATTTGGAAAATTAGATTTCAATTAGACGATTTTGAGACAATTCTCATTGGTAAAATGCATATTATCAGGCAAATATAATGAGATGAATTAGATTTCACTAGATTTCAACTAGACGATTTTTGAGACGTTTTTAAGACAATTTTGAGACGATTTTTATTATTAACACGCGCATTATCAATCAAATACAATGAGATAAATTAGATTTCAATCAGACGATTTTGAGACAAATCTGAAATCACCTCTTTCAATTAATCAGTTATTCAATCCTTCAATCCTTGGTTAATGCGCCTCCAGCCAGTTCTTTCCAATGCCCACCTCGGCGGTCAGCGGAATGCTCAGGCTAATGGCCGACTCCATCTCGGTCTTCACCAGTTGGCTTAGAGCCTCGGTCTCGCCAGGCGCCACGTCAAACACAAGTTCGTCGTGAACCTGCATCACCATTGCCGATTGCAGGCCCTGCTCGGCCATTTCGCGGTGGATGTTTATCATCGCAATCTTGATGATGTCGGCGGCAGTGCCCTGGATGGGCGCGTTGATGGCGTTCCGCTCGGCGGCGCTGCGCACAAGGCTGTTGGCCGACTGCAGGTCGGGCAGATAGCGGCGGCGATGGCAGAGCGTTTCGGTGTAGCCCACGTTTCGCGCTGTGGCGATGCTCTTGTCCATATACTCCTTCACGCCTGGAAAACTGGCGAAATAGTTGTCGATAATCTCCTTCGCCTCCGACACTTTGATGCCCGTGTTCTGCGCCAGCCCGAACGACGAGATGCCGTAGATGATGCCGAAGTTGGCGCTTTTGGCCTTGCGGCGCTGCTCGCGCGTGACGCTCTCCACCGACTCGTGGAAAAGCCGTGCGGCAGTGGCTGCGTGAATGTCCTGATTGGCGCGGAAAGCCTCAATCATTGCCGCATCTTGGCTCAAGTGCGCCATCAACCGCAACTCAATCTGCGAGTAGTCGGCAGCCATAATGCAGCCGTCGGCGTGGGTTGGCACAAACGCCATCCGCACCTTGCGTCCCTGCTCCTCGCGCACGGGAATGTTCTGCAGGTTGGGATTTGTCGAACTCAGGCGGCCAGTGGCTGTAATAGTCTGATTATAAGATGTATGTATCCTCCCAGTTTTGCTGTGAACCATCTGCGGAAGCGCCTCAACATAGGTCGAAAGCAGTTTTTTGAGCGAGCGGTACTCCAGAATCAACGGCACAATGGGGTGCTTGTCGGCGATTTTCTCAAGCACGTCCTCGGCCGTCGAGTACTGCTTGGTCTTGGTTTTGGCGGCCCCACCGATTTTCAGGCGGTCGAACAGAATCTCGCCCAACTGTTTCGGCGACGAGATGTTGAACGCCATCCCCGCCTCGGTGTGGATTTTCTGCTCCACATCGGCAATGGCGGCGCGCAACTCCACGGCGTAGGCGTTCAGCGCGGCGGTGTCGATTTTCACGCCCGTCCACTCCATATCGGCCAGCACGCTGATGAGCGGCGTCTCAATGTTGAAGAACAAATCAATCATATCCGACCTGCGCAATTCGGCCTCCAGCAAGGGTTTCAGGCGGAAGGCGATGTCAGCGTCCTCGCAGGCGTAGTCGCGCAGCAGGCCGATTTCAACGTTCCGCATTGTGGTTTGCGCGCTTCCGCGACGGCCAATCAGTTCTTCGGTTTTTATGGTGCTGTATTTCAGATACGATTCGGCCAGCAAATCAAGGTTGTGGCGCTGCTCGGGCTGGATGAGATAGTGCGCCACCATTGTGTCGAACAGGCGGCCGCGCACCTCAACGCCGTAGTTTTTCAGCACCAGAATGTCGTATTTCAGATTCTGCCCGATTTTGGCAATGTTCTCATTGCCGAAGAAAGGCTTGAATCTATCGACAACTGCCTGAGCGTCAGTCTGATTCTCGGGCACGGGCACCAGCCAGCCGCTCTTTTCCTTTGTGCTGAACGACATTGCCACCAGTTCGGCGCTGTGCACGTCGAGCGATGTGGTTTCGGTGTCGAAGCAAACTTCTTGGCATTCAAGCAGATGGTGCACAAGTTCAGCCTGCTCGTCGGCTGTCTGAGCAATGCGGTAGTCGGGTTTCACATCTTTGATTGTGTCGAGCGTGGGCGCTACGGGCGGATTGTCAAGGTCGAAAAGCGAGCCTTGCCCCGTGCTGTCGATGTTGAACAGTGTGCCCTGCTGCGGGTTTGCGACCGATTTTGCTGATTGTGAAACCGTTGGCGATGCCTGACTGAGCGCTCTGGCAAGCATATTGCGGAATTCCAAATCTGCGAATAGGGTTGTTAATTTGTCTTTATCTGGTTCTTCGCGCTTAAATTCTTCGGCATCAAACTCAACAGGCGCCTGCGTGTTGATGGTGGCCAGCACCTTCGAGAGTTCAATCTGGCTACGGAAGTTCACCATATTTTCGCGCTGCTTGCCCTTCAGTTCGTCAATGTGCTCGTAGATACCCTCAATCGAGCCGAAGTCGGTAATCAGTTTCTCGGCACCCTTCGGACCCACGCCTGGACAGCCAGGGATATTGTCCGAAGTGTCGCCCATAAGTCCAAGCAAATCAATAATATGGTCGGGCGTGACGGCGAATTTCTCTTTCACCTTGGCGGCGTCCCAAATCTCAATGTCGCCACCCGAACGGCCTGGTTTGTAAACAAATACGCCATCGCGGACAAGTTGCGCGTAATCCTTGTCGGGCGTCATCATATAAACCGTAAACCCTTCAGCCACAGCCTTGTGAGCCAGCGTGCCGATAATGTCGTCAGCCTCAAAACCGTCAACCTGAACCACAGGAATCCGCAGTGCGCCAATCACTTCCTTGATGAGCGGAATGGCCTGGCGCATATCCTCGGGCATCGCCTCGCGGTTGGCCTTATACTCGGCGTACATCTCGTGCCTAAACGTGGGCCCGTGCGGGTCGAAAACCACGCCAATGTGGCTCGGGTTCTCTTTTTGCAGCACTTCGAGCAGCGTGTTGGTAAACCCGAACACCGCCGATGTGTTCACCCCCTTCGAGTTGATTCTCGGACTCTTGATGAAAGCGTAATAGGCCCTGTATGCCAGCGCGTAGGCATCGAGCAGGAAAAGCGTTTTGTCTGCCATCTTGTTTGTTTTTTAGCAGAGCGAAGATAGGATTTTTTGGGGTTCTGACGAACTCAACAATGCCGGCAATTTAGCCTCATCTGATAATTATCGACAAATCGGATTCGGGGGCTTTCAAAACCGTTCCGGGTGGAATGAATATTTTGTCGCCAGGCTTCACGTTTGTGAAGATTGTTTTGTTGCCTATCCCTTTGTAACTGCTTATCTTGACAATTTTCCGGCCCTGCTTGTAGTAAAGATAGAACGCACTATTCTGCGGGGCATTTAGGGCATCAAGCATCTGCTGATTATCAGCAAAATAACTGTACAGCGTGTGACCATCCTCAACCAGCAGATAGAAATCTTGTTCTGTTGCCGGAACAGTAAACTGCACCTTCTTGTCCAAAACAAGCGGATCCGACTCAAGCACGCTCACATAATATCTTTCAACAAACGACTTGCGTATTTTGCCTTTGCTCATGCCCGAAACGATGTTCCTGAACATCTGGTCGAGCGATGATTCGGGCAATTCGGGCAGATTACGGCTGAGCAGGCTCATATTGATGAGTCCGAACAGATTCTCGCGAAAGTTGGTGGTATCGAGCGGCACCATATTATATTTCGCAAAAAGTTCCTCATACATCAGGCTGCGCGTCATCACTTTTTCGGCATAGGCAAAGGCCTCAACTCCAAATCCGTTGTAATTTCTCAAACCATCAAGTTTGTGCTGTGAGTCGTAGCCTTTTATATTCGGCAGAAACTCGAACGGAAATCTAACCTGCATTCGATGACTGAGAAAATAGTGCTCACCGTCACGGTTAAAAGCAAAAAAAGATTTCCAAGTGTCACGGTCGATGCGATATAGCATCCGCGCGGTCTTATAATAAAGTTGCGGAAGGCCAATGCTCATTCCTTCGTCGCCTTTCACATAAGGGTTGAAGGCCGATTCGGTAAACTGCTGCGCCAAAACAATGCTGAGTGTGGGCGCGTTGACGCCGTATTTCTTATAGGCACGCCATGCCTCCTGCTCGTAGAGAGAGACTAAATCCGACGGAATGTAACCCACTCCCATTTTATATCGGGGATTGTATATGGCGTAATAGCGGGCCGATGCGTTGCGGAAACTTATCAACTCAATCGGTATGCGGAAATTGGGCGGAATCTCATCCTCAGTCCATTTGGCAATTTGTGCCTCACGCTGCTTTTTGAATGATGTCTTGTTCTTTTCTGTCATGCGGCTGTAGTTGACCAATTTCTTCATCTCAGCATCGATGGAGGTTTGCGCAAACGCTCCAAATCCGACCAGAGTTAAAAATATAATCAACAACCTCTTCATGGCATTGTTCTCAGTTTGGGCTGCAAATATACAAATCAGCAGATTATAAACATATTACATATTACTCAGTTTTTTGATTTCTGTTTCATCAATAAATTCCTATTTGTGTGCTCAGTTTGCTTTCGTACTTTTGCACGAAACTTATTTTTAAAGTTTTGAAACGCAAATTCATACTGAATCTGATTCTTGTTGTATTCCTGAACCTGCTGGTCAAGCCGTTCTGGGTTTTTGGAATCGACCGCACCGTGCAGAATGTTGTGGGTGCCGAGCAGTACGGATTCTACTTTGCGTTGTTCAATTTCTCGCTCATTCTCAACATCTTGCTCGATCTGGGCATCACCAACTACAACAACCGAAACATCTCGCAGAACGAGAGCGGACTCACGCTCAACTTTTCCAACATCTTCACAATCAGATTGATACTAGGTGTTTTCTATTTCGTGGTGAGTATGGCTGCGGCGTGGCTCTGCAACTATAGCCGCCACCAATTAGAGATGCTGATGTTTTTGACTATCAATCAGTTTCTGCTGGCGCTGATACTCTATTTGCGTTCCAATCTGGCTGGACTGCAACTCTTCAAAACCGACAGCGTCGTCTCGGTGCTCGACCGTGTGGTTATGATTCTCATTTGCAGCCTGTTGCTATGGGGCAATGTTACTAATCAGCCGTTCCGCATCGAGTGGTTTGTCTATGCGCAGACGGGCGCCTATCTGTTCACGGCGGTTGTGGCTTTTGTGCTGGTTTTCATCCACGCGCCCACGTTCCGCCCGACGTTCAACCTGCAGTTTTCGCTCGAAGTGCTGCGCAAGAGTTTTCCGTTTGCGCTGCTCACGCTGCTGATGTCGCTCTACAACCGCATCGACTCGGTGATGCTCGAGCGCCTTCTGCCCGACGGCAAGGTGCAGGCTGGCATCTACGCGCAGGCCTACCGCATCTCGGACGCGTGCTGTATGTTTGCTCTGCTATTCGCCAATCTGCTGCTGCCGATGTTCTCGCGGATGATTAAGCAGCGCGAGAATGTGGCGGGTCTGCTTCGGCTCTCAACCGTGGCAATGGCCGTGCCTGTGGTGGCTGGGGCCGCCGCGTGCGTCTTCTACCGCCGCCCGATTATGGACCTGCTCTACAGCAGTCACGTTGCCGAGTCGGCACCGATTTTTGCGCTTCTCATCAGCGGATTTGTGGCTATATCAATGGTTTACATCTACGGAACACTACTCACGGCCAACGGCAGCCTTCGCCAACTCAACATTGTGGCGTTCTGCGGAATGGTGTTCAACATTGCAATGAATTTTGTGCTGATACCGCGCTACGGGGCGCTTGGGGCGGCCATTGTGAGTCTTGCAACACAAAGTTTGACCGCTTTTGCCCAAATTGCCATTGCTTTTTCTATTTTTGGCCTCAAATTTCGAGGGCGAACGCAATTCATGCTATTACTTTACGTTTTAGGTATTGCCGCCTTCGGTTTCGCCTCAACGAATCTGCCATTCGGCTGGTACGGCAATGCACTGGTAATGTTTGCCGCATCGGGCTTGTGGGCTTTTGCGTTGCGGCTTGTCAGGATAAATGATTTTATGACATTGGTAAAAACGAAAAATGAATTATAAGATGGTTGGTGAATTGGTGAATCGGTCAATCGGTGAATTGATTTCAAATCAATCGATTATACAATTCGCCGATTCAACAAATATTCTTTTTCAACTTAGAACTTATAACTTAAAACTCAAAAAACTTAAAACTCAACAATAATGAAGTTTCAAAAACTCAATCTCATCATCGGTTGGATAACATTCGCCATTGCTTCGGCGGTGTACATTGCAACCATTGAGCCGACAGCCAGTTTCTGGGACTGCGGCGAATTCATTGCCACGGGCTACAAACTCGAAGTGGGACACCCCCCTGGCGCACCGTTCTTTATGCTGATGACGCGATTCTTCAGCAACTTTGCCGGTGGCGACGTGACTAAAGTGGCAATGTGGGCCAACATTATGTCGGCTTTGGCTTCGGGCGGAACCATCCTGTTCCTGTTCTGGACCATCACCCATCTGGGCCGCCGCCTGACCCGCAAGAACGCCGACGAACTATCGCTTGGCTGGCAGATTGCAATCCTGGGCAGCGCCTTCATCGGCTCGCTGGCCTACACATTCTCTGACACATTCTGGTTCTCGGCTGTCGAGGGCGAAGTTTACGCATCGTCGTCGCTGCTGACGGCCTTTGTGTTCTGGGCCATTCTGAAATGGAGCGATGTGGCCGACGAGAAATACAGCAACCGCTGGCTGGTGCTAATCGCTTATACGATAGGCATTTCGATTGGCGTCCATCTGCTTAACCTGCTGACCATTCCTGCCATTGCGCTGGTTTACTATTTCAAGAAGAACAGCACCGTCACTCCGAAGGGCGTGATTGTGGCTCTGCTTGTGTCGTGTGTTATTTTGGGCGGCGCCATGTGGGGCATCATACCTGGCGTTGTGAAACTCGGCTTCTTCTTCGACCGCATCTTTGTCAACGGCTTCGGTCTGGGCTACAACAGCGGCCTTCTGTTCATGATTGTGCTGCTGGCAGGACTGTTCACCTGGGGCATCATCTACACCCAAAAGAACAACAAGCCTGTATGGAACACCGTTCTACTGTCGGTGGCAATGTTGCTCATCGGCTACGGCTCGTATGCAACCATTGTCATTCGTTCGCTGGCAACTCCGCCCATCGACCAGAACGACCCTGAAGACGCTTACTCGCTGTTGAGTTATCTGAACCGCGACCAGTACGGCAGTTGCCCGCTCATCTACGGTCAGTACTACAATGCGCCCGTCAACCTCGACGATCCCTACAAGCACACTGGCAAAACCTGGGTGCAGAAGGACGGCAAATATGTTGAGGGTAACGACAAAATCGAGTACAACTATAATAAGGCCATGTGCACCATCTTCCCGCGAATGTGGAGCAGCAAGCAAGAACACGTTGAGGACTACAAATACTGGGGCAACATCAAGGGCCGCAAGGTGAAAGTCCGCAACAATCAGGGCGAGATGGAGACAATGGTGAAGCCGACCTTCGGCGAGAACCTGCGCTACTTCCTGCGCTATCAGTGCGGATTCATGTATTTCCGCTACTTCATGTGGAACTTTGTTGGCCGCCAGAACGATATTCAAGGCGATGGCGACAACATGAGCGGCAACTGGATTAGCGGCATCAAGTTCCTCGATGAGATGCGCCTCGGCCCGCAAGACAACCTGCCGTCGGAATACGCCAACAACCGTGCCACCAACAAATACTACTTCCTGCCGCTCATCTTGGGCTTGATAGGACTTTTCTATCAACTCAAGCGCGACAAGAAGAACTTCTGGGTGGTGATGGCGCTCTTCGTCCTCACTGGTCTGGCCATTGTGGTCTATCTGAACCAGTATCCGCGCCAGCCGCGTGAGCGTGACTATGCCTACGCTGGCTCGTTCTACGCTTTCGCCGTTTGGATTGGACTTGGCGTGATGGCCGTTTACGAGTGGCTGAACAAGGTGACGAAGGAAGTGCCGTCGGCAGCCGTGGCAACGGGCATTTGCCTGTTCATTCCTGGTATTATGTGCGCCCAGAACTGGGACGACCACGACCGCAGCAACCGCTACATCTGCCACGATGTGGCCTGGAACTACCTACAATCGTGCGAGCCGAACGCCATCATCTTCACCAACGGCGACAACGACACCTTCCCCTTGTGGTACATTCAGGAGGTTGAGGGTGTCCGCACCGACGTGCGCGTCATCTGCCTGCCCTACCTCATCACCGACTGGTACATCGACCAAATGAAGTCGAAATACTACGATAGCGAGCCTGTGCCGTTCAGCATGACGCACAGTCAATATGAGACTGGTACGCGCGACCAACTGCCTGTATATGACAAGATTAAAGATGCACAAGAACTGAAGGAAGTCATCAACTTCATCAAGAGCGACAACCCGCAGACGCGCCTGACAACCAACTACAACGAGACCATCGACTACTTCCCGACAAAGAAATTGAAGATGACCATCGACAAGGAGAAGGTTCTGGCCACTGGCGCTGTGAAGGAGAAAGATGCCGACTTGATTGTCGATGAGATGAACTGGAGTCTGACGTCGCGCTACATTCTGAAGAACGACCTGATGATTCTCGACCTTGTGGCCAATGCCAACTGGGAGCGCCCGATTTACTTTGTATCGGTTGGTCCAGGCAACGACACCAACCTGCGCGACTATTTCCAGTGCGAGGGCTTTGCCTACCGCCTTGTGCCCATCAAGACCAAGTACGACATGATGAGCGTTGGCCGCATCGACACCGATGTGCTCTACGACAACATGATGAACAAGTTCCGCTGGGGCAACATGGGCGACCCGAAGGTTTATCTCGATGAGAACATCCGCCGCACCCTGCAGATTGTGAAGTTGCGCAACAACTTCGGCCGTTTGGCCATCGCCCTTCAGCAAGAGGGCAAAACCGACAAGGCCCAGGAGGTTATCAAACGCTGCTTTGAGGTTCTGCCTGTTGAGAAAGTGCGTTTGACCTATTACGACTCGAAGTTCGTCGACGCGCTGTTTGAGTGCAACTATCCGCAGGCTGGCGAGATTGCAACCGACATCTTCAACACCGCCTACAACGACCTGCTCTACTATGGTAAACTGCCCGCACCGTTCTACGCATCGAACGACAGCAAGCGCCAGATGTGCATGGTGAATGCGCAGTGGATTCTCGAAACTCTGCAAACCTACCAGCAGACCGAACTGTACAACAAGTTGAACGCTGTGTTCACCGAGATGTACACCATCTACAGCGGCGGCATGACGCCAACCGCTGTCAGAAATCTGGAACGCCGTTAAGGTTAGGCCGATAACATACAAAAACCGCAATCATGGAGATTTTTCCTGGTTGCGGTTTTTTGTTTGTAACAGCGAATTATGCTTAATCAGATTATTTTTCACGTTTCACAAATCCCAATATTTGTTCGTTTCTCTAAACTATTTTTATAATTTTGGGCGCAAAGGATATTTATATCCTCACTAATCTAAAAATCTGTTAAAATGAACTTTATTGTATCAAGCACGCAACTTTTGAACCATTTGCAGGCTGTCAGCCGTGTAATCAGTTCGAAAAACACAATGGAAATCCTTAACAATTTTTTGTTCAAACTCGAAGGCAGCAAGTTGACAATCACAGCATCCGACATTGAAACAACAATGATTACCTCAATAGATGTTGAAAATGCTTCTGACGATGGTGTCATTGCCATCGACGCCAAACGTTTGACCAACATTCTGAAGGAATTTCCTGACCAGCCGCTTACATTCAACATCAATAATGGTACTCACAATGTTGATATAGTATCAGAGAATGGTAAGTTCAGTGTGCTTGGCCAAGACGGAGCCGATTTCCCGCTAGCAAATGAATTACACGACAACGTCAGCGTGATCCGCATGTCGACCGACACTTTGCTGCAAGGCGTGTCGAAAACTCTTTTTGCCGCCATGGCCGACGATATCCGCCCGATACTGACAGGCATTTTTGTGGAAATATCACAAGGGAAAATAAAATTCGTTGCCACCGACGCACACAAACTGGTTTGCTACGGCCGCACCGATGTCCAAACTGAAGGCGATAGTTCGTTCATTCTTCCGCAGAAACCCGCCAACCTGCTTAAAAACATCTTGCCGAAAAGCGATGCTCAAGTTCAACTCTCGTTCAACAAGCAGGAAGCGGTTATTGAGTTTAATGAGTACAAACTGATTTGCCGTTTGATTGAAGGTACATATCCTAATTATCAAGCAGTTATTCCTGTCGATGTTCCGCGCAAACTCACCATTGACCGTCTCGGTCTCTGCAATTGCCTGCGCCGTGTGTCAATTTTCTCAAACCAGGCAAGCAACCTCATCAAATTGTCAATAACAGCAAACCAACTCACCGTTTCGGCTCAGGATATCGACTTCTCAATCTCGGCGCACGAGCGCGTGAAATGCCAATATGAGGGAGAGGATATGGAAATTGGATTCTGCTCAACATATTTGATTGAAATTCTGTCGAATCTCAATGGCAATGAAGTGGTTATCAACCTTTCTGACTCAACAAAACCCGGCACATTCATTCCTCTCGACCAGTCGTCGGTTGATGAAGATGTGCTGATGTTGCTGATGCCTATGAGCATTAATTAATATGAGCATTAATTAATATTTGGTTTTAACCATCAAAGAGGGGGAAACAATTCTTTTTCTCCCTCTTTTTTTTTGCCCATCAATGAGGTTTTTCTCTGTCCAAACCTTTCAAATCCATACTATTTTATAATTTTGCAACCGTTAAATCTGCTCCATAATTGAACCGTTTGATGGAAGTTTCGCAAAACAGTGGTATCCAGGCCGATTCGACAGCACAGATAGGAACGCTAATACTGTCACGAACCACGCTCGACTTTGGCGGAGCCGACGCGTTTCGTGTCGATTCAAGCCGCATACAGGCTCGGAAACCCGTGGCTCCAGTCATCAAAACTGTGCCATACATTCCTGAGAACGACTCAATCAGCCACCCAGTTTACGACGTACTCAATGGCGAGTTTGTCATCACCAACGACGAATCGCTCATATCGCATCTGCGTCTGAATCCGATTGAGCCAGTCAGCAGCGATACTGAGGCAATTCAAGCCGTTGAACCACAGCGTTTTTCGATGGCCGCAAAGCAGAGCAACACCGAGGTGCTGAGGCAGGCAAAGTCAACTCCCGAATCGGAAGTCCTAGCCGAAGGAAAACCTTCTGAAGCCATTTCCACCGACACCATTCCAGCAGCCGACAGCATCAGCATTGCCGCTGATACTCTGGCAGTTGCCGATACCGTGACCACCGCCGACACCACAATCATTGTTGACACCGCTCCAAAACAGGAGGCCACATATAAAATCTATGAGGAGAAGGAAGGCAAGCCGTTGATGCGGAAAACCTATGGCTTCTCACTCGACAAATCAACAACCGACACCGATTGGATGATTGGCGTCATCATCGCGTCGTTTTTGTTTTTTGCTTGGATTAGAATGATTTACGGCAAATATGTGGGCATGGCGTTTCAATCGGCAGCCAACTTTTTCGCCGCCAACCGCACCTATACCGAATCAAATGCGGTGAGGTCGCGGGTATTCTTTCTGCTTAACATATTGTTCTACATCAATATAAGTTTGTTCTCATGCCAGTGTCTGAACTTCTTTGGTTTCAATTTCGACGACTATTCGGGGCTGAAACTGTTCGGCGCATGCATGCTCTCCTTCTTCGCCGTTTACTCGGTACGAACCATTATACTGAAATTCCTCGATTTTGTGTTCGACACTGAATCGTTCGGCTACTACAACTTCTCCATATATCTTTATTGCAAGATTTACGGACTCATCCTGCTGCCTCTGATTGCAGTCATTCCGTTTGTTCCCGATTTTGTTACTGAGAAACTGATATGGGCAGGTTTGGCAGCATTCGTATTGATGTATATCCTGACACTGTTCCGCGGATTTCGAATTTGTCTGCGAAAAGGTGTTTCGATATTTTATTTGTTTTTCTATCTTTGCGCCCTTGAAATCTTACCCCTTCTGACTGTATATAAGTATGTGCTGAAATATTTGTTATAGAATGGGTTAAGGTAGATGTCTAACTAAAAACCGAGCAAGTTGAAAATTAAGAAAATTTTGGTATCGCAACCAAAACCAACGACCGAAAAGTCGCCGTATTTCGATTTGGCCGAAAAGTACAATCTGAAAATAGATTTCAGACCGTTCATTACAGTCAAACCGGTGGAAGCCAAGGATTTCCGCAAGGAACGCATAAACATCCTTGACCACACAGCCGTGATTTTCACAAGCAAAAACGCCATTGACCACTTGTTTAGAATTTGTGATGAAACCCGTGTCACATTGCCCGACGACATGAAGTATTTCTGCATTACCGAGGCTGTCGCCCTCTATCTTCAGAAATACATCACCTATCGTAAACGCAAGATATTCTTTGCCCAGAACGGCAAGTTCGATGAACTTCTGTCGCTCATCGACAAGCACCGCGAGGACAAATTCCTGCTCCCATCGTCGGACAAGTACAAACCCGAGGTTCTTGAAAAACTCCAGGCACACAAAATCGACCACACGCTTGCCATTCTGTATCAAACAGTGGCAACTGACATGTCGGACATTGCCGACCAGAACTACGATGTGATGTGCTTCTTCAGCCCTGAGGGTATTAAGTCGTTAAAGACGAACTTCCCTGATTTTGAGCAGAATGAGATTAAGATTGCCGCATTTGGCCCAACAACAGCCAAAGCCGTTGAAGATGCTCATTTGCGACTCGACATCAAGGCTCCGCTGCCCGAGGCTCCGTCAATGCCTGCCGCTTTGGAGTTGTTCATCAAAGATGCCAACCGCGCTTGCAAAAAGAATTGATATTTAGCAAGATAATAACCTTAAAGCCGCAACTGAAGTTAAATTCGTTGCGGCTTTTTTGTTTCAATGAATCAATCACCTATGAATAATAAAAAAGCCCCGCCAGTTGGCGGGGCTTTTTCATTTATCAGTTTACAGTTCAATTAGAACAGTTTCTTTACCTGATTGTAAACATTCTCTGCAGTGAAGCCGAGTTTCTCGTCAAGCACTTTGTAAGGTGCCGAGAAACCGAAACTCTCCAAGCCCCAGACAGCGCCTTCGCTTTCCGGAACCAGACCTTGCAGGTTCACTGGCAGACCAGCAGTCAAGCCGAATTTCTTAACGCCTGCAGGCAGAATGCTCTTCTGATAGTCTTTGCTCTGGCTGCGGAACAAGCCTTCCGACGGAACGCTCACAATGCGAACTTTCTTGCCGTCTTTGCGGATGAGTTCGGCACCGGCAACCAAAGTAGAAACTTCAGAACCGCTGGCAACCAGGATAACGTCAGGATTGTTGTCGCTTCCGGCAACAATGTAAGCGCCTTTGGCAGCCTGCGAGTAGTCGTTTCCGGCTGGCAGGTTGTTGATATTCTGACGAGAGAGAATCAAAGCGGTCGGAGTTGCAGTGTTCTCCATTGCAAGTTTCCAAGCGGCTGTGGTCTCTTGTGCGTCGGCCGGGCGAAGAACCAGCATTGAGTTCTGGCCTTTGTGGTTTTTCAGTTTCTCCATAAGGCGGATTTGAGCCTCTTGCTCCACTGGCTCGTGGGTTGGGCCGTCCTCGCCAACGCGGAATGCGTCGTGTGTCCAGATGAACTTAACAGGAAGTTGCATCAAGGCAGCCATACGGACAGCCGGTTTCATATAGTCAGAGAATACGAAGAATGTTCCGCAAGCCGGGATAACGCCGCCGTGCAGAGCCATACCAATGCAGCAGCAAGCCATTGTCAACTCGGCAACACCAGCCTGGAAGAATGCGCCCGAGAAGTCACCTTTGGTGAAGGCTGTGGTCTTCTTCAGGAAGCCGTCGGTCTTGTCAGAGTTCGACAAGTCGGCCGATGCGCAAATCATATTTGGAACCTGCTCTGCCAAAACGCTCAAGCAGGCAGCACTTGCGTTACGTGTAGCGTCGTTGTCTTTTTGTTGAACCTTGCT
>JAEEPS010000146.1 GCA_016284875.1 Salinivirgaceae bacterium | reverse complement strand
CATTGCGTCGGTAAGCGAGTGCGCCAGGAATCCCGCAAGGGTGAGCGTCCACAGCGCGACGATTTTTGTTTTTCTTTCCATTTTGCTAGATTTTAGAATTATTATGCCGCAAAGTAACGGCGGCTTGTCGGCTGCGTCAATCCCAATTAGTGGGGATTTGTGCGGGCGCAAAGTGGTGATTGCGGGGGATTAGAGCCAAAATCAGCATACCAATAATAATTAATAATTCCACCACCCTATCATCATTTGTTATGATTGCCGCCCTACCAAAATGGCAATTAGTGGGGATTGACCGCCAAGCGCGGCGTCATCAAATTTGCAGTCGAAAAAAAGAACGTTGTTCGGCAAAATGATGATGACAAACAAAACAATGATAATGGCCGTGGCCGCCGTTCTGACGGTTGGCACGGCACAAGCGCAGGACACCACCGCCGCAAAACCTTTCAGCCGCCTGACCATTGGCGGGTACGGCGAGGCGGTGATGACGCGCAATTTCTACAGCGACCATTTCAACCGCTACCGCTTCCCCGAGCAGCACAAAGACGACGGCAGCCACGGGCAGTTCGACCTGCCGCACGTGGTGCTCAACATTGGCTACGACTTCGGCCGCGGTTGGACGATGGGCTCTGAAATTGAGTTTGAGCACGGCGGAACCGAGTCGGCAGTTGAGATTGACGCCGACGAGTCGGGTGAGTACGAGGCCGAGATTGAGCGCGGCGGCGAGGTTGCGCTCGAGCAGTTTTGGTTGCAGAAGAGTTTCGGCAAGGCGCTGAACATTCGCGTCGGTGAGTTGGTTGTGCCTGTGGGCGCCGTGAATCAGCACCATATGCCGATTGAGTTTTTCACCGTCTATCGTCCTGAAGGTGAGAGCGCTATGCTTCCCTGCACGTGGCACCAGACAGGCGTGAGCGTTTGGGGCAAAGCCGACGGTTGGCGCTACGAGGCGCAGTTTCTGTCGGGATTGGATGCCGAGCGTTTTGGCGCCGACTGTTTTGTGAAATACGGCGCGGGCAGCCCCTACGAGTTTAAGATTGCAAACAAATACGCAGTTGCGGCACGCGTTGACAATCAGTCGGTTGCGGGCTTGCGGCTGTCGGTGAGCGGCTACTACGGACTCACTTTCCGCAACACGCAGAAAAGCATTGGCGCGAAGTACGACGGTGTTGAGGGCGCGCTCGCCATTGGCACTTTCGATTTTCAGTACCGCACCGCCAATCTGACCGTTCGCGGCAACGCTCTGTGGGCGCATTTGTCTGATGCTGACCAAATTACGGCCTTCAACAAGAACTTCCCCACACACGTCGGGCAGGATGGCAGCCCCAGCAAGCACCAGCCCGTGGCCAGCGATGCCGCCACAGCGGGTGGCGAAATCGGCTACAATGTTTTAGGCCATATCGGTCGCTTTGCGAATGAAAATCAGAAACTTATCCTGTTCGGACGGTATGAGTGGTACGACTCGATGCTGAAAGGCACCAACGCCGCCGCCTACGAATGGTGCGGCAAGCAACGTATCGCATTGGGTGTGAACTACTTCCCGCTGCCCGAGATTGTTGTGAAAGCCGAATATTCCGAAAGATTCTACCAATCGCCATACAACAATGAGCCGTCGGTTTCGGTGGGCGTGGCGTATTGCGGGTGGTTTAAATAAAGGTTGAGAAAGTTGAGAAGGTTGAGAATTTCTAAACAGCGAAGCGACTAAACCTTCTAAACAGCGAGGCGACTAAACATTTAATTATCAATAATTTAAAAACAAAAGAAAAATGAAACAGAAATTCAGAAGTATTATTGCTTTGGCGATGGTTGCAACGGTGTTTGTGGCCTGCAAAGACGATGAAGAAGATGACAACAAACTGAACAGCGAGTTGCAAACGGCGAACGAAATGTTTGTAAACCAGACGGTTATCCCAACTTACAAGGGATTGGCCGATGAGTGTGCAAAAATGCAGGACGCCATTGATGCTTTCGCTGCCGACAAGAGCGATGCCAAATTAAAGACTGTCTGCGATTTATGGAAGACTTCGCGTCAGTATTGGGAATGGTCAGAGGCATTTTTGTTCGGTGCGGCTTCGGGCTACGGAATCGACCCGCATATCGACACTTGGCCGTTCGATGTCACGGTGTTCGACAACCTGATGAGCAAGTACCACCCTGCCACCAGCGAGGACGACGCCGCAGTGATTGACCAGAACGTTGCCACAGGCCAGAATCTGACAGGTTTTCACGCACTTGAGTATGTGATTTTCCGCAACGGACAGCCGCGCGCCGCTGCCGACCTGACCGCCGACGAGGTTTACTACTGCCAGGCTGTGGCCGCCGATTTGTTCCTTTCGGCCTGCCGTCTTGAGGCTGCGTGGGCAGGAACTGAAAATGTAACGGCTGCAAAGGCTAAAGTTTTGGAAGACAACGAAATGGAACCCGAAGATTTCTTCGGCGAGGAATTCCGCACTGCAGGAAACGCAGGCTCGCGTTGGAAAACCGTCGAATTGGCTGCCATTCAAATAATTGAGGGCTGCCAGGACATTATCGACGAGGTGGCTCACTCGAAAATCGGCGCACCGCACACAGGCGAGGATGCGAACTACATTGAATCGCCTAACGCACAAAACTCGATTCAGGACTTCTACGACAACGTAATGAGTTGTAAACACGCACTTTACGGCGGTTTGAGCGTTTCGGGCGCAGTGCCAGCCGAGAAGTCGCTGATGGCCTATCTGCAAAGCGTTGCGGCAAGCGAGGCCAACGCTGTAATGTCGGCTCTCGAGACCGCTCTCGACAAGGTTAACAAAATGAAACGTCCGTTCGTGCTCAACTACACCGATGCTTCGGCAGGCGAGGCCATTAAGGCGCTCGAGGATTTGGACGAGGCTCTTGACGCACTGAAGGGAAAGATTGAATAATGTTGAATCGGATAATCGGTGAATCGGTTAATTGATTGAGTTTCAGTTCAACAATTCACCAGTTCACCGATTAACCAATCCACTAAAAATGTAAAGCCAAGAATTTATATTGATTTTAAAGTCGAATGCGATGGGCACCACGGGAAAACCGTTGGTGCTTGTCGCGCATAATGAAACCTAAATTTATCTGAATATGAAACACCTTGATTTATTGACACTTGCATTGGCAGCAACGACAGTTTTGATTGGCTGCCGCGACAATGGCGAAGACGAGCCGACACCTGTGCCCGTCGATAGCGAAGAGTACTATGCGGGCGGCCGTTTGGGAACGGTTTTCAACGCGGGCGCGTCGGCCTACGAACAGCCCACACCTGCCTGCAACACAGGCAATTTCGCGCAAGCGTTCAAATTGGGCGAGTACTTTTTTGAGCGCGATTTCACACAAGACACCAACAGCGCTTTCAAGGGCTTGGGCCCGCTGATGGTGCGCAACGGCTGCCTTTACTGCCACCCGTCGTACGGCCACGGCAAGCGCCAGACGCGCTACAAGGCTACCGATATGGGCAACGGCTATCTGCTTGTGCTCTATGATGTTACAACCGACGGCTATCTGACTTCGGTCACAGGAATGCCGCAGACATTGGCCGTGGCGCCGTTCAAAGCGCCGATTGACGAAGACCAAATCACAATCGATTGGCTGACCTACACCGACGAGTGGGGCAACCAGTTCGATGACGGCGAGAAATACGAACTAATCTATCCCGAAGTGAAGATTCCCGCCAGCGCGTTCTACGTGCCAATACAAGC
>JAEEPS010000145.1 GCA_016284875.1 Salinivirgaceae bacterium | reverse complement strand
GGGCTTCGCGCCCATTCGACCGCGACCGCGACGGACTGGTTCCTGGCGGCGGCGCGGCAACGGTGATTATCGAGGAATATGAACACGCCGTGAAGCGCGGCGCACCCATTCTGGCCGAGGTGCTGAGTTACGGCTTCTCGTCGAACGGCGACCACATTTCGACACCCAACGTGGCTGGCCCGACGGCTTCGCTCGAAATGGCTATCCGCCTGGCGGGAATCAACATCGACGAAATCGGCTACATCAACGCCCACGCCACTTCGACGCCCGTTGGCGACGCACAAGAGGCTAAGGCCATCTACAATGTCTTCGGCGACCGCCGCATTGAGGTAACTTCGACCAAATCGCAGACTGGCCACGAAATGTGGATGGCTGGCGCAAGCGAGGTCATCTACTCGATGCTGATGATGAAAAACGACTTCATTGCCGCCAATATCAACTTTGAAAATCCCGACGAGGACTCAGCTAAACTGCTGATTCCCGACAAGCGTATCGAAAAGAAATTCAACACGTTCCTGTCGAACTCGTTCGGCTTTGGCGGAACCAACGCAACGCTGATTGTCAGAAACATTGATTGAAGGATTGAAGTCCCGATAGCTATCGGGATGAAGGACTGAAGGATTGAATGCGTGAATAACTGATAAAAATCGATGGAAAGTACAGAACTAATAAGTAAACTTAACGATATTCTGGCTCAGGAATTTGAGGTTGACGTGGCGAAGATTAAGCCTGAAGCAAACATTAAAGAGACACTGATGCTGAACAGTTTGGATGCAGTGGATATGATTGCGGTAATTGAATACGAGTTTGGCGTGAAAATCCCGTCGGGCGAATACGCGCATATGAAGGTTTTCTCGCAGTTGTACGACTATATGCTGAACGCGTTGAAGAATTAAAACTGAGTAATGTGTAAAGAGTAAAGAAGAATGTTGAGAAAAGTTTAGAAGGTTGAGATTGTTGAGATGACTCATAAACCAAACATTATCAACAGCAAAGCGCTAAACTTTAAACTTGTTAAACTTTAAACTTGAAAAACTTATAACTAAAAATATAAAATATGGAAAAACAAGAACTTATCGCAAAAATCAACCAAGTTTTGGCTGATGAATTCGAAGTTGAACAAAGCGTTATCACCCCCGATGCCGACATTAAATCGACACTCAATCTCGACAGTTTGAGCCTTGTCGATATGGTTGCGCTCATTGAGGAAGAATTCGGCGTGAAAATCAAAGGCACCGAACTGGCAAGCGTCAAGACTTTCGGGCTGCTCTACGACTTCGTTTTCGAGCGGATGGCGAAATAAGCCACCCCGCCCTTCCCGACCACCGAAAAGACGAAAAACACGGAACGATTTCTTCCGTGCTTTCGTTTTTCTTGTGGCATAACCAATTCATTTTCAAATATCAAAGCCGATGAGAGAAGCCATTTATCAAGGTGCCGAAATTGAGCGGCTTATTCCGCAGCGCGCACCAATTATGATGGTCAGCCACTTTTTCGGCGCTACCGAAACCGAAGCCGAAACGGGGCTTAAAATTCTGGCCGACAATATCTTCTGCAAAAACAACCACCTGACCGAACCTGGCCTGATTGAGCACATTGCACAATCGGCGGCAGCCTTTGCAGGATACAACGCCCTACAGTCGGGCGAGAAAGTGGTTTTAGGCTTCATTGGCGAAATCAAAAAACTGACAATCAACTCGTTGCCCGCTGTCGGCTCGATGATTGAAACCCGAATCGCCATTGTTCAGGAAGTGATGAACGTACTGCTTATGAGCGCCCGCTCAACCGTCGACGGCCAAACTGTTGCCGAATGCAGTATTAAACTGTTTATGGATAGGTGATTAAAAGATTATCTAATTCAACTACCTGCTACTATCTGTATCGCAAATTCATCTATGGTAATCACATCCACTTTGGGCCAATCTATCTCTTTGAGAACGTTGAAGTGAGAATCGTTTGAAACAATGTATTCGGCATTGGCAGCCACGGCACAATCAACAAATTTATTGTCATCAGCATCGTGCTTTATCAGACCAAAATGAATGTAAACATCCTGAAAAACAGTAGTATGCAGGCGGGCTATGGCTTCAACCACATTATGCGCTATCTCGTATGAGGTTTTTGCGGCAAGAATTTCTTCGTACTCGTTCAGTATTTCGGTATTGACACACAAGCAAATATGCCCACGCAATATTTCTGACCAAATTTTATGGTATGGGCTTCGTGTCGGAAGTGACTGCAACAGGCAGTTTGTATCAAGAACGACGCGTCGCATAGCGGTAAGGGGTGCGCATATGTTCGTTGCCCCACTGGTTTATGGTGTTCTCATCGATTTCGCCATTGTCCCACATCGCGTCAATTGCCTTTTGTGCCTTTTGTGCAAAAAATAGCGCCACCATATCCTTGAACTCATTCAATTCGGCTTCAGTGCTGATATTGTTCAAGGCATCCATCAGTTCCAATTGTGCTAACTCACTGTATGACATTTTATTCTACTATTGTTTCGTTCGCAATTATACTAAAAAAACTGAAATTCCACCCTACTTACCGCCAAACAAAATCCTTTTTGCGCAAACAATTTTAATCCATACATTTGCCGTGTTGTTTGATACAGCCCGAATTCAGTGATTTGGGCTTTTTTCTTTAAATTGGATTTTTGAGCAAAAAACTAAACTCCTAAACTCTAAACATCTAAACCTTTAGCAAAATGCTTCTAAAAGACTATTACACAATAACATCGCAAAGCACCGACAGTGAAAGCGGCGCAACGCTTTTCCGCATCAGGCTGAATGGCGGACACGAGATTTACAAGGGGCACTTCCCCGAGAAGGCGGTGTCGCCTGGCGTTTGCAACTTGCAGATTATGAAGGAATGCGCCGAGCGGATTGTGGGCAAAGAACTGACAATCAAGACAATGGCACAATGCAAAATGCCCGCAATGATTACACCCGACGGCACGCCCGAACTCACCGTTTCGGTGAAAACCGAAGAGACGGCCGACGGCTGGCAGACTATCGCATCAATATTCAATGAATCAACAACTTACATCACATTCAAAGGACTTTTAATTCCTGAACAGCAATGACAAATCTGACAATCAGCATATATCGGTTTTTCAAGAATCACCGCGTGGTAATGTACGCGGCAATGTTGTTGAGTTTCAGCGTTTTTGCGCTTGTGGGCAGCCGAATGGAATATGAAGAGGACATCTCGAAACTGCTGCCTGGCGTCGACCCGTCGAAATCGGAAGGGCTGGTTTTCAGTCAGTTGCAGATAAAAGACCGCATTTTTGTACAGTTTGTGGCCAACAACGACAGCACGGCCATCGACGAACTTTTTGAGGCTTGCGACGAGTTTGCCGACTCGCTGCTTGAGCACGACGCCGCCGACAACGACGTCCGCGACCTGTTCTATCGGATTGACGACGAAATGATTATGAACGCCGCCACGTTTGCCGTTGAAAATGTGCCCGTGTTCATCGATTCGACCTACTACACGGTCATCGACTCAATGCTGGGCAAAGAGAACATTGAACGGCAAATGGACGAGAATCTGGCGCTGATAATGTCGGGCGACGAACTGGCCTACAGTTACCTTGTGCCCTACGACCCCGTTGGGTTCCGCAATCTGGCAATCAACGCGTTAGGCAAAGGCGGCAACAGCGGTGCGGGCAGTTTTACGCTGGTTGACCGCCATCTGGCATCGCCCGA